>CAZOKE010000006.1:0-44798 GCA_964580495.1 uncultured Candidatus Saccharibacteria bacterium
GGGAAACCAGATACTGCTTTCCGCCTGTTTCTATGATTGCCTGCACTTGACTACTTCCTTTTAGAACCCCTCTCTCCTCTCAGGAGAGAGGCAGGGAGAGAGGTAAATTTAAGTTAAAATTACTTGTATACTTTAGCAAAAAATTGCGTTTGGGTCAAGACCATTTATTGCCCGTTGAGTTTACTCCAAGTAATGGTATCGCCGACTTTGACATCGTGGCGCAGGGCCCAGCCGGCGTTAACCTCCAAAGCCTTATCCGAATCCGTGTTGGGGCTGTAAATATTCAGTTGATTGTCATCTTTGTTCGGTTCGGTCTGGATATTTTCAGTTATGTCTACAACAGTGTTGCCGTTGATCCAAATAATGTCCAGCGGAAAATTCATGCCCTTCATCCAAAATTGGAGGTGCTGCGGCTGCGAAAACAGGAACAGCATCCCCTCGCCGTCAGTAATGTACGGCACGCCACTTAAGCCGTCGGCCCGCTTCTGCGGAGTGTCAGCCAGCTGAATAGCAAACTTGCGGCCGTGGACTTCCAGCACGGCGTCCTGGTGTAAATTCGGTTGGTTGTTACATGCCGTTGCCAAAAAAGTTATCCCGATTAATGCCAAAAAAAACTTCCAAAAAAATTTACTCCGCATATTATTGTTCGTTTTGTTTATATTTATAAGTAAAGAAAATGGAAATAACTATAACCGCCATGACCACGGCCAGCATTCCGAGGGCGACGAGCTTGCCCAAAGACTGCAAAAACAGTGCCGTCGCGCCAAAAAAAGCGCTTAAGGCATAGAGGAAAAGCACGGCCTGCGGCTCGGAAAAACCAATATCCAGAAGCCGGAAATGCAAATGCCGGCGGTCGCCCACAAACGGCGACTGGTGATTGAACAGCCGCTGCAAGATCACCCACAAAGCGTCGAGAAGCGGGATGCCCATAACCAGCAATGCCGTGGCGATTTTTCCGCCGGAAACTATGGCCAAAACTGCCAGCATAAAACCGGCAAAAGTGCTGCCGCCTTCTCCAAGAAAAATTTTCGCCGGATAAAAATTCAAAATCAGAAAACCAAGCAAACTGCCGGCTAGGATTATGCAAAGCAAAGCCGTCTGCGGCTGCAGCACCTGCGGCGTCAGTGATAAGAAAAATAAAACCAACGCGCCAATGGCGCTGATGCCGGTGACCAAGCCATCCATGCCATCCAAAAGTTTGGTGGTGTAAGTCATGCCCAGGGCCCATAGGAAAACAATTACCGATGAAACCAATGGCAGGCCGAACAAAGTCAGCGAATCAAGAGGAATGACTCCGCCCGTGAAAGGATTATGGATGCTGACCGCGCGAATGCCGGAAAAAACTATGGTCAAGCTGGCCAGCACGGGAAAAATTATGGAATATGCCGGCGGCAAACGATAACGATCATCCAGGTAGCCGCCAATCATAAGGATCGCGCCCCCGGCCCAAATGCCCAGCAGCACTCGAAACGGGATGTTGCCGTTGAGGAGGTATCCCCCGAAAATTCCTACTGCCAGCGTTACCAGAAAGAAGCTTGCAAAGACCGCAATTCCGCCCAATGCCGGAGTCGGCGCTTTGTGGTAACGGCGCTGCTCATCCGGATAATCGATAATCCTCCGGCGCACCGCGATCCGGGACACCAAAAAGGTTCCTATGAAGGAAATTATGAACGACAGACACATTGCTACAAAGTAAATATTTCTCATATCTAAATTATACCTTTTTTATATTCCAGCTCGGAATCAGGGCTGGCATTAACCTGGTTTTTGCGGATTTTGGGAGTGACCCAAAATTCCATGTATCTGCCAAACATCAGCCTGGTTTGAGCGTCTATGGCGGGCAGGGAACCGAAAACCGAGGACACGATCGGTGAAAATACCCATTGGATAAGCATCGACACTGTCTTCCAGCGCGGGTAACCCTTGGGCCTCGGCGGCAGCATTACCATATTAATATACATGGAGAAAATCAGGAAAAAAGTGGCAATGCTCATAATGGTCCTTGTCAGCACGGGCAGATTTACCGCCACAACAGTCGTTCCAAATCTCGTCCCGCCGAAAAACAAAGGCAGCCAGCCAAGGATGGCAATCATAATCGATGCCGTGGCCCAGAAATAGTGGCCTTCGATCAAACGCTCGCTCCAAAGCAATCTTTTCCAAAGTGGAATTTTTTTATTGCGGATAACCACCGGAACATCCATGGCAATCTCCGTAACCCCCCAGGCCCAGCGCCGCTTCTGTTTGTATTGCGCAATCAAAGTCCCGAAGTAGCTCTCGCCTAAAACCGCGTCCATGGATACGGTAGTGAATAGCGGATGGGTTCGATAATCTCCATTGAAATGTATGAAGCACTGCCAAAATATATGGGAATCTTCCGGAATAATATCGGTCCGCCAAAAACCGACATCTATCAGTGTTTTAAAGCTCATGGAGTGAGATGAAAAAGTGATAAGCCGATCCGGCCTGGAAGCTTCCACCAGCTGCCAAAAAGAAGACGACGTGGCAATGACGCGGGCAATGGCTGGAGTATCCCAAATGTTATTGTGAAAAACCGGCATCGGCTGGTAGCTGGCCTGGAACGGCTTGTCCAGCGTCAAAAAATCAAAGGTCAGATGGGCAAAATAATTTTTGGACACCGAGGTGTCGGAATCGAATGCGGAAACCAATACGTCCTCGGGCTTGATGTTTCGCCGTTGTAAATATTTCCATGCTTCTTTGGCAGCATAAGTGATGTTTGAACCCTTGCCTTTGACCTCGCCCACAATTCCATCCGGATGCGCGACAATGCTGATGTGGGCAAACCTGCCGCTAAATTTTTCCGCCAGAGCTTTCGCGGTATTCATGGATTCTTCACCGGCCCGCTCTTCTACGGCCAAAAACAATATCAGTTTTTCGCTGGGATAGTCGGCATTGCTATAGGAAGCTAAAGCCGGCTCCAAGACCTCGAAAGTTTCCTTATACATCGGGATAATGATGAGATGATGGATGCGCTGCCAATCCAAACTCCTTCCGTCAGAGATTTTTTCTATTTTTTCGGCATAATTCAAATACAAGTTCCGCAAAGCCGAATTTTTTTCTAATTTTGCATGATCTTTCAGAGTCGCCACAAAATCCGGGCTCAATTGGCGACACCACGTAAGCCAATCAATCTTGTTGTGAGTCCGCAGTTCCCTGTAAGAATGGACCAGGTGGA
This sequence comes from uncultured Candidatus Saccharibacteria bacterium, assembly GCA_964580495.1. Taxonomy (GTDB): domain Bacteria; phylum Patescibacteriota; class Doudnabacteria; order UBA920; family O2-02-FULL-48-8; genus JAIFWV01. Next base: position 3,194 of record CAZOKE010000006.1, read on the forward strand.
TGGCGACATTCCCGCCTTTCAAAAACCAATACAAATCAAAAGCTATGATGTACGCTGAAATCCAAACCGGATGGAAATACGACAGAATTGGCGCGCCTAAAAGCGTGATCCAAGTCAGAGCACCGGGCAGAATTTCATAAAACCTGATTTCGGCACTACGCTTTGTCATGGCTTTATCCGGCATTGGCGCGAATGATAATCAGCGAGGAAACAAAAAATACAACCTGCACCGCTATCGAAGAAAAATTCAGGAAATAGCTGGCAAGTTTTTCTTTCTTGGAAAGATACATGGCAAAAGAAAAATTCAAAATAAAAAGGATTAAAGCCGTGGCCGGGATAATGTAAATATAACGCGACCGCTCAACAAAATCTGTACCGTATACGACATTGTAGTGCAAAACCAAACTGATATCTTTTAAACCGATCTTGAAGTAAACAGTGGCCCAATGTATAATGTTTATAAGCAAAGAAAGCCCTAAACTGATCAAGTTATTGGGCTCCAATAAAAAGCTCTTTTTTGATACGGAAACTTCGTTAAGTTTGGCTGTAAACATTGCATAGATTATACCAATTTCCCGCAAAAAAATCCACTTTCATTCTCGAAACAAATAATGCTAAAATTTATAAAATCAAATTGGGTGCTCATCTTAATCCTGCTTACGGCGATTTTTTTTCGCTTCTACATGATCAAGAGTTTTCCCAACGGGCTTTTTCCCGACGAAGCGGCCAACGGTTTGGATATTAACTCAATTTTCCAAGGGCACCTCCAGCCATTTTATGAACGCGGGAATGGCCGGGAGGCGCTGTTTTTCTATATGCTTGCCGCCTCTGTGGCAATTTTTGGCCGTGGTCCCTGGCAGCACCACATAGTAACCGGTATTGTCGGAGTTGCGGAAATTCTTGTCACTTATTTGCTGGTAAAACGCTTGTTCGGAAAGCGCACGGCTTTGTTGGCGAGCTTTTTTATGTCCGTCTCAAGCTATGCCGTGGCTCTAAACCGCAACGCATTTCGCGCCAACCTCATTCCTCTGTTTACCACTTTAACTTTTTTGTTTATCGTTAAATTTTTCCAGACCCCGCCCGAACAAAAGCGCTCCCGAATGTGGTCAGCGGCCTGGGCCGGCATCAGCTTCGGCCTGGGTTTTTACACTTATATCTCTTACCGAATGATGCCGTTTATTCTTTTTGCGCTTTTGGTCGTGTTATTGTTTGCGGTGCGAGATCGGATCCGGGAAGTCATCAAAACTTACTGGTCCGGCATCGAAGCGTTCATCATCGGCTTCCTTATTTCTTTTTCCTGGCTGGGATCGTATTTCATCGCCCACCCCAAAACATTTGTCGGCCGCGCAGGCGAAGTCTCAATTTTCAACAAAGAATTAAATGGCGGCAATGTAATCGGGACGTTCATAACAGTGGTGAAGAAAACCTTAATGAGTTTCTTTACGAATGGCGATATGAACTGGCGGCAAAACGTGGCCGGGTTCCCTTTTCTCTCTCCGATCATAAGCCCGTTCTTTGCAGTCAGCATTATTATTTTTACGCTCGTTATCCTCAAATTTTTCTATGATGCCTACAAAAAACGGATTAACGTGCAGACTGTTTATCTTTCCGGATTGGCAACATGGTTTTGGTTTATGATTGTGCCCGAAATTACCACAGCCGAAGGCATCCCCCACGGCTTGAGGATCATTGGCGTGATCCCGCCGATATTCATTGCCTCCGCTTGGGGAGTCAACAAATTTTGGGAATGGTACATCAAATATTTAGTCAACAAACCTGGCCGAATTGCTTTTGCCGCGGTTTTCCTGGGCGCTTTGGGATTCTACGGCTACTTTGCCGTTTTCCAAGTTTCTGCCAAGTCGCCGGAAGCTTATTATGCTTTCCGCTCCGACTTAACCGACGTTTCCGATTATCTAAAAGCCCGGAACGACAAAAACCATACTTATCTGGTTCTCGACGCTTTTTCTGTCCAAACTACCGACTACCTCACATCAGGATACGGTATACCATACATTGAACTGGATCCGGCCAATTCCTGGAAGCAAAGCATGGAGCCAGGAGACCAAATGATATTTACCCAAAGCACGTTGTACGATGCCATCACCTACAAAAGGCACCACCCCGAAGCCAAATTGGTCAGGCAAGGCAAAAACCAATTTGGACAAGTAATTATGGAAGTTTACGAGGAATAGTTTATGGCAAAAAAAATCACCAAAAAAAACCCATCGCAGCTTTGGCTGATTGCCATCGGCGCTGTCGGCTTGTTTTTCCGAATTTACAACAACACCACGGTCGCGCTCTGGCACGATGAAGCTTTTTCGGCATTGCTGGTCCGAGATTATTCCTGGGGCGAGATGATGCGCCGCATCGGCCTGGATGTGCATCCGCCGCTATATTATTGGATTTTGCGCCTGTGGACTTATGTATTTGGCACGGGATTAACTTCCCTGCGCGGCATGTCCATACTTTTTGGAACCCTGACAATTTTTGCCGGGTACTTATTCGTGAAAAAAGCTTTCAAAAACGAAAAACTTGCATTGCTCTCGGCATTTTTCATCGCTATAAATCCATTCCAGGCCCAATATTCTCTGGAAGCCCGCATGTATACTCTGGGAACATTTTTAATTTTGATTTCCAGCTACTATTTGTTGAAAGCTTTGGAGTCACAGAAATTCCGCGATTGGACGATTTACGGGATTTTGGTTGCTGCTTGTTTTTACACCCATTATTACCTGATCTTTTCCTGCGCCGCTCAAGGCCTCTATGTTATCTACTGGCTGATTCGAAACAAAAAGTATTCATTCAAGCTTTCGGATTCGCAGGCATTGCGCGGTGCTTGGGCTTATCTTTTGACGTTAATTTTATTTATCCCTTGGCTTGGGACATTTCTGGTTCAAAGAGCGCGGGTAGATAAACAATACTGGATTCCAGCGATGGACCGCTGGTCCATTCCCTCCACGATTTGGAAAATGATTTTCGGAGGGCAAGGCATCGACCATTATGTCCTGATGGCGGCAACTTTAGTCACAGTCGTCCTGCTTTATGTTTTCATCCGGCGGATCAAGGTCCAAGAAAAATGGCTGGTCTTGTTAAGCTTGGTTGTCCCTTTTTTGGCGTCAATTTTGCTGTCAATCCAAACCGCAATCTACTTGGACCGATATTTTGTTTTTGCATCCCTATTTTTTACAATTTTGCTGGTTATGGTTCTTAACGAAATTCCGAACCGATCATTGCGCAGCATTATGATCTGGATGTTTGTGATTGCCATAGTTTTCGCGTTTTTCAAAAACTGGAAGGATATGGACGTAAAAAACCTCTTTTTGAACCGTTCCGAAAACCGCAAACCCGGCATGGCCGCCCTGTCCAAAATCGTAAATGAGCGAGCACTGCCTTCGGATCACATCTATGTCGGGTCCAGCTTCATTTATTTCACGTTCCGATACTACAATCAAACCGGCATCCATCCCCAGCTTATCTCATCGGGCGCTCTGGATACGATTCCGCACTTCTCTGGCACGGCTTTGCTGTCACCCAATGATTTGGTTTTGACAGACACCATATTCAATCATCCAAAGCTAAAGAAAAACGACAATGTCTGGCTGCTCTGGACAACAGGATTCGGCGGGTCCAAACCAAATGTTCCCGGCAACTGGGCTTCGATTGCGGAATTTTCTTACGCCGACACTCCGGGATTCAAAGGCGACATCTACGCCACCGAGTACCACGTCAAATAATACAAACAAGCTTCAAATTGCGAGGCTTGTTTTTTTGTGCGAAAAATGTTAGGATGTCCTATCCCCCAAGGAGGGACAAAATAATGGCGATCGACTACGAAAGGTCTTTGGAGTTGGGGCGGGTAGACCGGGAAGAAAAGCGGTTTGAGGCCGCCTCGCTGAAATTCGCTCTGATCTGCAACAACGCGCCGCTCGAAGGAAAATGGGACATGGTTGTGCGCGCGCTGATGGAGCAGTTTATCATTTTCCAGCGCCGCTTCGATGAAACGTCCGAAAAAGGCTGGTTGGTGTTCATGTACGCCTACGCCAACATGATCATCAACTTTACCGAGAGATTTAAGCTTAGTTCCGGTTTTGGAGCTATCGGATATCTCCGCTTGGGAGACGCTTATCTCCGCGATAAAGATTACGAATCAGCGCTGGAAGTGTACCGCAAAGCTTACAGTTTGCTGCCCCAGCACCGAGACGCCCAGCATGTCGAGTTCCTCAAACAGCAGCTGCTCGCAGAAGCCATGACCGGACATTACGAATCCCGCCGGGAATTTGCGACTTTGCTGAATCTTCTGGCGGAGCAATCCGAATACGCCGACGGAGTGCCGCTTACAGACTGGCATCGTTTGATCATCAGGTCCGGCGTGTACATCAATGCCGCTCGGGCATTTGCCGCTTCCGGAGACTTGGTGCAAGCAGAAGAATTCTTCCGGCTTGCACAGGATGACTCGGTGGCTTTAGCCAAGCTGCATGGCAAGCCCTTGCGGCTTGACGAAGTTCAGCGGCTCGAGAGCGAACTGTTCAAATCTGCTTAGACAATTTCGATTTCAGCACTGCTTGAAAAAAGCTGTGCTGTTTTTATTTTCCTATTCCAAATAGAACAAATTTAAAAATAAAAAACCTTGATCCCAAACCAAATAGGATCAAGGTCACACAAATTATTCTTCGAGTTGTTCTTTTCCGATTCGGACCGGATCTTCGCCGCAAATTGTGACCGGCAAGGTACCCGTCGGATACACCACAAACCGTTCACGCTGACCAACCGGAATCCGCGCGCCTTTGAGCTCGCCGTTTTCCACCGCAGCTACAGTTTCACTTCGTTTGACTTCGTAACGAAGCAAGTTGAACTTCCCCAGCCGAAGCAGCTCATTCACTACAGGCAACTCGTCCTTCTTGCTGCAGAGGATCCCTTTTCTGTTAAGAGCCCATTTGAAATCCCCTGCAGGAGTTTTTACCAGCTTAGTTCTGTCGCGGGTCAAATCGAAGCGGTAGCGTTCCGCAAATTGATGGAATTTACGGACAAGCTTGCTGATCAGGGGCTTGGCTTGCTCCCGTTTGGCTTTCAAATATTCCAAGCGCTTTTCCAACTCTTCTATCTCGCGGTCAATCGGCGCTACTTTTTTTTCGTATCGCGCAACTGCTTTCCCAATCGTGGCAATATAACGGACTGCAACCGACAACGGTGTATCTGCGACTTTCGTAGGCATTGATCGGATCGACACAATTTCCTCCATTTTTGTTGTCTGGAATTCATTCTAGCGAATGTCCGAGTTTTTTCAAGCAAAATAAAAACGGAAAGTCGGCGACCTTCCGTTTACGTAATACGCTAATGAGCAATGGTTTCGCCCCGCAGCTCCTGCTCCGTGGCTACCAGCTTCACTGTCTTGGCGCGCTTCTTCTTGCGGACTGGGCTGGGCACTTCCGACTGGGCCTTTGTTCGCGTCCGACGGTCCACTTCGCGGAGCTTGACCATGGGATCGTGCGTTTCCGGATCATGGTACAGCACGAAGTAGGTTGTGCGTCGCCAGGGATGGATCATACGCAGTGCGCGTTTAAACAGCGATTTGGGCACGCGCTCCTGGCACTCACAAAACAGTTCGTAAATGAACTCCTGCTTGTCGCCATACTTGTAACCGGCAGCGGCAAGCTGCTTGAGGTAAGCGCAGATGAACTCCAAGATCACATCGACGCGGCGCTCGCCAATCTTTTTTCTCATCCGTTCCTCCAATCATTCAAATTTCCGTCCTCACAAAGGACTGCTCATTTTAGCATATCCGAGACCTCAAGTCAAGACAAGCAATTAAAAAACAGGCCCATTAATTTGGCCTGTTTTTTGGTAAATTTTATTGGACCGGAGAAGGGACAACCGTACCTTCAGGAACTGTCCCGGATGAGGAACTCCCCTGCATTGGTTTGATCACACCGCCATTGTCGCGGCTAAGAATTTCCTTAATGAGCGGCACAGTTACGGCATTTCGATAAAAGTTGCCGGTGGATGGCTGTGTTATCACTGGGAAAATCAAGGACGGAACCAAAATTTGATTGGAAGTACCGTTGCTGTAGTCCCACATAAAAACATACTGCATCATGGGCGTGCCCAAATCAATTTCAACTGTTTTCTTGGCATTCGGGTCCCCGCCGTAATAATACATTCCGCCCTGTTCGGCTATTTTCAGGATCTTGGCAGGATCAGTTTCCGCATCATAGCTGGAGGCTTGGAAGTTGGAAGAGACCAGATTCCATATACTCGAAACCTTTTTATTGCGGATGTCGATTCCTATAACCAGCCCGCTTTTGTTTCCACTCTCGTCATAAATGACATTATTGTCGACTTTGAATGGATAAACTACCTGCTGGATTTCGGATATAGGCATCATTTTGTTGTTGACACCATACAAGTTTTGCACGACTTCCGGCGTAGCGTAATTGGTTAACGGGACCCCGTGTGCATTTACGAAATCATTGGCTATGGAAATCATCGTTTGGTCATCCGGAACATCGGAAGGATTTAGCGCCGGCGGCTGAGGGCAACCGTTTGGATTGCAAGTCTTTGCGTCATATATAGGCCCGAAATAGCCGTTTACCGAAATATTCCCATTCATCAAATCGACATAGATGCTGTATCCGTCGCTGCCCTGGCCCAGGTTTATGGACTGGACCTTGGCGCCCGGGAAGCTGCTGAGATTTATGAGTCCCAAGCCAAAGGAACTTAGGTCTAGGGATTGGCTGAAGTTAATCGGATCTTTTTTCAGCACATCGAGTTTGTCTTTATCAAGTGTCAAAGGGTCACCTTTATAAACATATTTATAATTTACCGGTTCATAAGGCATTATGTTCGGCGAACCCACACCCCCGCCGCCACCGCCCATGCCGAAACCCATAGGAGCGGAAGCGTCTCCACCCCCGCCGCCTTTTCCAGTAGCCGAGCTGGCGGTCAGGGTTGCCAGGCTTCCGAATGCATGATCTGAAGTCCTGATCACTTGAACTTTTGTGTTTTGGGTAATTACAGAATTGTTATTTGGCTTTTTGATATATACCAATCCGGCTGCAATGATCAATACAATTACGACCACTCCGACACCGGAAAACACGAGCTTTTTCATAAAGCTGTTCCTTATCGTTTCCATCACGGAAACTTTTGGTTTGTTCTCTTCTTCCATGATTTTTGTTCTAAGGTTAATGACAAATTGCTGATCGATTACAGGCTCGGGTTTGCTTGCCAGAATATTGGCCAGAAGACGTTCCAGTTCCGGGCGGTGTTTCTCGAATTCCGGATCCAAGCTTATGAGCTCATCGATAATTTGGTTGATTTTCTGGTCCATAATTTATGTTCCGATGACAATGGCAACTAGCACCAAAGCCAGAATTAATTCTTTTTGCATTTTGGAAAGGATTCTGGAAAAATTTACTCGCAGCGTTGCTTCTGATTTTCCCAAAACCTTGCTGATCTCTTCGTAAGCCAATCCGTCCCACAGTCTCATGATTACCAAATCGCGCTGTTCGGGATCCAGGCCCTGCAAATACTTCCGGACCTGGTCAATTTTTTCTCTAAGCTCGTAGTCTTTGCTCAAATTAGTCTGGTCAGAAACATTGAAAGCTTCTTCGATATCGAAAGTGGCTTTCTTCGTCCGGTAATGGTCAATCACAGTGTTGCGGGCAATGCTTAGAATCCAAGCTTGGAAGCTCAGCTTGGGATTGTAAGTATGAAATTTTGAAAAAGCTTTGGTAAACACGACAGATACCAAATCTTCCGCAACTTGCTTGTGCCCCACACGGTAATAGACAAATCTGTAGACCTTTTGGATATAGAGATCGTACAAAGTCGCAAACGCGTCCATATTGCCAGAGAGGCATTGATTTATGGCTTCTTGCTCCGTCAAATGCTTAAATTGTTAATTTTGAGCTCAAATCTATAATAAATTACGAGGTAAGTTGCTAAATGTAACATTAAAACTTCATAGTTATTTTGTGCTGTTTGCGTTAATCGTATTCGTGCCAGAAGTCTGCGCCGGCGTGGGATTGTTGGCACTCTGAGACTGCAATTGCTGCTGGGCCAACCCTTGCTGGTCTGATTGCTGGCACGGCGTATCTTTAAAGCAATAATAAGCCCATTTGGCGATTCGGAGGTCAATATACGCTAATTTGGACCTGTCGGACCCAATCTGTTTATTTAATAAAATCACAAGGTTGCCCAGCTGGCTTACGACAGGTCTGTCAGTGGAAAAGAATACTGACCAGCCTTCCGAGGTCACGAATTCTACTTCAGTGGCTCCTTTGCCGGGGATCTTCACCGCAGCAATCGCCTGTGTCAGGCGCGTGGGCCATATTTGCTTCATCGAAATGATAAATGGTATGAGCTTGCCGTCTATGGTTTCGCCGACTTTGATATCTTCACCGACCTGGTCCGAAACTTTGAGATAATTTCCGGAATCCGGGACCTCTTTGATCACAAATCCCTGGTCATCAACCAAATAATATTTTTGGTTGGCAGCCAGCACCAAAGTCGGAGTGCGCTCAATCACTTCGATTTTGAGTTTATTCGGCCAGCTCCTGCTCGATTTAGTCACGCGAACCAAAGGGTCGGCGGAAACTATGATTTTATTCACCACGCCCGAATTCAGCAGAAAAAAACTATTTTTTTTGACCAACATAAAACGATGGTTCGCGGCATTTTGGATTGCCGAAACAATCTCATCAGAGGACACTTGCTTGTTGCCGGAAACAGAGACCTGCGTCACCAAAAAATAAGGCGAAATTACCAAAAAATAAAAAATCGCCCCAATGAAAACCAGGGTTGTATAAACCGCAGCCTGCGACATGCCGGCTCGCGAAAAAAAAGCGCTAACAAAACTTTCTTTGTTTGAATTGAAATTCCGCTTGTAGTTTTTGGCCGCAACTAACTTGTCTTTAAACTCCCTGCCACCATACCTCCGATGCGGTTCCAATTTTCTACGATGATTGCTGAAAATTTTCAAATGTATTATTCCTTTTTTCCTTCTCCCTATGGGAGAAGGTGGCACGAAGTACCGGATGAGGGTGGTCTATCCAATTTTATCCTTACCCATAAAGTTCTGCAGAACTTTCGGTATCAAAATCGATCCGTCTTCCTGTTGGTAATTTTCAAATATCGCGATTGGGAACCTCGAAGTCACAATAGCTGTGCCGTTCAAAGTGTGTACGAATTCAGTAGCTCCGTCCCACTTGCGATATTTGATATTCAATCGCCGTGCTTGATAATCGGTGCAGTTTGAAGTCGAGGTAATCTCACCATAATCATTTTTCATAGTCATCCAAGCTTCAATGTCATATTTGCGATACGCAGGTCCGCCCAAATCTCCGCTGGCAATATCGATCACACGATATGGGATTTCCAACCCATCCACGATTTCTTTTTCTATGTCCAAAATTTCCTGGTGGATTTTCTCAGAATCTTCAGGTTTGCAAAAAGCAAATAATTCCAATTTAGTGAACTGATGTACGCGGTACAAGCCTTTGCTGGTGCGGCCATAAGCACCGGCTTCAGTTCGGAAACAGTGCGAAACTGCTGCATATTTTTTTGGTCCAGCGGACAAGTCCAAAACCTCATCCGAATGGTAGCCGCCAACAGTGATTTCTGCAGTTCCCACCAAACTTAGGTCTTCATCGGCGATATTGTAAACTTGTTTTTCATCCCCGCGGGGATTGAACCCAATGCCCAAGAGAATTTCATTTTTGGCCATATCTGGCGTTTCCATGAGTTCAAAACCATGCTTTCCCGCGATTTCCAGACCGTAGTTGATCAGCGCTTGGTTAAGTCGAACTAAATCTCCTTTGGCAAAATAAAACTTACTGGTCGCAACTTTCGCCCCGCGCTCAAAATCAATCACATCCAAATCCAACATGAGTTCTTCATGATCTTTGGCCTTGAATGAAAATTTCGGAACTGAACCGTGCTTTGCCAAAACTTTGAAGTCTTCCTCAGCACCAATCGGCGAATCCGGATGGGTAAGATTCGGAATTTTCATCCAAAGCTCATTGAGTTCAGATTCGATTTTGGTTAGTTTTTCTTCCTCTGACTTAATCTCATCACCTACTTTGCGCATTTTTTCTATCTCTTCCGGAGTTGGCTTGCCTTTTGATCCTTGATTTCGCTGCGCACGCAATTCCTCAATATGCTTGATATGGTCGCGTCGCATAGTATCCAAATCCAAAAGCCGGTCCATATCAACATTAATCCCTCGAACCTTGTTATTTTTCTTAACTTCCTCCGCATGTTCGCGGATAAACTTTATATCGAGCATAAATTCCTCGTTACTAATTACTCGTTACTCTTTACTAATCTCCACAAACATATCTTTAATTTTTTCGATTGCGTGCTTGCGGTGGTTTAATATTTCGTGTTCCTCTTCCGAAATATCGCAATAATATTTCCCGTAACTTGGGAAGTACATCAGTGATCGGTACGGAAACCCCTTTATCTTCTTTTCTGCGGCTTTTTCCGCCACCACGCCTTCTACTGCTGATTGACTGGTCACGATCCCAAAAGGTGTGGCAAGCGCCACAACCAAATTTAACCTGCAGGATCTTTGCATTTTCCCTCTCATCCTTTTCATAACTTCTTCAATAATTTCTTCGTCCGTCATCTCCCAGCCAAGCCATCGATGGCTTTTGACTCCCGGTTCGCCATTGAGCGCGTCAATCTCAAACCCGCCGTCGTCCACCAGTGTCGGCAACCCGGATGTTTGGTAATAAAATTTCGCCTTAATAATTGCATTTTCTTCAAAATTTTTTCCGGTTTCTGCAGGCACATCGGTAATACCAACATCTTCCAGATCTACCAATTCCAATGGCAACCCCCGGAGGAGGTCTTTGTATTCGTCTCTTTTAGCAGGATTGGTGGTAGCTATCAGCAACTTTTTCATTCATTTTAAAATATGGTCAATTAGAAATTAGATCTTTATAACCCTATTTCTTCTGCATGCGCTTGCATGGCCTTCAATGCAATCTCAGTAAGTTCCGGTAATTCCAAATTAATGTATTCCTTGCAAAGTAAAATAATTTCCCTATTTACACCGGCAGCAAAACTTTTCGACTTGAATTTCCGCAAAACAGAATCGACTGTGACAGAAGCTAATTTTTTATCCGGCTGAACCAGGGCCGCTGCCGTAATTATCCCTGATAATTCTTCAACGCAATACAAAGTTTTTTCTAACAATGTGACTGGTGTTAGTCCGTGAATGTGGTTATGGATATAAATTGCATTGATAATTTCTGGGTTGATGTCGGTTTTTTCCAAAATTTCTTTTGAAAGGACGCTGTGCTTATGAAAATCATCTTTGGTCTTTTCCCAATCCAAGTCGTGCAGCATTCCCGCCAATTCCCAGTCATTCTGGTCCTGTCCAAACTTCCGGGCCAAAGCTTGCATAATAAACCCGACTGCCAGATTGTGGCGAATAAGATTTATGTTTTTTATGTGCTCATTCAAAAGAGCCAATGCTTCGCTTCTTGTCATGCGTCGAAATAATCCTGTCCGGATTTATACGCTTCGAAAGCTTGCTTGCAAAATTCGAATATCGGCTCTGGCAAGTGATCCAAATCATACCAACCCACTTCCGTAACTTTTTCCGGCTCCAGTGTTTTCGCCTCGCCTGATTTCCAATCTGCAATCAAACCGACGTGAACATAATGCTTTGGGGCGTACTTTTTGACATTCGATAAAAACTGGAATCGGATATTTTCGATTTCAATCCCCACCTCTTCCATGGTTTCCCTTTTGGCGCACTGCTCAAATGATTCCATATATTCCAAATGCCCGCCTGGGAACGCAAATTCGCCGGCTCCGTGCGAGCCCTGCCGCTTTTGCAGCAGAACTTTGCCGTCTTTCAAAATCATCACTCCGACTCCGACTTTTGGCCTCTGTTGATCTTCCATATCTGTTCTTTTTCTGGTCGAGGGCAGCCGCTTGGAGGACAATTGCGAGGCCTTTCAATGGCCGAGCACTTAGTCCGGCTCAAGCGGACGTGTCCGACAAGCGGCTGCCCGAGACTTTTACTCTTCTTTCATCGGCGGGAAGAAGACTGTTTCCCGCACCGATTTATCCATAATTACCGCGAACAGTCGTTCGCTCAATCCAAACCCGGCAGTCGGCGGCATTCCGTATTCCAAAGCTTCAACAAAATCCGCATCTAGCATCTGGGCTTCTTTGTCTCCGGCTTCCCGCAATTTCATCTGTGCTTCAAATCGTTGCCGCTGATCGATCGGATCGTTGAGTTCTGTAAATCCCTTTCCTAATTCCGTGCCGCCTGCCAAAATCTGCATGCGCTGGACTTCTTTGGGATTTTTGGGATCTTTTTTGGCCAGCGGCTCGATTTCTATCGGCGGATTGATCAAAAAACACGGCTGGACCAGAGTCGGCCGGACTTTTTTCTTGTAAATCAAATCAATCAGCCGGCCCTTGCCTTGACTGGCTTCAATCTTGATTTTTTCTTTCTTGGCATATTCGCGCAACTCGCCTTCAGTGGCTTTGTTTAAGTCCAAGCCAGTGTGCTTTTCAAATAAATCAAAATACCGCAGCTTGGGCCAGTTTCCGGACCAATCAATTTCTTTGCCATCATAAGTCGTTTTAAGTCCGCCCGTTACGCTTTGGATCACATTTTGGTACATATCTTGGCAGAGCTGCATAAGCTGGTCGTATTCGGCATAAGCCCAATAAAATTCCATCTGCATATAGTCCTGCAAATGCTCGGTGGAAATTCCTTCATTGCGGAAAATGCGCCCGATTTCAAACACTTTTTCAAATCCGCCCACCAAAAGTTTCTTCAGCGGCAGTTCCAGGGAAATCCTCAAATAGAAATCGCGATCCAAAGCGTTGTGGTGGGTGATGAATGGTTCAGCTTCGGCTCCGCCCGGGACTTGCTCCAGCACATTGAGCTCGACTTCCATAAAATCCTTATCTTCCAGAAATGAACGGATTGATTTCCAAAAAATTGATTTTTTCTGGAACAGGTCGCGGACTTCTTTGTTCGTCATCAGATCCAGATAGCGCTTGCGCAAGCGGGTTTCCAAGTCTTTCAACCCAAAATATTCCTGGGGCACCGGCAGCAGCGACTTAGCCAACAATCTGTAAGCTTTTACTTCCAATGTCTTCTCTCCTGTTTTTGACAACCCCAAACTCCCGGTTACTTCCAAAAAGTCGCCGATGTCCAACAGGTCGAAATTCCGAAAAGCCTCTTCTCCAACTCCATCTTCCCGCAGCAAAAATTGGATCGAGCCTGATTCGTCCTCCAGATTGCCGAAAATCAGTTTGCCGTGGACGCGGATAGATTTCACCCTGCCGTCCAAAGTCAGTTTTTCTTTTGATTCAGCCAGCTGATCAAATTTTTTCTTGGCCTGGTCAATAGAATGTGTCCGATGCGAATCCACCGGATAAGGATCAATACCCAAGCTTTTCAGTTTTTCCAATTTTTGTGTCCGAACCTGCCGCAGTTCTTCGATTTTGTCTGACATTTGTATGTATTAAGTGCCCAAATTATACCATATATTGATTTGGTGGCCAAAAAAGCCCACCCTTGACAAAATCCCAAAAAAGGAGTATAATTTATAACTGTGTGCGATTTGCTTCATATTGCAATTCTTTGCAATAATTAAGATAACGAAACTTCACGGAGGGATTAAATGGACGAGCAGGATTGCATCCAACCGCAGCTGGAATTGCTGTTTACAAACGGACAAGTCGAGCGCAGCGAAAGCAGCCCGGTTTCCGAGTCCGATCTTGGCCAAGACCATCCTGTTTTGGTCGTTCGCGTTGCGAACGAAATGATGGAGGAAACGGCGTGTTAAAAGATCTGTTGATTTACGGCGCCGTACTGATTGCGATCGTCGGCGGAATCGCGGGCGGGCTGCTGTACGCCATGCAGAGCGCCTCTCCCAAAAGCATGGGCTAACCACTGCCCTGCCAACCAACCACTAGAAAACCGCACCGAGCAAATTTGAGTGCGGTTTTTCTTTTTGCTTAAATTTAATTCTCAAATTCAATTTAAAAGTGCGATCGAATAAAGCATATAAGTTATAAAACTGACCCAGGCAAAATATGGCAGCAATAATACTGCTGCGGATTTTTTCTGCGGATAAATATATATGATCAAACCAATGATGCTCACATCCAGCAAAATCGCCACAGCCACTGCCGGCCCAAACAGCTGCTGCACCAGAAAAATATAAGGCAAGGTCACGGTCAGGGCCACGTTTATGGCAAACAGAGCCATGATGATGACTCGATTGGGAATTTGCGGAAATGAATTCCAAACAAGGAGCGCTGCAATTGTAACTAAAATGTGGTTTACATTCCAAATAAATGCAAAAAACATCCTGCTGGGCATGAGCTCCGGGAGTTTAAGGAAAGGGTACCAATCCATGAGAGGCGCTCTGGACATGGATATGCTCAAATACATAGCCAAAATTGTAACGACAGGAATTATGACGTAGTTTGGTTTAAGTTTCATTTAGTTTAAGTTTGCAATTGAATACATCAAGTAAACAGCAAAACTAACCCAAGCAAAATAGGGCAGCAGCAAGAATGCTGCCAATTTTTGTTTGGGATAAATCATTATTATCAAAATCAGCACGGAAATGTCCAAAACGATGCTTTCGAACACGGAAGCTCCAAACAAGTGCAGGCCAAAAAATAAATAACACCAGTATGCATTGAGAAAGCCATTCACCAAGAATGCAACAGCAAGCCAAATTTTATAAGAATTAGTGTTTGGTTGGTTCCAAACCAGCAAAGCCGATGCTGCGGTTAGAATATATATTATGGTCCAAGCCAAAGCAAATACATATCCCGGGGGCGTGAAAGCCGGCAGCCTTAGATATGGGTACCACGTAACAATCGCGCCGGAATTGAAGTATATCCCCACTGCCGCGCTAATAATGATAAGTGCCGGGATTATAATGTAGTTTGGTTTCAATTTCATGGTATTCTAACGCGAGCTATTAAATTTATCAATTTTCTGCAAATTATATACCGGATACTCACCTTTTGGACTAAAGCACTGTATTTTTATCCAGAAAGCCTTCAAATTAAGGTTTTGGAGCTTACAAACATATCACAAAGATAGGTATTGACTTATTGCTGGCGATAGAGTAAACTATACAACTGTGTGGTACAACTTTGCTGGAGGATTAATGGTCGTAAGTTTGATGCAAGTTTCGAAAGAAACGGCACTCAACGCAGTCTGCCGGGGGTATTGCCGCGCATGCGAGCATTTGCAAAAGCTCGTGGCAACAAGGCGCCATCCCGGACTTTGGATGAACCCAGTCTACAAGGTCGTCGGCTGCGAAGAATGCTGTATCACCGGCTCCAAGCTGGACCCCCGAGCACCCGCTTCATAGGTGCTCGGTTTTCTTTTTGCAAAAAATCTCCGCAACTAACCGGAGATTTAAGAAAAATTTATTCAATGGCGGCTATGACGTATTCCGTATTGCCGGCCGGAGTTTGAACAGAGATTTTGTCGCCGACTTTGCTTCCGAGCAAGGATTTGCCGACTAGTGATTCGTTTGAGATTTTACCGGCTGCTGGATTGGCTTCGTTTGAGCCGACAATGGTGTACTTGGATTCCTTGCCGCCTACCTTAACCGTGACTGTTGAGCCGATCGAGACCATGTTGTGATTGCCGTTATGCGCGATGATCTGCGCATTTTTGATCATTTCTTCAATTTCCTGAATCCGCCCTTCCACCATGGCCTGCTCTTCTTTGGCTTGGGCATAGTCGGCGTTTTCTGAAAGGTCGCCGTGCGACACCGCTTCCTGTATCCGTTCTATAACTTCCTTGCGGCGCTCATCTTTGAGCAATTTCAACTCTTCTTGCAATTTTTTCAACCCTTCGGCTGTCAGTAAAACTTGTTTTGACATCTAAATTTTATCCTTGCTTTAGAAGCGATACTAATCAACGAATTCATCCGAATTCTACGATTTGGGTCAACCATTTGTAGATTCGGATGATCATTTGACCATTCGGATCGCGATTATCTTAATAAATAAACCCGAGGCATAAACCAATTCGGGTGACTTACGACAAAAGTTTAACCTTAAAACATAACCTTGTCAATCCTAGCGAAATAGCGAGTAAAACATGCCCAGAGAAACAGTGGCCATAACCGCAAAAGTTATCCAGAGCATTGTGTAAGACAGCTTGCCACCGGTGTATTGATTCATGATTTTTGAGTTGGAATTAATGCGAGCTATGACAAACAGCAGCGGTACCGCCACAACTCCATTGACCACGGCCGTAAAAACCAGGGCCCGGATTGGATTAATTCCAAAAAAATTCATAAGCAGGCCGATAAAAGTCGAAACAATTATGATGCCATAAAAACCTTTGGCCTGTTTAAATTTTTTCGACAACCCTTCTTTCCATCCAAATGCTTCGGAAAGCGCATAAGCAGAAGACCCGGCCAGCACCGGGATCCCCAAAAGGCCCAAACCGATAATTCCTACTGCAAATAAATCCTTGGCAATCTGTCCCGAGTTGGGAAAAGATTTGACTAACGGCTCCAAAGCTTTGGCCGCGTCAGCGGCAGTGTTGATATTTGTCATGCCATGGGCAAACAATACCGAAGCCGTGGTGATGATGATAAACCATTGTGCCAACTCCGATGCCAGCATGCCGACAAACGTGTCCCATTGCATGCGGCCGACTCGCTCTGGCATTGTTTTTCCAATTTTTGAGACGCTTTCATGGCCCGCATGCTCTTCTTCCACTTCTTCCGAAGCCTGCCAGAAAAAACAATAAGGCGTGATGGTGGTGCCAAACACGCCTACGGCGATAAACAAATAATCAAAACTAAATTTAAGATGCGGGATAAATGTATAATGCAAAATCTCTGCCCACGGTTCATGGATTATAAATGCCGTGACAGGATAAGCCAGCAGAGTTAGCGCCAGCCATTTGAGGAACCGGGCATATTTGCGGTAACTGATGAACACCTCGAGCAGCACTATTAAAAAAGTAAAAGCAATTGCATAAAACACGTAAGGCAAATCCACTACCAGTTTGCTGGCAGCGGCTATGGCTCCGATGTCTGCGCCAATGTTGATGGTGTTGGCAATCAAAACCAACAACACGACTGCCACCATAATCTTTTTGGAGTAGAAATTTTTGACCACGCCAACCAATCCCTTGCGGGTCACCAACCCGATTCTGGCAGAAGCTTCCTGTACTGCCACAAGCAGCGGAAATTGGTACAGCGCTGACCACAAAAATCCGAAGCCGAATTGCGCTCCGGTTTGGGAATAAGTGGCAATTCCCGAGGGATCATCGTCAGCCGCACCGGTTATCAAACCTGGGCCTAAACGGCGCCAAAACTCGCGGATTTTGATGCCAATTTCGTTTTTATTGTGTTTCCCTGCTGCCATAATAGCCTTTGAACCATTCTATCTTAGTCTCGACAAAAGGGCAAAAAATAAATAACTTTCTCCTTTACCTTTCTCAAAAATAATTTTAAGTGAGGGCAGCCGCTTTTTGGGGCACTCGGCAACTTAATCAGAAATTGTCGTGTGAGTGAAAATCCACTTTGAAGTATATTTAAATTGCGGATTTTCACGTCATCCAAAAAGCGGCTGCCCGAACGCTACAAAATTATTTTTTCCACCTATTTGCCGCGAACCAGTTCATGACATCTTTCGTGACCGGAACTGAATACGTTCCGCCCTCGCCTGCTCCTTCCACCAAAACAGTCAAAGCTATCTGCGGGTCATCTGACGGCGCAAAGGAAGTAAACCACGCATGTGTGCGGGTTAAATCTTTGGGATCAAACTGGGCTGAACCGGTTTTTCCGGAAATCGGCATGGGTACTGATTGCAAGCTTCGTGCCGTACCTTGTGTAACTGTCTGCCTCATGCCGTCTTGCACGACTTTGATCCATTTGGGGTCAAATTGTCCTTGGGACAAGACATGGGGCTGCATTTGCTTGATGGCCTTGCCGTCTTTATCCAAAACCGAATCCAAAATGTAAGGCTGGTAAACCGTGCCGCCGTTGGCGATTGTCGCAGTCCACGAATTCATTTGCAGCGGGGTGACCAGCATAAATCCCTGGCCGATGGAATAATGATATGTATCTCCGAGGTACCATTGCTCGCCGACATTTTTCTGCTTCCACGATGGGTCCGGAGCCAATCCGTTTTTTTCTCCCGGCAAATCTATCCCCAGAGCTGATCCGACATGGAATTTCCTAAACCATTCCGCGATTCTGTCCGGTCCCAAACCCGCGATATTGGTCCCGGCCCGGCCGCCGCCCAAAGTATAAAAATAAATATCCGAAGAGCGCGCTATTGCGCTGTAAACATTCATAATCCCCAAGCCGCTGTGCTCATAGCCGTAAAAAGTAAAATTTCCGACTCGGATCACGCCGTCATCTTTAATTTGAGTTTCGGGTGTGATTACGCCTTCCGAAAGCCCGGCCATAGCCATCATGGGCTTTACTGTGGAGCCCGGGGGATATTGGCCGGCTATGACGCGGTTTAGCAGCGGATGGTCTTTGTTGTTGATGAGTGCTGAATAATCGGTTTGGCTGATGCCCTGGGCAAATAAATTGTTGTCAAAAGACGGAAAACTGACCAAAGCCAAAACCTTGCCAGTCTTGGGATCGGTCGCAACAGCTGCGCCCTTGGTCATATTGTGGCTGTCCAAAACTTTTTTGAGGCTGTCGTAAATAACCTTCTGCAGATCATAATCAATGTTAAGCTTGATATTTTCTCCCGGGCTGGATGGCACTTCAGCCAGAGTTTTTTTGTAATTGCCCTGGGCGTCGATCTCTATCTGCCGCTGGCCGACTATGCCCCGCAAATAATTTTCGTATTCAATTTCTAAACCCGTCTTGCCGATATAATCATTGAGCATGTAGCCTTGGTCCGGATGGGAGTCCAATTCGTCTTGGGTAATTTTGCCGGTATAGCCGACCACATGGCTAAATACCTCGGGGTCTTTATAATCCCGGATGGGATTGTCCAAAACATCGAAGCCTGGAAACTCGCTGGCGCGCGACAGCAAAATCAAAGCCTGGTCTTTGGGGATGTTCTGGACCAGCATCAAGTTTTGGTAAGACTTTTTGTCGGCGGCTAAAATCGTGGAAGCCAGTTCCGATTTATCTTTGCCCAAAATGGTTGCGACTTGGCTTAAGTCCGCGTCCAAGATTTGTCGATCCTTGGGCAAATCCGCAGGCACAATATCCAGCTCAAAGCTTGGCAGGTTGCCGGCAATGGTTTTGCCGTTTGCATCCAAGATCAGGCCGCGCGGGGCAAAAGTGGGGGTGGACCGTAATTTGTTGCCTTCTGCCAGCGCTTTGTATTCAGCCCCGTGCATTGACTGCAAGAAATACAATCGTCCGACCAAAATTACAAAAGGAAGCAGCATCAGAAAAGCCAAAAAGCGCACGCCCAAATTGTCCCGCTCGTCATCTATGACTGTCGGCTCTTCTGTCTTGTCGATATAGATCTCCTCGAAACTTAGGTCCTTGCCAAAGGACATTTTCCGTTTGAGATAATTTTTTGTTTCAAATGGATCCAATTGATTTTCTTCCTTATAGATCTCCCTCTCCCTCTGGGAGAGGAGCCGGGGTGAGGGTGTTTATAACCTTCCTGTCATTCTCCCACTCAGGGGGAGATGCCTTGCGAAGCGAGACAGAGAGGGTGAAGTTTTATCTAGCAAACACGAGTTTCCGGACCAAAACTGAATAAAGCCAGTAAATCGGGTAAAAGAAAATCAAATTAACAGCCAAATCTTTAAGCAGCTTGCTGCCCAAAAAATATTTCCAGTCAACAGCCGAATCCAAATTCATTGCGGCAAAAACCCTGTTGGTTGCGATAAACACCGCGGTAAAAACAATCGTATTCAACACCACCAAAGCCGTGAGGATCAAACCCGAGTGTTCTTTGGGCACGAAGCGATGAATGAAGACATATGTAAATCCAGAAACCGCCAACATGCACAATAACATCGTCCCATCGACTGTACCGGAAGCGAAGTCCAAAAATAATCCGCCGCAGACTGCGACAAATAAACTCAAACCGAGATCGGAACTCAGGATCGTCACGACTAAAAATAAAAGCAGCAAATTTCCCGAAGCCAAATGAAAACTCCCAAAAACCGCGTTTTGGATCACCAACAGCAAAAATAAAGCTGATGCGGAAATTAAATACCTCACGGCTTTACGACAAACAAAAATTTAAGGTTACGCAAATCTGAAGAAGGCGAGACAAAAGCTTTTTGGAATAAATCCGAAGACGCGGATTTGATCGAATCAATCTGTCCGATGAGAATTCCTTTGGGGAAATCGCCGGAGAGTCCGCTCGTCACCACCATGTCCTGGTTTTTTATAATTTCGCTTTGGCTTACCAGGTCAAACGACAGCGCAAGGCCATGTTCGCCGTGGACCAGCCCTTTGGCGCCTGAATCCGTAACTTGCGCATTGACCAAAATCGAAGGGTCTGTAATCAAGGTTGCCTCGGAGGAATTCGAATAAACTTTGGTAATTTTCGCCACCAATATTCCGGGAGCCACCACCACGGCGCTGTTTTCCGTAACTCCTTGGTTTGAGCCTTTGTCCAAACTTATGATTTGGCTAAAGCCTGTCGGATCCGAGCCCATAACCTCTACCGGCAGCAAATTCAAATCTGATTGCTGTTTGAAATCCAAAGACCGCCTCAGAGCCAAATTCTCGTCTTTACTGGCCTGGAGACGGGCGTTTTCAAATGACAGTTCATTAATTTTTTGCTGGAGCTGGGCGTTTTCAGATACCAAATCGCGGATGGTGAACAAGGTTTGGAAATATTCTTTGCCGGAGCTTATCGGAGTCGAAATTACACTCGAAGAATAACCATAGACTCGGAAAAAGCCATCTTTGATAAGCCCGAGCCAGCCCTTGGCATCCATTATCACCACCAACGCCACCAGCACGAAAATCGAAAAACTTATCCGGAAACCTTTGGTGTAGATGAATCTCATAGAAAATCATGTATCATGTAACATGTATCAGGGCTGTGTTACATGATACATGGTACATGTCCTCTTATCTCGGGATCGGTTCAAACTGTGTCGGCACCAGCACATCTTTCAATGACTCGATATCTTCCAAAATCACTCCTGTGCCGCGGACAACTGCAGTCAGCGGGTCATCGGCAATGGTAATCGGCATCTGGGTTTCTTCCGCCAGAAGTTTGTCTAAGCCACGAAGCAAAGCGCCGCCGCCGGCAAGCGTAATCCCCCGTTCCATAATGTCGGCCACCAGTTCCGGAGGGCTCTCTTCAACCGCAGTTTTAATATTATTAACAATCAACTTTACCGATCTGGACATGGCCTGCCGAATTTGTTCGTCAGTAACAATAACTTCTTTGGGCAAACCGGAAAGCAGATCGCGGCCGCGGATCGGCATTTTGTTTTTTTCTTTCATGGGGTAAGCCGAACCGATGCGGATTTTCACTTCTTCGGCCGTGCGCTCGCCAATCAGCAAATTATACTCGTCGCGGGCAAACTGCACGATGTTTTCGTTCAATTCATCGCCGGCAACCCGGATGCTTTTGGAAACGACAATTCCGCCCAGCGAAATTACCGCAATTTCCGAAGTGCCGCCGCCGATATCCACAATAAAGCACCCCTGCGGATCCTGGACCGGCAATCTTGCCCCAATTGCCGCGGCCATAGGCTCTTCGATCAAGAAAGCTGCACGTCCGCCAGCATTCAATGTCGCATCTTGCACCGCGCGCTTCTCAACTTCGGTAACTCCCGACGGAATGCCCACCACCACCCGCGGCCGAGACAAAAACCCGAAAGTCGCCTGGCTAACCTTTTCTATAAAATAACGCAACATCTGCTCGGTAATGTCAAAATCGGAAATGACCCCGTCTGTCAGCGGCCGGTGCGCCACAATGTGGGCCGGCGTGCGGCCGACCATGCGCTTGGCTTCGTCGCCAATTGCCAAAATCTGTTTGGTTTTTTGGTTTATGGCAACTACCGAAGGTTCATTAATAACAATACCCTTGCCTTTAACATAAACAAGGGTATTGGCAGTACCTAAATCAATTCCTATATCTTTGGAAAATTTGTCGTAAACGAAGTCGAACAACGGCATCGGTCTTTATGTCTTAATTTTCAGGACTGATTTTGGTTTTGAATTTTTTAGTTTTTAAGCTCTCTCTGTTTTTTACATTAATTGTGGTTTCAAACAGTGTGCTTTTGTCAAAATCATACTGGCTAAAAACTGCTTTGGCAAGCTAAGGACAATATTAGTAACTCTGGGCAAATAGCCAGTGCCGGTCCGCTTTTTCTCCACAGGCAAAGCATTTGTCACCGGCTTTTTCGTTTAAATCTTTCAGTTCACAAACTCTGGGAGTGGCTTTGGTATCTTCCTTGATTTTCTTCTCGCAGTCCAAACTTTCGCACCAAAGCACGCGGACAAACGATTTTTTGTCAGCGAGAATCTTTTTGAATTCCGAATAATTGTCTGTTTCTACGGTTTGCGCCAATTTCGCGGCTTTTGATTTCTCGTACAAATCTTTTTGGATCTTTTCCAGCAACTCAACAACAGACTTGCCCAGGCTCTTGATGACAATCTCGCCTTTTTCGAAATTGTCGCGCCTTGCAAATTTCACTTTCTTGGCTTTGATTTCGGCAGGGCCTACTTCCAGCCTAAGCGGCACTCCGCGAAGCTCCCAATCATTGATCCTAAATCCCAAAGTTGATTTGAAATTGTCATCCACAGCCACCCGCAAATCTTCTTTTCGCAATTCTTCCGCCAATTTTTTGGCATTTTCCAAAGCTTCCTTTTGTGATTCTTCGTCGCGAGACGAAATAGGCAATACCACAACTTGCGTGAGTGCGACTTTTGGAGGCACTACCATTCCCGAGTCGTCGCCGTGAGTTAAAATAAGTCCGCCGATTGAGCGCGTGGAAAGCCCCCAGGAAGTTTGGAATGGGTGAACTTTCTCTGATTCTTCGTTAAGGTATTCAATTCCGAAAACTTTAGAAAAATTATTGCCAAGATTGTGTGAAGTTGCAGCCTGCAAAGCCTTGCCGTCCGGCATTACCAATTCTGTGGCATAAGTTCGCAGCGCGCCGGCAAAAGTTTCTCCCTTGCTCTTCAAACCCACATAAGGCGAAATGGCAAAATATTCTTCATAAAATTTCTGATACCAACCCAAAGCTTTCAGAGTCATAGCTTCCGCATCGGCTTCATCGCGGTGCACGGTATGCCCTTCCTGCCATAAAAACTCGGAAGTTCGCAGGAAAGGATAAGTCCGCTTTTCCCAGCGCACGACATTGCACCATTGATTGACTTTCATGGGAAGATCGCGATAGCTGTCGATCCAATCCACAAAAGTTTTGTACATTATGGTTTCCGATGTCGGCCGGACCACCAGAGGCTCGGTTAATTTTTCACCGCCTGCAACTTCCACCACGGCCAGCTCCGGCGAAAATCCTTCCATGTGCTCTTTTTCTTTTTTGATCAGTGAATAAGGGATGAACAGCGGGAAGTAAACATTGCGTACGCCGTCTTCCTTAAACCACTTGTCCAAAGTTGCTTGCACGGCTTCCCACAAAGCATAACCGTCCGGCTTGATGATCATACAGCCTTTCACGTCTGAATAATCAGCCAGCCCGGCCCGAAGAACCACATCGTGATACCATTCGGAGATATTTTCTGATTTCTTTGTGAGCCCTTTTTTCTCAAATGTTTTACTCATGAGGCAATTATACCAGTTTGTTGTATCCTTGACAAAATGCCGAAAAAGGAGTATAATATATAACTGTATTCGGCAACAGAGAATTACTCTGTGTTGCAGAAATTAAGGAGGGCAATGATGTTTTGGTTGTTTTTGGCTATTGGATTGTCCTTGCAGCAGAGTGAGACACATGTGTTTCCCGCTGCGAGCCCGAACCCGATTCTTGCGCACAACAGCGCCAATGAATTCGAACAGCACGTGCAGAATGCTTTTCAGAACAATTATCCCAGTCGTCTGGCTGACGTTCATTTGAATTTCAAAATTGTGAACGTAAATGGCCGGCCGTTGTACGAGCTTCGCTGGTCCTATACGTTGCAGCGCTGCAAGCCGCAAGAAGCAGATTTCCACTTTTCTCGGCGCGGGACGCTGCTGTGGGCGGATTCAAAGGAAGCCGCGATCAAAGCAGTCCAACAACAGCTTCAGAGCTCAGGGAAAATTCAGCAGATGATCGATGGCTTTCGGCATAAATACGGTTCTTACAGGATGCCGAAAGCGTTTGTCTCGAAACCTGATCCGGTGAAGGATCCTATAAGCGGCAAGTGGTGGTACATCGAAGAGTACTTCATCACGGCCCCGAAGTCATAAATTCACGAAATCCAAGGAGGAATTCAGGTGGATACAATTGGCGACGTTTTGAATTTCGCACGTGGAATTGCCCAGACAATCGAGCTTCTGGGCTCAAACGAAGAATTCAGCTTCGAATTTTCTATGAGGGTCCGAGATATTGGCGAGGCGTTCCGGAAAGAGAGAAACCTGACCCCCTCACAGATGGAACGAGCAGACCGCGGGTTAGCACTTGGCCCGAACTCGCAGTACCTGTTCACTCAGCTCAAGCAGTGGTGCAAATACAAGGCCGGCTTGGGCGAGGGTGAGCCGAAGATCTCGAATCGCGAGAGCGAACAAAGCCGGGAAAGCGTAAAAAACGGAGAGTAACCGATGTTACTCCCCGTTTTCTTTTTGCTTATTTTAGAAAATGCTTTTGAATAATCTTTGGAAGCCGTCCGCGTAGTGCGTTACATCTTTCACAGTGACAAAAATCATAAGCAGGATAAGCAGCGAAAACCCGATGGCATTTGCCCAGCCTTCGGCTTTGGGATTCATTTTCCTGCCGCGCAATTTTTCGATGACTAAGAACAAAACACGGCCGCCGTCCAGTGCCGGAAACGGCACGGCATTGATAATCGCCAGATTCACGGAAAGTACGGCTGTAAATTGCAAAATATAAATTAATCCCAGTTGAGTTACGTCGCGCGTAAGCACTGCAATTCCCACCGGCCCGGACAACGCCTGTCCCACTGGTTGATGGTGGATCCATTGGACAATCAAGCCGCCAAATGCCGCAAACGTGGCCCAGAGCAGGCCAAGCATGGTGGTTAAACCCCGCCAGATTGATTCATACCAAGGGAATGAGACTTTTGCCACAGAAGATAATGCCACACCCAGCGGGCCTTCCCCTGCCGGCGGATTGGCGCGAGGAGTAATAGTTTTTAAAAAATCCAGATTGCCCCGTTTAATTTCATATGGAATTGCTTTCCCGGCGTTGTCCTTTGTGATTTTCTGGGCTTGGTCAATTGACGTAATCGCCGTGCCGTTGATTTTGAAAATACTGTCACCGACTTTGAGTCCGGCTTGGGCGGCAGGAGCATTGTCATCCACTTCTACCAGTGATACTTGAGCCGGGCCGACATGCGCATTTTTCGGAAGATTAGTGCCATCGCCGATCACCGTCGGCAATCCTATTGTCATGCCGATCGCAATTAGAAACCAAGCCAAAATCAAATTCATGGTGACGCCGGCAATGAGAACAGAAAATCTGGCCCAAAAACCTTTCGAGCCAAAAGCTTTGGGATCAGCAGAATCGCCATTCTCGCCCAAAATTTTCACGAACCCGCCCAGCGGGATCAAGTTTATGGAATAAGTTGTCTCGCCTTTTTTAATGCCAAACAGCCTGGGCGGAAACCCGAACCCGAATTCTTCCACGCCCATGCCCGCGCGCTTGGCCATGATAAAATGCCCGAGTTCATGCACGAACACGAGGATGCCGAGAACGATTATGAAAACCAAAATCGTAAGTAAAATCATAAATTTATACCACCCCGGACTTGATCCGGGGTCCACTTCCTTTAATTAGAATCAAAATGGTCGCTATTAAACCTAATAATAATTTAATTAATGTAGTGGATCCCGGCTTTCGCCGGGATGGTTATTATATTGTCATCACTTCTTTTTCTTTTGCTTCAGCCAGTTTTTTTATTTCATCATTAAATTTCTGCACGACTTCTTCCAATTCCTCTTTGCCGGAAATTTTATCGTCTTCGGAAATCTTGCCGTCTTTCTCAAGCCTCTGGATTTCTTTCCAAATTTCCTCGCGTACGTTGCGTATGCCAACGCGCGCTTTTTCAGACATCTGTCCCACAACTTTTACCATTTCTTTGCGGCGGTCTTCGGTCATAGGCGGAATATTGAGACGGACAAAGTTGCCGTCATTCACTGGCGTGATTCCGATATTGGAAGTTTGGATGGCTTTCTCGATATCCTTTAGCGCGGATTTATCGTAAGGCTGAATGGCGATTACCCGAGGCTCCGGAACCGTGATCTGCGCGATTTGTATCAGTGGAGTGGGCGAACCATAATATTCTACTGTTAAAAATTCCACCAATGATGCATTGGCGCGCCCGGTGCGCAGTGTTGCCAGTTCATTTTTTAAGTGGTCTAAAGCTTTTTGGAACTCGCCTTGTTTTTGATCGATGATTGCAATATTCATTTCGTTTTCTCGTTACTAATTACTATTTCCTAACTCCCAGTCCCAAATATATCACGTTTGGCTGTGATGGATCAATCACAATCATATGGACTTCCTGGCCTGTTGGCAATGGTTTGGTCTGCCAAGTAACGCCGCCGTTGATGCTCTTAAATAAAGTGTTCCCTATCACAGCATAAAGATTATTCGAATCTTTAGGATTTACGCCAACCGCTGACGTACGCAGCTCCGAATTACGAACCGGCATGCGGATGAACGTCCAGTTTGAGCCGTCATCCACGGTTCGGATGTACCCTTCGTTCGTGCCAAGATAAATTACTCCGTTTTGGCGAAGGTCAAAAGCCAGATCCAAAAATTGCGATACTGACGAAAATGGAGCGTCGATGCTCGCCACAGCTCCAGTCAAAACAGAAGTCAGCAAGGAAAAAGTTTTGCCTCCGTCTTTGCTTTCCCAGAGTCCCTGTGAACTGGAGAGGACATAAGGGTTTCCATTCTGGCCGTAGCGGATGGTTAAAATCTTATCATCCAAATTCGTCTCGGGCTGCCACGTGGTCCCGCCGTCATACGAAGCTATAATTTCTCCCGTAGCCAGGCCGGCAAGCAAAAAATTATGGTTTGCCGGGCTGATGGCGATGGACATAACTGTCGTGGATGTCGTAGGTTCGGTATAGATATCCTTCCATGACCCGCCGGTATCGGTGGTCTTTATAATTTTGGCGTGGGAATCGGAACTTCCTACAGCATAAATTGTACCCGGTGCGGTTGGATCGATAGCAAAATCTGCAACAAGAATATTCGTCACCAAAAGCTTCCATCCGTTGCCGATGGAATCCGCACGCAACAACCCGGCTGATGATGCCAGATACAGCACCGACGGATTTGAGGGGTCAAATTTGAGGCTGTTGACCGAAGTCGAGTTTAGGGTGTTTTTTTTATCCACTTTGTTTATGTCGTGGAAACTATCACCAAAGTCAGTGGATTGGTATACGCCCATATTGCCGGTACCGCCAAACAAAAGCTGGTTGCAGCTGGCTGCAGTGAAGGTTAGGGCAAGAATTAATATTATAAATTTGTTTCTCATTTCAGATTGAGCCATTTATTATTCTACACCTTACATGAGGCTCAGCATTAAATTGGTCAACAATAGTTTGCTGTTGACATTTTGGTCCAAATATCTTCGCGCCTTGCTGATGATATTGAGATTGTGGGCGCATTTAAGGTTTGATTCTTGGTACAGTTCCTGCTCATATTTAATTTGCCAAAAATCTAAAACATGTTTAAGGTTAGGCGTCTCCAAACCAGCCAGTTCATACGCCAATTTGAGTTTGTCCACCAAATCTTGCGCCCGCATTGTGTGGTAATATTTTTCCGTTTGTTTCAGCTCTTCCAGAAAATCTTTGTCAGCAGAAATATTAACAGCCATGCCCGGACGGCCAGAAGCCAAAGTTGTTATGAGATTATTTTCCTCCTCAGGCAGCATGTGTTTGTATTCAGATTCATGGACCAGCCCAAAGTTGATTTTCTGCGCGCGTGAAGAAATTGTGCGCAAAAGCTGGTTGGCATTGCTGGTGACCAAAATAATTACCGTGTACCCTTTCGGTTCTTCCAAAAGCTTGAGTAGCGAATTTTGAGCCGAGTCATTCATACGCTCGGCATTGTCTATCAAGGCCACACGGAACTTTGCCTGGTAAGGCTTTAACGATAATTTATAAATTAGGTCTCGGACCTGTTCGATTTTGATTTCCTCATCGCCGGCAATCTGCAGAAAGTCGGGATGGAAAAAGTCATTCGAATCATTTTTGATTTCAAGCAGAAGCTTGGCAAAATCCAAAGCCACGGTTTTCTTGCCGATGAAAGCCGGGCCGGAAAATATATAGGCGTGCGCCAGCCTGCCGCTTTCAATGGATTTTTGGAGTAAAGCTATTTGTTTCTTATGCCCAGCAATTTTTTCAAAAATCATATTAGAACTCTCCTCTCCTGGAGAGGAGCCGGAGGAGAGGTCGTTAAGCACATTAATTATACCATTTTACCCCAAGCATTGCCAAAACATGTTGCCTCCTTTTATATTCCCTATTTCTCTCCCTATCCCCGACGATTTTTTGTTTGATTAAAGCGAAGACAGCAGCTTTGAAGAGAATTGCTCACCGCTTAAGCGGTGAGCACTTAGTCCCGCCTCGATTACACGGACGGGACGTCTCTGAAAAGCTGCTGTCTGAAGCGCTGTTAATAGCTACGCAAACAAAAAATCGGCCTTTTAACCGATCCTGCGCATTTCTTTAAGTTTGATTGCAATTTTTGTGACCAAACTAAAAGTGTCGTGAGGCTAAGTGTCGATTTGCCGGTCTTGTAGAAACCAGCGGTGCCGATTTTTTGTTTCGCGATTTTACAAAGGCCTTTTGTTTAGGCTTAACCTTAAATATTTTGGCAGAGCTGAAAAACGGAGTCAAAGGGATTTAAAAAATCGCTTAAACAAAAGGATTTTTGATCCAATGTGGAAAAATTGTGCGGAACGGGTGAACAAAAGAAATAAGCCAAGCCCCTAGCGGACTTGGCTTATGCCAGAAACATAGTGATTCTAGCCAGGCCTGATCTTTGACTTTTTAAGTTTGGGCAGGCGCGCCTAGTATCAATATGTTTCAATCACGTGCAGATAACCCTACTCGCGGCCTCGGCCTGAGAACTGCTCCTGCTGGCCGTACGAAGCTGCCGGATTGACCAGCGTGTTGACCAGCCTCGCCGCGGCCTCGCCCACGACCGCACCCACGAAGACCCCGGTCTTCTGCGGATCTGTCAGGGTCTGACGCACGTTCTCGGAAATTTCCTCCTGTGCACTGTTGATGATCATGTTCCCATTCCGGGTGGCAGTAGTCGGCGGCATAATCATCCCCTCCTGATCTGTTGCCCGTCCCAAATGACAGACAACTTGGTAAAAATATACTGCAACAGAACAAAGTGCAACGGTGCATATTGAAAAAGATTCAAAGTATCTTAGCCAAAAAAAATAAATTGCTTCGGCATATCTGCCAGAGCTTTGTTGAAAATAAAAAAGCCAAGAATCTGCGATTCTTGACTGTGAAAAAATGAAGACCTGTGACAGGCCATAAAAACCGGTTAACGTTTTGCTGGCAATGTGGATGGGCATTGCCAATTCATACGTTTTTTTCGACTGCGACAAGCCCGGAATCGGGATTTACGCGCGGAGAGCCGTTAGCTCAATCCGATTAGTTTCACCTATCCGTACCTGTCGGCCCTCTGGATCAGATGAACACCATCTGTTTACGAGGACCGATTTTGCGACAGCCTTGCGGTTGTTATGACCTGCTGCAGGGAGCTCTGGAGCACAGGTTTGGCGTCCGAGCGCATTTGGTATTCGTAAAAATATTTTTACATGTTTTACCAAATACTCTCGATCACGCCGCCACGTGCCAGGCTCAACTTATGTATCCCCCCTTTGATCCAAAATAATATCAAAAAAACAGGTTGAAGTCAACCTGTGGAAGTTTAACAGATTAGCTTGCTTAGCGAGTGGCAAGGATGCTTTTTTTGTAACTTTCCAAGTTGTCCAAAGCAACACCCGTGCCTTTGGCAACGCAAAGTATCGCGTCCTCCGCTACGTATGCGGGAACGCCAGTCGCCGAACCTATGTATTTGTCTAAATTGCGAAGCAGAGAAGTGCCTCCAGTAAGCACCATGCCTTTGTCGATGATGTCGGCAGCCAGCTCCGGCGGCGTCTCTTGGAGTACAAACCGGACAGCTTTGATGATTTCCCGAAGCTCCTCGCTTATCGCTTCCACAATTTCATTGGTTTTTACTTGGATCGTTTTCGGCAAGCCGTGGACTAGATCTCGTCCGCGAATTTCCAGGGATGTTTCTTTCTCCACAGGAATGGCAGAACCAATTTTGATTTTGATGTCTTCGGCTGTGCGGTCGCCCACAGAAAGTCCGTGCTTGCGCCTGATGTACTCGGCGATTGCCGAATCAAGTTTGTTGCCGGCGACGCGCACCGAAGTCTGGGTTACGATGCCTCCCAAAGACAGCACCGCGACGTCTGTCGTACCCCCGCCGATATCGATAATCATATTTCCAGCGGGTGCTGCGATATCAATCCCGGCGCCAATGGCAGCAGCTACGGTTTCTTTTATGACAAAAGCATTCTTAGCGCCGGCTTGGGTTGCCGCATCTATCACAGCTCTCCGTTCAGTCGATGTAATGCCCCCGGGAACGGAAATCATAACCTCCGGCCGGAAAAAGCGTACATTGCCCGTCGCTTTGTTTATAAAATACCGCAGCATGGCTTCGGTTACTCGATAATCGGCAATCACGCCGTCCTTCATTGGGCGATGCGCAACGATGGTGTCAGGCGTGCGGCCAAGCATTTCTTTGGCTTCAGCGCCCACAGCCATAATTTTATTATCACCGACTGAAATGGCAACCACAGTCGGCTCATTTATGATAATTCCCTGTTTGGGAATGTAAACCAAAGTGTTGGCTGTGCCCAAATCAATTCCGATTCGTTTCAAAAACATATTTTTCGTTAATAGTTAATTGGTCGGCGCCGCGAGTATGGTAATTAGGTTGCGTTTTGGGTTGAAATCGCACATCTCTAACCTTTAGCTATACGCGCAGCACTGCCGGAAAACCAATTACCTTAATTGATTCTTTTTATATCAGCCCCTAAAGCTTGCAGTCGAACCTCGATCTGTTCATACCCTCGATCGATGTGGTGGATGTCGGAAATTTCTGATTCACCCGAAGCTACGAGTGCGGCAATGACCAAAGTCAAACCCTGCCGCAAATCAAATGTCGTAATTTTTTCGCCATGCAGCGGTGTGGGACCTGTAATCAACACTCGATCTTTGTCTAAAATCTTGGCATTTGCGCCCATTTTGACCAGTGATTCCACATACCCCTGCCTATTTTCGTACATCCATTCGTGCAACAAGCTCTCACCTCGGCATTGGGTAGCCAAAACCGACATTGGAGGAATAAAATCTGAATTCAACTTTGGGTAAAGGCCAGCTTGAATTTTGGTACCTTGGTAATCCCGGCTTGGAGATACTTTAACATAATCCATTCCGACCACAAAATTAACAGCCATGCGCTTCAAACGAAGCAAAAAATCATCCAAAAAATCAGGGTTGACCCGGGTTATTTTCATATTACTCTTTGTTGCCGCCGCCATGGTTATAAGGCTTGCTGCTTGCTCTGAATCCGGCATAACCTCGATTTCGGCACCATGCAAGCTTGCCACACCGTTTATTTGCAATGTGGGTGAGCCGATTCCGGAAATCCGGGCTCCCATTAAATTCAAAAATTGGCACAGTTGCTGGACGTGCGGCTCCATAGCGGCAAGCTTGATCGTGGTCTGGCCCGAAGCGCAAACCGCGGCCAGCAAAGCGTTTTCAGTAGCAGTTACGGAGCTTTCTTCCATCAATATTTTGGCGCCATTCAATTTTCTGGCTTCAAAACCCAGCAATCCATTTCCGGATTCTTTTGCGCCCAATGCTTTTAGAGCCTCGATGTGGGCGCCAATCGGTCGAGCCCCGATTTTATCGCCTCCCGGTAGCGGCAGCTCAACTTTTCCTAGTCTTGCGAGGAGCGCTCCAATAATAAGGATCGATCCGCGCATTTTGCTCACCAAATCCGGGTTGGGATTATGCTTGGTGATATTTTCAGCTTTAATCGAGAGTTTATGGTCAGCAAACCGGACTAGTGCTCCCAGATCCCTTAGGATTTCCACCATAGTTGCGACGTCATCAATCTCCGGGACATTGGTCATGACACATTCTTCTTTCGTCAAAAGGCACGCTGCCATCAGCGCTAAAACTGCATTCTTTGATCCGGTAACCTCAATTTCTCCCGAAAGAGGCTTGCCGCCTTGGATAATAAATTTAGACATAAAGTTTCCTATCCGATTTTAGCAAAAAATCGCACTGCTGGCTATGCCCAAGCCTTGTTGAAATCAGGGAAATTTTGAGGTAAAATAAGCTGTAATATGAAATTACGAAATCGACTATTGTTGGTAGCTTTCGGGGTAGTTGTGTTCATTATCGCTACTCCCATCCTCGTGATTTACGCGCGGGGATTTAAGATTAACTGGACGAATTTTCAGGTTGTGAAAACCGGGGCTTTTGTCATCAAAACTTTACCCAGCAAAGCCACGGTTTATCTGGATGATAAGAAACAAAAAACGCAAACGCCGGATA
The DNA here is from genome assembly GCA_964580495.1 of uncultured Candidatus Saccharibacteria bacterium. Taxonomy (GTDB): domain Bacteria; phylum Patescibacteriota; class Doudnabacteria; order UBA920; family O2-02-FULL-48-8; genus JAIFWV01. The sequence continues at coordinate 35,918 of CAZOKE010000006.1, forward strand.
CCATCAGGTTTCTCATCCCAAAAGATTACAACGTCAGGATCGAAAAGGACGGTTATATGTCATGGACCAAACGGTTGCCGATCAATTCACAATTCGCGACCTGGATCAATCAAGACCGTGATTTCATCACCCTCTTCCTGCAGCGCCCTGAAACTGTGGCCACGACCCAAATCAACTACTCCTCCTTATCCGAAGACGGCACTGAATTGGCTTATCTCGAAAATTCGAAACTCAATATTTACAATATTAATAACGGCTCTATCCAAAATCTCGATACAATTTCCAGTTTCCGCATTCCCCTGACTTTCAGCGGAAATTTGGTTTGGCTCAACGGCCTCGACGTTTTTAAATTCTTCCAAACCCATAATTTAACAACTCCCATAACGCCGGCCAATATTACCAAAGTAGAAAATAATGGTTCGTTCATGGCTCTGCAAATGGGCGGCAAATTATATTACGTTAACGGCAACAATCTTACATTGGTCGACAACACCTCGGGTTTTAATTTGGACGGCGACACCATCTGGTATGTCAGCAGCACAAACCTCAAAACCTTTAACATGCGCACCAATAGCCAATCCACTATAAATTCCGGTCTCCCTCCCAATTCTTCGGCACAAATTATCCGCGGGGATGGCAATACTTTCTTAATTTTGGATAACTCGCTGTTTACATTAAATGATACCCTGGAAAAAATTTATGAGGGCGTGAATTATGCCAATTATGATCCGGATTCGCACTTGCTGCTTTTTTCCGATAACAATGAGATTTTGACCTACAACCCGCAAACAAAAAAATCAGACCTGATACTCCGCAGCATAAGTCCCGTCTCGAATCCGGTAATTAATTGGTACACCGGTTACGTATTTTTCACCAACGAAAACCAAGTCAAAGCCATAGAGCTCGACGGCCGCGACCACCGCAATACATATACGATCTCGCCGCTGCCAGAACCTAATTCGCATTTTATCGTAAATCGCGATGGTTCAACCCTGACCATATTCAACAACGACAATTTTACAAATATTCGAATCAGATAGACATGAAAAAATCGCCGGCTTTGCCGGCGATTTTCCTTTTCTTTAACGAAATAAAGCTGAATCGAGAGCGGGTGGCATATTCAGCAGGGCCCCGCTGGCGCGCAACGAAGTGAGCACCTGCGGGATGCTAAATATGCCAGGACCCGCTAAAATCCAGCTTTATCGAGTGCCTCATTTACCAGCTGGTCCGCCAGCTTGTTTTTTTCTCTAGGCACATGTTTATAAACAACTTGCGTAAATTTATTTTGCTCTCGGAATATTTCGGCAATCATCTTTTTCAGGCCTTCTTCCCGAACTTTATAAAGCCCCTGAAGCTGTTTTACCACAAGTTCTGAATCCAAATAACAAACCAGCTCGCTTGCCCCTAATTTTCTGGCCTCCTGCAATCCAAGCAGCAAGGCGTTGTATTCGGCTTGATTGTTTGTGGTGACCCCGATAACTTTCCCCAATTTAAAAATGGGTTCGTTGATTTTTCCCGGATCATAAATCGCGACGCCAATTGCGGCAGGTCCTGGATTTCCCCTAGCACCGCCATCAGTGTAAATAATTAGCTTTTTCATACTCCTATTTTTGAATTATGAATAAAGAATTATGAATTAATATTCCTAATTCATAATTCCTAATTCATTATTCCTGTTTTCTTATATCAACAATTTTCAACTGCAAATCCCGATTGCCGTTCCATTCATTGGCGTCGAGTTCGTAAACCAGATCGATTTTATCGCTTAAATTCAAACTCCGGGTCCAAAAAGCCTGATTGAAGCCAATCGCATCCAACACTTGATTGCCTAATCTTACCCTAAGCTTGAGGTGCTGACCGGTTGCCCCGACTAACCGGATATCCAAAACTTCGAAAGCCCTGCTTATAAATCTTGGTTTGTGATTGCCGAAACCAAATGGTTCAAATTTTTGCAGCAAGTCAAATGTTTCCAAATTGATACTGGCTGGTTCTGCTTCTGCGTCGATTGTTAAAACCGGACCCAACGAATCCTCGGACAAAGTCTCGGCATATTCCAGAAGTTTTTGGTGGAACGCCGGAATGTTCTCCGTGACCAGGCTGAAACCCGCGGCTTGCGTATGACCCCCGTACTTGGTCAAAAGTCCTCGCGCGTGGTTTAGTGCGGCAACAATATCAAAATTATTTATGGACCGGGCCGAGCCGGTGGCTACCAGCTCGCCTTTATCCAAAACCAGAACTGGCCGGCCGTACTCCTCTACTAATTTTCCGGCCACCAACCCCACCACGCCTTTCGGCCAGTTGGACCCGGCTGCCAACAAAACTTTTTTATCCGCAATCAGCTGGATCTGTTCCTTGGCTTCGGACAAAATTTGTTCCGTTAATTGTTGCCTGTGGGTGTTAAGCTGGTTGAGCTCAATCGCCAAATTTTCCGCTTCCTTAATATTTTCACAAATCAGCAAACGGAACGCGATGTCCGCGTGCTTGATCCGGCCGGCGGCGTTGATTCGCGGGGCGATTATAAATCCCAAAGTATACGTGTCGATGCGGCCGTTGTAAGCGGTCTGCTGCAATAGCGCGCGAAGCCCAGGCCAGCGGGTTTTGGCCAAAACTTTGAGCCCGAAGCTTACAATAATCCGATTTTCGCCTGTGAGGGGCTGCAGATCCGCCACCGTGCCGATTGCCACGAAATCCAAAAGCCACTTCTCCCAGCCTTCAGTAATTTCTGTACGCTGTACGCTGTACGCTGTACGCTTAAAAAGCCCTTGCACCACTTTAAAGGCCACGCCCACACCTGTTAGGTACTGATAAGGATAATTATCTTGCGGATTTTTAGGGTTTATGATCGCGAACGCTTGGGGCAAATCCGAAGTCAGCTCGTGATGGTCGGTAATGATAACATCGACCCCTAAACCATTCGCTACTTGCACTTCGTCCACAGCGTTAATCCCGCAATCAACCGTAATGATAATCTTGGCGCCATCGTCGCAAATTTTCTTCACTGCTTCGGGATTCATGCCGTAGCCTTCGGAAAACCGGTCAGGGATATAATAATCCAATTTCGCGCCAAGTTTTTTGAGTCCCAAATACATTACCGAAAGAGCTGTTATGGCATCCGCGTCGTAATCCGAATAAATAACAATCTTTTCCTGCTTTCCAATCGCATCAAAGATCCTACTGCAGGCTCTCTGCATGTCTTTGAACAAAAACGGATCGTGAAGCTGTGTATAATCAGGATTTAAAAATTCATTGATTGACGATTCCTCTTTGAATCCTCGCGAAGCCAGTAAATTCAAAACAAGCTCTGGGTACCCAGGCAAATTGGCAACCTCTTTTGGCTTATCTTTTATCACCCATTTCTTTTTCATATTAGATTCTCATCTAGGAAAATCTTAAGGGCTCTTAAATCTTTTTTCTCGGGATCATAATAAAAACTTTTTATTCCAACTGATTCTGCGCTTTTTACGGCCTCAGAGTTGTGTTCAAAATAGATAACTTGCTCACTATTTAAATTAAGTTGTTTTAACAAAATTTCGAAATATTTTGGATTAGTTTTTTCAGGATTATGTTTCAAGGTAAACACCTCGTAAGGCATTTTATCCAAACCCCAAACCTTATATTGTTCATCATTAGCACCCGTCAATAGAATTTTTTTGTTAGGATAAGACTCGAGTAAATCATACATTTCTTTAAATATTACACCGGTATCAGAAATGAAGGCATATACCGCGTCAACTAATATTGTTTTACTTCGATACATACTTCAATTTTAGCACAAAAGCGGCCTTGTGGCCGCCTTAGTTGTTTAAAATAACCTTATTTTGCTTGGATCTCGAGCTGCGGCAGCAGGCTGACTCCGGTCATTTCCGTAGGTTTTCCCATTCCCAACAAATCCAAAAGTGTGGGGGAAACATCCGACAGCACGCCGACCGGAATCACGGCAGCCATGCCGGCTATTCCGGAATCGAGAGTTTTTTTCCGTTCAAATTCCGGTGCTACCAAAATAAACGGCACGGGATTGGACGAATGTTCCGTATCGACATTGCCGCTGATGTGGTCGATCACTTCTTCGATGTTGCCGTGGTCGGCTGTGATGACCATGCAAATATCTTGCTCTTTGCAAACGGTATAAATTTTTTTCAAACATTCATCTACCACATGCACGGCTGCAATGCAGGCTTGGGCGTTGCCGGTATGGCCCACCATGTCGGTGTTTGCAAAGTTGACCAGATAAAAAGCGTAATTTTGCCCGAATTTCGAAATCAAAACTTCCGTTAATTTGTAAGCGGACATTTCCGGCACTTTCGCGTAGTTCTGGTAATTTGACGCAGGCGAAGTCACAATTTCGCGGTCTTCGCCGGGAAAAGCGTGGATGCCGCCGTCAAAAAATATTGTGACATGCGCAAATTTCTCCGATTCTGCGCAGTGGAACTGGCGCAGCCCTTTTTTGCTGATTGTTTCCGCAAAACCATTTGCAAGCTCGATTGTGGGGAAAGCCGCTTTTGCCTTGAGCCCCTCGATGTATTCGGTCATTGTCACCATGAAAATATTTTTCAGCGGCTCGTAGGGCTTTTCAAATTTATTCAGCTGCGGCTCGGTTAAGGCCCTGGTCATCTGTATCGCCCGGTCCGGCCGGTAATTCCAATGGATGATGGCGTCGTTATCCGAAATTTTTGCAATACTGCCGTCGGGCTGGAGTATGACCATGGGCGGAATCATATGGTCGGGTATATGCTGGGCATAACAGCTTTCCACCGCTTCAATCGCGCTACGGGCTTGCGTTCCTTCGCCAAAAACCATTGCGCGATACGCTTGCTCGGTCAGATTCCAATGATCCGCGCGATCCATGCCGTAAAAGCGGCCCATGACAGTTGCAATGCTCCCGGATTTGATGCGGCTAATTCTTTCTGATAATTTTTTGACCGCTTCCAGCCCAGGTTCTTTGGTATCCTCGCCGTCGGTAAATACATGGACGAAAATTCTGTTTGCCAAGCCGCTTTCCGCAGCAAGCCCCAACAATGCGTAAACATGCTCCTCGTAGCTATGCAAACCGCCGGGACTTAGCAAACCCATAATGTGGAGATTGGAATTATTTTTCTTCACATGCTCCACGGCTTCCATGAATGTCGGATTTTTGAAAAAGCTCCGGTCCTCAATCGCTAAATTGATGCGCGGCATGTCCTGCCCCACGATCCGGCCCGTGCCGATGTTCAGGTGCCCAGCTTCGGAATTGCCATGTTCTCCCCAAGGCAAACCCACTGCCGGTCCGGAAGCCTGCAGCGTGGTGGAAGCGTAATTGTTCACCAATTCATTGATGGTTTGCGGGTTGGCCAAAGTCACGGCATTGCCGCGATCCGGGGTCGCTACCCCGAACCCATCAAGGACGACGAGTAAAAGTTTTTTATATATTTTCCTGCTCATTTCAGTTTTATTATTTTGTCATTCCGACCGAGCGTAGCGAGTGCGAGGAATACTTTTTAACACCCCCCCTTAAGTTAAGGGGAGGTGGCCGAAGGCCGGAGGGGTTATGAATTAAGCACTTCTATTCCCGGCAATTTCTTGCCCGCCAAATATTCCAGCATTGCACCGCCGCCGGTGGAGACATGGTCGATAAAATCAGCGACATGCATTTTGTCTATGACCTCGATTGTTTCGCCGCCGCCAATCACGCCATAAGCTTTGCCGCGCGCTTTGGCAGCAAATGCCTGGGCTAAGGCATTGGACCCGAATGCAAATTTCTTAATTTCAATTAGTCCCATGGGCCCGTTCCAAACTAGGGTTTTTGCGGATTTTATGTATTGCGAAAACTTAAGCACTGTTTGCGGGCCGACATCATACATGGTTTCGCCGGGGCGGACTTTTGTAATTTCAGCGCTTCTGGCTTCGGCTTCCGGTGACATCGCCACCAAAACATCGGAAGGAAGGACAATTTTGGGTTTATAGTTTCTCAAAAGCTCCTTCGCCAGCCGGACGTCTTCCACTTTTGTTTTGCCGGTTTCGTATCCCGCGGCATTGAGGAAACTGTTGCCCAAAGCTCCGCCCACCAAAATATAATCCGCGTGCTTCGCCAGGTTTTTGATGGTCTCGGCTTTGTCCACCACTTTCGCTCCGCCCATTATGAGCACAAACGGATGCGGCGGATTATGCAGCAGTTTGTTTAACGAGGAAATTTCCTTTAGCAGCGAAACACCGGCATAATGCGGCAAAGATTTGGCCAAGCCATAAGTGCTCGCTTCTTTTCGATGCACTACAGAAAAAGCGTCATCAACATAAACATCTCCAAATTTTGCCAAGGTTTTAATGAATTTCGGATCGTTGCTTTGTTCGCCGGCATAAAACCTGATGTTTTCCAAAAATAAAATCTCTCCTGCCTTGAGTTTTTTGCTGTATCCAGAATAATCTTTTTTGATAATATCAGCTTCTAAAAAATAAACGTGCGGTACCGGATAATCCGGTAGCTTGTCAGAAATTTTCAAAGGTTTGTAATTCAAAAGCTCTGCCAATTTCTCGGCCACCGGCCACAAGGATTTGGATGTGTCCCAACCGTCCGGCCGACCCAAGTGGCTCACAATCACAATTTTGGCTTTTTGTTGAATCAGATATTTTAGCGTCGGCAAAATATCGCGGATCCGGGTATCATCCACCACTTTCGGCTCTTCCGAATGCACATTGGTAACTAGCTGCACATCAAAACCAGCACGCACCACTACGCGCTTGCCTGAAACTTTAACTGACGTTATAGATTTGATCATTGGTTAGTAGAATTTGGAGCTACGATGGTCCAGCCGGCCGGCACATCGCAAGGGGTCGGGAAATCTTTGATTATGCCAGACACCGGATCTTTGGCAGTAGTTATCACTTGGATGCAGGACTTGCCAACTGCAGGATTAGTCGCGCTCGCAGCAGATGGCAGGGCTAACGGGTCACTCACGAACAAATCTACTTTGCTGGAAGATATAGAAATCACCACATCATATAATTGGTTATTATCGAATTTAATGTAGCCATAGATGTGGCTATCGGGACCGTCCGCTGCAACAGGTTGAATTTCATAATTATTCAGTGTAATAGCTTGACCTGTAATATTGAACCCATCATTTTTTAAAATACTTTCCAGATCGTTGATATTGATTTTTTGGGTAGATTTATACCATTTTCCTGTAAAGGTTAGCTCTGTTTCCGAATTACCTTGGGTCTTATATGCAACTTGCAAAGCAGTCAGATCAGATGATGGGCTTTCAACCGTCCAGCCGTATTGTGAATTGAGGATGGCTTCTGTTTTTGTAAATTTGAAAGTAGAAAGGATTTGTTTTAATAAATTTGCACTTGGCTGCTGTTTTGGATCGCCAGGACAATGAGTCTCATCAAAAATTTCTACTCTCAAAATACCAGTAGATATTTTGGTTTGTGCTACCGTCATGTCGCATCCTGGTTTGCCTCCAGCCGGATCATAAAAGAAATCCCAAGTAATTCCACCTATGCTTTCTTCAGATGAGGAAACTTTCAATGTATATGGATCGCTATTTTGATCCATCCAATTCTTAACAATAGTTATGGAGGGATTTAATCCGTTTACTACCTGCAAAGTCGTATAACCTTTCCCTTTCACATTTACAGAACCGTTTACAGAAAGAGGATTTAATTGGTCTGGAGACTTAAACTCAAACCCATATTGCGTATTCGAGTATGTTTTCCAATCAGCTGGGACTGATGAGTTTGTGTTTGTATGATGCTCAGGTGCTTGATACTCCGGAACAGACTTATTGACCTGCAAATACAAAACTACACTCGCAATTGCCAACACCAATAAGCCCAAGACGATGTAGGCTAAAACATGGTGGGCCGTCCACCAGCTTTTCAGCTTGTCATGATCCACTGCTCCTGGCTGAGCAAACTTCTGTTCTGGTGGAATAGAGTTTTGATTATTATCTGGCATCTTTGTCATTCCGAGCGCGAACCGCGCGAGGAATCTCCTTTCTTTGCCAACCGAGGCTTAAGTCTTGCCAGCCTGGATTGGTAGATCTAATTAATGCTTCTTTCTTATATCTGGACCAAGATTTAATTTGCTTTTCTCTCAAAATTGCCTGTTCTATATCTTCAAACTCTTCAAAATAAACCAATTTGTGACAACGATATTTTTGTGTAAACCCTTCTATTTGCCCTTTCTTATGCTGTTCCGTCCGCCCTTCAATATCACCTGTCACACCAACATAAAGCGTTCCCGTCTCACTTGCCATCAAATATACATAATATCGGTATTCTCTCATGAGAGGGATTCCTCACGACGTAGTCGTTCGGAATGACAAAATAATTAACTCTCTTTCCCAATTAGTATTGCTTGCTCCACAAATCTATTTGAATACCCAAATTCGTTATCATACCATGCCACGACTTTCACCATATCGCCATCCAGCACTTGCGTCAGCGACAAATCGACAATAGCAGAATGAGGGTTGCCAATTATATCCGATGAAACAATTTGATCGTTGGTGACTTCCAGCACTCCCTGCCACATCGGATTTTTCGAATATTCCAGAAAAGCTTTGTTAACATCTTCCACTGTGGTTTTTTTGTCGACGATTGCCACAAATTCGGCGACTGAACCAACCGGAGTCGGCACGCGGTAGGCATTGCCGGTCAGCTTCCCTTTCAGCTCCGGAATTGCTTCGGTGGTGGCGATGGTCGCACCTGTGGAAGTCGGGATAATGTTTTCGGCCGCAGAACGAGCGCGGCGCAAATCGTTTGCCTTGCCGCCCGGCGGCGGGCCGTCAACTAAATTTTGTTCAGCCGTGTAGGAATGGATTGTGGACATCATCAGTTTTTTGATTCCAAACTTTGATTGCAAAACAGCAATGACCGGCGTGATGCAATTCGTGGTGCACGA
>CAZOKE010000007.1:0-19496 GCA_964580495.1 uncultured Candidatus Saccharibacteria bacterium
TTTATCAGACTGTTTTTTGCTGCTGGCGGAAAATTAAATATGCCGCTGACATTCCCAAAATCGTGACCAGGGCACTGATTAGCCAGTTTATATTTATCCCGCCTTTTCTTTCCGTCGAACCTACAATGCTTGCCGGTGCCGTGGAATCGATTTGATACAAATTGGAATTCTTGCCGTTATCAGTTAAGACATATAATTTATTATCCGGACCAAATTTGATCTGAGTGATTTTATCTGGCGCCATGACAAAATCCGACAGCTTTCCGGATTTCAGATTGATCTCCGAAATTTTATTGTTGTCATTTATAACCAATCCCGAATCGGGCCCAAACAGGCTGACAACGAAATCCGATAAGCGCTCTGGGTCAAATGCGGCAATCGGGACAGGAGCTGGATTAGGATCTTGTTTGAGCAATGGGCCATCGACCGGATTTCCGGCATTGAAATCAGGCCAGCCATACCAAGTATGTTCATCAACCGCATACAGCGCATCTTTCCCATCCTTCACAGGGCGCAAGCCTCGGTCCTCCATGGCCTGGTCCAGGGCATAAAGCTTGCCTTTGGAATCTATGCTTATTCCCTTCGGATTGTGGAAGCCGTATGCATAGACCTGCAGGCCAGAGCCATCGGGATTTGCGGACATGATCGCTCCGTTGCATTTAAGGGATGCGGTTAAAGTATCGGAAAAATCAGGCGTGTTGAATGGCATAAAAGACCCGACTGCGGCCATATCGCCTTGCTTTTTGGTTAAAAAATTATCGGTTTGGGTATTAAGCTGATTAATTTTCAGGTCAGTGCAAGCCAAGTCGTGGATGCTGGGCTGGCTTTTAACCCAAACATTGTCCGGCCCCACGATGCCGGAATTTGTGGCGGTACCCACGCTAAAATACATTTTGCCGTTGTCAAAGATGACCGGACCATTGGCATAATCGCCGTAAGCCGGCAAGCCCGTGACAATATCCATCAGGTGCCCTTTGTGCAAAATAGCAATTCTGCCTTTGATGGTGGCATAGACCTGGCCTTGGAAAAATGACACGCTCGAAATCGGTTCGCTCGTGCGCTCCAAAAGCACGGTTTGGTTCCCCTGGGGATTGGATTTGAAAATCCGGAAGTTCCCGTTTAAGTTCTGGGAAAAAATAAAATTGCCGTCGAAATCAAATGTAAATGAATTCGTTTCCGGCAATTTAGAAAATATTTGAGAGACCCGATATCCGGCAGGAACTACCAAAGTCGGCTCTTGTGCAGAAACTGTAAGAGGCAGGAGCAAAACCGATAAAAAAAATAACCCTGCGGCCTTTTTCATATATTTCAACCAAATTTTATTCCGGCAATGGCTCAACCCAGAATTCGCATACGAGTATACGACCCAGGTTGAGTCAACTGCCATCTAACTGTACTCTAACTTCTGCCGATTTTTGCCGCTACGCACATTTCGATCAGCTAATTGGAGAATTGTCTGGTTTTTTTTGTAAGCTTATATAGATTTTGTGGAAATAAAAAAAGACCAAACTGGTCCAATTCAAAACCTCCGATAAAACGGAGGTTTTGCGAAAATTTATCATCTGAGATTTTCAGAGTATATGTCCCGACTAAATTAGTCCGGAGTAGAACGCGAGTCTACTTTACAAGCCCACTATATTTCCTTATAAAGGAGACCTAAAAACCTATTCAATTTTAAATCCTTCACCCCTTTCTCTTAAGTTGCGACTTCGTCGCAGTTAATGGAAGGTACTTACATTTTGTCTTAAACCCGGTTTTCCAACAATGTATTTTCGATACAAAAACCTTTGCTTGGAAGTGCAAAAAATTAGGCAAGTTCCACGAAATATGCCCAACTAATTCCCAGTTGATTTTCAGCGGCCAAAAGCGATGGCATCAGGCGCGAAATCTTGGGAATGGGTCAAAAGAGCCGGGCGGATTGTGAATTCTCCATAACGGTCATTTATAAAATCCAGGGTTTTGATGAGTGATGGCGTGCGGTCGCCAAACAAACTCAATTGCCGGCTATCACGCTGAACATAGCCAAACCCCACGGCAACATGCATGACTTCTTGGCGGAATTCCCAATTTCTCCATAAATCCAAGGCGAGATGATAAAGCTCCTGGCCGGTTCTGATAGATTGCTTAAGTTTTTTCGAAATATGAAAATTGTCCCCATCTACTGTCGCCATGGTCAGATACACTCCCCGGGCCTGGAAGCCTTCAGCCCGCATACGCCGGGCGGCTTTCTCGGCGAGACGCATGATCACGGGTTTCAGCCTTTCTTTATCTTTGGTGCGGAAATTTAAGACCCAGGAATGCCCGAAGGATTTCGGATCTTTGTCTTCGTTATCCAACTCGTCGACTTCCAAGCCATGCAAACGCTGCCAAATATAAAATCCTGGTTTGCCAAAAGCCGCCAAAAGATTGGCCACAGGATAAGACAAAAACTGCAGCGGCCCGGGAATACCCAAGCGCAGCAGCCTGTTTTCCCATCCGTGTGCTACTCCCCATAAATCGCGAAAGGCCTTGTGCCGATAAATCTGCGGCAAATTTTCTCTCCAAACCACGGACAATCCATCTGGCTTCTGCATATCTGCCGCCAGTTTGCACATAAACCTGTTTAAGGCAATCCCGACCGAACAGGTCAGCCAATCCCCGACTTCCTGCCGGATCCGGCGCTTGATCTCGGCCCCGATGACCATGGGGTTTGATTTGTGGTCTGACAAATCCAAAAAAGCCTCGTCCACGCTGTAGACCTGGAGGCGGTCAGTATAATCTTTAAAAATTTTTACGATCTTGCGGTTTACCTCGCGGTACTTTTCAGGCTCGGTCTCGACCACCACGATTTTGGGGCAAATCTTCCGGGCTTTGTACAAAGGCGTTCCGTTTTTTATGCCCAAAGCTTTGGCCTCCCGGGAAGTCCCGATGAGGCACGCGGCTTCCCTGCGGCTATTAGACACTCCCAAAGGCTTGCCCCGAAGTGTGGGGTTGGCCTGCTGCTCGACAGACGCAAAAAACGAATTCATGTCCACAAGCATCAATCTTGGTAAAACCTTTTGATTTGAATGAATTATGAATGAAGAATTATGATCTTTTGTCCTATATTCATAATTCCTAATTCTTAATTCTTGATTCTTTTTAGTCGACATAGCTTTCTAAAAGGGTCCAACGCAAATTTTCGGTATTGAACCGCAGCTTGAAATAATTGGTATTATCCGAAACCGCGAAATAATAAATTTTGCTCCGGCCCTCCCGGCTCGAATAAGCAAGGTTGATTTTTTTAATGAGGTATTCTTTGCCCTGCCACAAAAACTTCCAGGGAAAAACCTGGTTTTCTTTGAAAATAGTCATAACCTCAATCGGCTGGTTGATTTCTTCCAACATAAAAAGACGGCTTTGTGAGCCGCCTTTTTTAATCTGTAGAACTATTCTAAATTCTCAAAACCAAAACGTCAAGCTATTTGCCAAGTTGGCTGTTGAGCTGCGCGGAATCGCTGTCAAAGGTCGAAAAATCGACGCTGTTTAATTCAGTTTGGACTGAGCTGACGGAATCGTGCTTGGGGATAACAGCGTGCTGGCCCGAGGTTTGCGTAGTCTGGACGTTTTGGGTGTTGCCGCCGGCCAGATCCTTTTGATTGGAGCTGAATTGATTCCAAAAAATAAATCCGAACACTATGGCTGCAACCAGAATAACTCCGGCTGTAATTAATCTTGTGGTCATATTAATGATTCTCCCCTCCGCCAGTCGTAGTGCTGGTTGAATTAGTGGTATTGTTTGTATTGCCAGACTGGATCTCTGTCTGATCTTTTGGCTTATTCTGGTCTTCGGGTTTATTCTGGTCTTCGGCCGGCCTCATGCCCCTTGCAATCTGGGTTAAAGTCTTATGCCATGCTATAAGACTTTGCTTCAAAGTTTTAACCGAAGCCATAAATGCTTTCACGGTCTGAGTCGGGGTTGTTATTGCAGTGGTGGTGGTATCGTTTGTGGCCTGACTGAGAGAAGCTGAAAGCGAAGCTGCACTGGCTTTTAGCGCATCCAAAGCTTTCTGAGCATCGGCTTTTTGGCTTTGAGCTTTGGTGATCAATGCATCCACAGCAGTGAAATCAACAACTTTTGGTGCAGGCGGAGTGGTGGTGGTAGAAGATGTCGATGTATTCGTATTCGTGTTGGTCGGCGGAGTCACAACCGGAGTTGTCCCCAGCTTGGCCCGGAGCGTTACTAGTCGGTCAAGAATATTTGATAATCTATCAAACTCTTTCTGAGCGCGATTAATTTGATTTTGTGCTAAATGGCTCAAAGCCTTGGCCTTTTCTTGTTTGACCTTCATCTTGGCTTCGTCCAGACGGGGCTGAATTAGCGGCTTACCTTTACGCTGGGTGGTTGTGGTCGTCGGAGTTGTTGTCGAAGTTGTATCATCGGCAAAAGCCAAATTTGCCGCAACAGACCCCAACAGCGCTAGGACCGCAATCCCAGAAATTATTTTTTCTTTGTTTCTCATTTTATAAGTTTTTAATTACGTATAAGCATTATAAAATATTGCTTTAATTTTGTAAAGAAACTCACGTCTAAACAACCCCTAGACAAAACTGAGGCTAATATGATATACAATGCTGGCGTTCTATAACGCTTAAGGAGGACCTATGATTTTATGGGGAATAAGCGAGATGGTATGGATTTTGTGCCTGGCGTACGCTCAAAACGTGAGTTTTTCAGTGGTTTCCCGCTCACGCAACCGAAACAACCTGATCTATCACTTGTTTGCCGCCACCATATCCAACACTGTTTGGTTCGTTACCTTTAGAGCACTCGTGACGGCAAATATGAATTTCAAGTTGTTTGTGCCTTATACGATAGGCACAGTCGCAGGCTCGCTTTCTGGCGTACAGATCTCCATGTGGATTGAGGCTTGGCTGCATGCGGCTTCGGATTCTCACATTGTATCAGTCCTCACCAGGGATGATTTAGAAAACTCTCTTGCTCCTATTAATCAAAGATTGATAAGGTTGGAAGGACGTATTGTCCAAGTCTATTCCAGGACAATCCGGAAGTTGCGCTCCCAAAGGCAGTGGATTGAGGCCACTTTTGCAATGCAGCAAAAGTTGACTGGATTGTTTGAACCGATAACGGTGAAACAGGCCGAAACAGCTTTTGAAGAGCGTGCTAGGATAGTGCGTGAGCTTTCGCCCAAAGTTTCTTTCCGCAGACCGGTAAAGCGCCCCAGCCGCAAGTGGATTAATTTCGAACGGGCAGGACAGTTAAGGCTTGGTTGGGAGGAGTAAAATGCATGACAAAAGCCCGTACGCCCTCAAAGGCATAGACCATTTGTCCGCCTCAGCGATCAAGGATTACAGCAATTGCGAAGCCTTGGGCGCCTACCGAAGAAATTTCATTGGTGTCCCTACGGTACCGCTTGGAATCTTCTTCGCTTTTGGCATAGTCGCGCACAAAATCAATGAGATGATGTGTCGCCATTTCTGGTCTGTGATTTCTCGCGAACGACGGACCGTTACTACCGCGGAAATCAAACGCTGGGTTAATTACTCCCGCGTGTATATCCAAAATGTGATGGATGAAAAATGGGGAACGCGCGGTAAAAATCAAGAGATAATCCCCTTGGCCTGGATGTCATCTACCCGCAAAGCATCGCTTGCACCCGCTGAATTTGATTTGGAAGTAAAACAGCGGAAAAGCGAACTTCTGGCCAAAATGATCAATGCCGTGTCGGCAGTCGGCGCTGAATTCACGAATCCAATCCCATATTCGGATATGCAGTTCGAAGTGGAATTCAGTTCCAAAAACATTCTGCTTGGCATGCCGTTGGGCAATTTCCCTCCTGTCAAACTCGACGGCCAAATAGATAGGATCCAGTTTTACCCAGACGGAACCTACGAAGTCTTGGATTACAAATCGGGCAGCATTTTCGAAAAATACGATCGATCGTACCTGGTCGAAGATGTCCAGATGACCATCTACGACTATGTCGCCGAACGGATCTTCGGGTTCAAGCCCAAGGGTTTGTACATCCAAAGCCTCAATATCGCCACAAAAGACCGCAAGGACTATGGCGCTGCTGTACTAAGCCAGAGGAAATATCGCAAAAAAGTACCTCCTCGAGTGCAGGCACATAGCGACGATTTGGCTTTGCTGGCAGGTGACATATTTCAGATGATAGAGATGGTGGTCAACCGCCATACTTTCTCTGAAACCGAATGCCGGCAATGGCAACCGGACTCACCATACGGCCGCAAAGCCGGACTTGCCGAGACTGTCGCCGAAGGCTACTTCAAACCCAGAATCGGTGAATGGTGCAAAACCTGTCCATTTTTCGAACTGTGCCCTTCGGACCACCCTTTGGATTGGGAAAAAGCTGAGTATGCATCTGAGCTTCTGGACCAGTCCCCTGAACCGCAGAAGGTAACCGCTGAACCTCCTCCCGAATACCAAACGGCACTGTTCGACTATCAAGCAGTGCGCAGTAAAAACAAGAGTAAGCACAAATCTGAAGTCCGAGACGAAATGATTGCCACTGGCAAGTTCGTGCCACTTAAGACTTTGCAAAAAAACAAGCGGCGCGGGACTGCCACCGGCTTGCTCCCATTCATCAACAGACTGCGCGATTTGATGCTGGAACAAGGAACTTGCCCCTGCATCGAGCAAAAAGTCCTGCCTTGGCTGATCGTGGGCAGACTCATGGACCTGTACAAAGGCCAAATCAGCCTCAAGCAGTTTCTCCACGAATGCCCGAACGAGAGCTGCCCGAGAAAGCGCAAGGAGGAAAAAGTCAGTTAATACTCTGCAGTGATTCCCAGCACTGCAGAGTATTTTTATAAAAGCCGTTCGGACAATCCCCAACGGCTTCTTTTTTTGCTAGTTATTTTTTCTCAAACTCATCCTCAATTTTGTGGGCGACTTGGATGTCACGGTCAGTGACTTTGCCGCCGATGTCGAACCGCTGCAGCTCAAACAAAATTTTGTTGTAAAAAATATGCAAGTCAGGATGATGATCGACTTCCTCGAAATAAGACGAAAGCTTATTTATAAACGCCAAACCATCCAAAAAATCTTTAAATTGGAACTCCTTGAAAATCTTGTCGTCCTTATATTCCCATCCTGGCAGACTGGCCAGCTCGGAAGTAATTTGCTCTTCAGTTAAGATATTCGGTGTCATAATTTATGTTTATACTGCCCAAACCGAAATTCATATTGGCCAAAGTACTAGTTGAAGTCCAGGTGCGACATCGCAAAATCCAGTTTGGCTTCGGCTTTTTTGCCGGGATTGAAAATATCTTCCGGATCAAAAATCTTTTTGGTTTGTTTAAACAGGCTGTAGACTTCCGGGCCGTACATTTTTTCCAAATACGGGCCGCGGACCAATCCGTCATTGTGCTCGCCGGTAAGCGAGCCGTGGTATTGCAAAACCAGATCATAGACTTCTTCGCCCAGGTTTTTGATGACTTCTGCCGCGTGCGGATCCCCGACTTTCATAAGCGGGATGATATGGAAGTTGCCATCGCCAACGTGTCCGGCGATAGTATACAGCAGTTTGTATTTATCCAAAATTGCATAAAGTTTGGGCAAAAATTCCGCCAGCACTTCGGGGTGCACCACGAAGTCATCGATGAAGGGTGCGGTGCGCATGCCGGAGACATGGTGGCGGAGCATGTTAAAGCTTTCGCGGCGAATGACCCAATATTTCTGCGCGTCATCATCCGACAGCACCAATTTGGAACGCAAATTAAATTCCTTCAAAGATTCCTGCGCTTCTTTAGCCCGCTCCAGCGCGTCTTTTTCCGTGTCGGATGAAAATTCCGCCAGCAAAACTAGCTTGGGAATGCCGCCGGTTAAGGTCATCCAAAGTTCTGGGATAAATCCGAAAAATAACTTTATTGCATTCCCTTTTAGCCGGCCCAAGATATCCGGCAGCAGCCTTATCGCGACTTTAAAAGTCTGATCGTCATAAGACTCAATCGATTGGGGTTTAAATCGCAGCAAGTGGTTGGTAATAACCGGCAAATGGCTTAGCTCATCCAAAAACACCACCAACAAATGTTCGCGTGTATGCGGCTTCACGAGTTTGTAAGTAATTTCCGTGATCACCCCCAAAGTTCCTTGCGAACCCACAATCATTTTGTTCAGGTCAAAAATGCCTTTTTGTTTATCATAAACATTCCAAAGATAGTATCCGGCAGAATTTTTGGACACGTCAGGCTTGGCTTTTTGCAGCAACTCGTAATTTTTCTCGATCAGATCGAACATGCCCCGGTAAATTTGAGCCTCCAGCCCTGATCCCGCTTTCTTTTTTTCCAGTTCCGGCATGCTCAGCGGTTTGAATGAATATTCCTTGCCGTCGGCCAAAACCATTTTGAGCGCCGCGACATAATTTTCGGTTTTGCCATAAAGCAGATTCAGCTCGCCGCCCGAATTGTTTGCAGCCATGCCGCCCAATGTGCACATTTCCCTGCTCGCAGGGTAGCTTGGCAGCAGCAAGCCGCGCTTGAGGCTTTCTTTCTCGAAATCGCGGTAGAAAACTCCCGGCTCGACAACGGCGCAGTCTTTGCCGAAATTTTTTATGCGGTTGAGGTATTTGGTGGTGCCGATAACAATCGACTCGCTCAATGGTCCGCCAGTCATGTCCGTACCTGCTGCCCGAGTGGCAATCGACAAATTGACTCCGGCTTTTTTCTGGTCCGCCACAAACTTTACGATATTTTTGATATCGTCATTGTCTTTGGGAAAAACCACGACTTGCGGCTTAAGTTTATACAGAGAAGCATCTTTAGAAAAATCACCCAAAGTCTTGGGGTCAGTTGCGACATCGCCTTTGATTATGCTTTTTATTTGTGTTTCTAAATCCATTTTTGGTGTTTGCATTATACCACTTATTTCCCGATTTGGTAATAAATCGGCGTGCCGTTCGGGCCGTCGGAGTTTGCTTTCAAAACCCCGGTTCCCCCGCCGGCAGTCGGCTGGGTCAAATTGGTTAATGTAATTGGTTCGTTTTGGTTTTCCAAATTGGCGTACAAATCGCAATGATTATCGTCGGTCACGATGTAGCGGTAATTGGTTTGAGAAGAAGAACCTGTTTTCGGATCCTGCGGCGGGTTGGAAATCATTGAGGCATACTGCGGGTATTTGCTCTGCAATTCCGGTACGAGCTGCGCGATATCATAATCACCGCTACCGGCATTTGGGATATAACAAGTCGAACCGGACAAAAATTGCCCGATTTGTTTAAGCTCGGTTTCCCTGCGTACATCTCGCGCCTTGCCCCGCGCATTGCCGGTTGCCACCAAAACAACTCCAGCCAGCAGGCCGATTATAGCTATAACAACTAATAATTCAATTAATGTAAATCCTTTAACGTCTAACTGAGCAGATATTTCCTTCATATAGCAGTTTGGTTTTGGTTTAATGGAAATTTGCCGCTGTCTGAGCACAAGCCAGCCATAAGGCTGGCTTTTAAGCCAGTGAACTGAATTGTCTTTTGTCGCGAGGATTGGCAAATTTCCGACTTCTTTTCCGTCACTTTTCTTCTAGAAGAAAAGTGACAATTTGGTTCTCGAAAATAACAAAAAACTTATAATTGTCGAATAGATTCTTTTACATCCACTCCCACGGCCTGGGAGATGGAATCAAACCCGTCACGCTTAAGCAATTCCACTAATCCTTTGTTAATCTCCCCAATCACCTGCGGCCCTTCGTAAATCATGCCCGTGATCATTTGGATAAGTGAAGCTCCCAGCCTGATTTTTTTGTAAGCGTCTTCTGCCGTAAACACGCCGCCGCAACCGACCAATACATATTTTCCTTTTGTTTGGGAATAGATATAAGCAAGCAACTCGTTGCTCAACTCCTCCACAACTTTGCCGCTTAAGCCGCCTTGTTGTGGCACAACCTGTTCTATAATCTTGGGGTTGTCTCTGTTCTTGGTCAGGTTGGTGCAAATAATCCCCTGCACTTTGTGCCGGCCCAATATTTCCAAAATCGAATCAATTTGGACTTTGCTCAAATCTGGCGACAGCTTTATGAATACCGGTTTATTTGTCTGAATTTTATCGATTTCGGCCAAAAGCAAATCCAAACTCGCGGGATCCGTAAACGGCTGGCCGCCAAAAGCATTGGGACAACTTATGTTTATTGTTGTGTAGTCGCCAATCGGCAGCATGACTTTGTAGGCTTTGACATAATCAGCAATGCCAGCTGTAGTGTCTACAGTTACCGGGCTGTTGGTCTTGGCCACACTGATTCCAATCGGGATTTTGAATTTCTTATTTCTCAATCTTTCGGAAATAATTTCGCACCCGTCATTTTTCAATCCATAATAAACAACCAAAGATTTGGACAATGGCAGTCGCCATAACCTGGGTTTATCATTGCCTTTGCATGGTTCGCCAGTTATGGATCCAACCTCTTCAAACCCAAACCCCACTTCCGGCAGGATCTGGGTCAGTTCCGCATTTTTATCAAAGCCAGCAGCCAACCCGATGGGATTGGGAAAGTAAATACCTAGAATATTTTGTTTCAGCGATTTATTTTCGTAAAAGAAAAATTTGCGCGTTACAAATCTCTCAAACGCAAACTTTCCCAGCAACTTGCCGAGTCTGGTGATGCGGTCATGCACTTCTTCCGGATCGCGCCGGAAAGCCAAAGGCTTGAAAATATGATTGTATAGATAAGAGATCATTTTATTTGCCACCAAATATCATAACATAAATTATCCGAAAGGTTAGGGTTTTTCAGTGACTTCCCAATTTCGGATGTAAACGGTTTGTTTTGCGCGTTCAACTCCCCGCTCCAACATAATATCGTATGCTCCGGCTTCTTCATACGAATTAAAAGATACAACCGTCAGCGCATATCCGGGCCCAGTTTTAGCAACTGCAATTTGAGCGGCTTTCTTAATGCCGGGAGTCATTTCAAAAGCGCGGATGCAAGCTCCAACTTCTTCATCGTAAGCAAATCCGGCCGGTGTGAGGCACCCATGAGCATCCCTCTGCCCTCCTATTAAAATTTCTTGGTTCGGCTTCGGCTTGGCCGAGAGCAGATAACCGACTGCCAGCAGGCCCAAAATAGCAATGGCTATGGTAATCCTAGACATAAAATTATTGCTAATAATACAAATTTAGTGTAATACTTTGCCAAGCGCTTTTGCAACCCATACAAAAAAGACCACATACGTGGTCAATTTTGATTACGTTGCCAAGAAAGCTTTAAGTTTTTCTAGCTGTTGAGTAAACCCAGCCTGCATTCCTTGAATTGCCATTTGGGCGCCTGGACCGATCTTGTACACCGAAGCTTTCAGGTTAAGTTTTGTCTTGCCGTTTTCTTCGCTCAAAACCAGCTCTGTAACTTGTTCAATTCCGGTCGCGTCTTCGGCTCCTTCGGTCCAAGCCTTGGATTTGTAAGCTAATTTGGAGTTCGGTTCCACAACTGTATATTCCGCATCCATGGGCCATCGCGTGCCTTTGTACGGCCCCATCGCCTCCCCCGCTTCCATCACTATATAAAATTTCCCGCCAACTTTAAGATCTACTTCGCATTCTGGAATAATCACGTTATCCGGCCCCCACCATTGTTTGAGGAGCTCCGGTTTTGTCCAAGCTTCCCAGACTTTCTCAACCGGCGCGTCATAAGTTCGTTCAAATGTAACTTCCTTAATTGGTTGCATATTTTCCCTTTCGCCACAACCTGGTTCTCGAAGAGAACAAAATTAAAATTATTTTTTACGTCTACTAAGCACCCACTGCACGGAACGACTAACCGCTTTGTCTTTGCGATGCGGGCAGCCATACCAGCAGCAGGGCCTTCGCATTCCTTCCTTGAGTTCCGAGCGCGTCCTTTTGACGTGCTCTTTCCTGGTTTCCGGCAAAGTCACCGAAATGGTCCAACAAATCCATTCGTTGCGCGCCAGCGGAGTCAGGTCTTCCCACGCAGCCAGAGCTTTTTTGTCGGCAAGCAAAACTTTTTTCAAATCTGCCGGAACCGTATGAACAACACCTTGTGAAATCTTAGGCATTCTTACGTCTCCTGGCTTTCCTCGATTCTAAGTTCATTGTGTTTCATTCTTGCTTTTATCAATTTTGTAATGAGTGATTTTGGAAATTTATTTACTGGCAGGTGAATCGCGGATTTTGTGGTTACATAACTTTCAAGTTCTTCTGCATGATTGGCAATAATCGGCGGCGGGATGTATAGGCCAACATAATCTTTCTGGGCTGCAAAATAAACCAGTCGGCCGCGATAATCATAATACGGCATGCCGTAGCTGAGACGCTCTTCTGCAGTTGGAGCTATTTTCTTTATTAGAGCCCTAAGCTGATTCAACGAAGGTCTCATGTGAGCCGGGGCCAGTTCTATATATTCTTTTACATTATTGGGTTTCTTCATATTCTAAGGGTAACAAAAAACACTAGCAATTGCTAATGTCCTTTGTTTATTTCAGCATCAAAACGATCCTGTTTCAACTTCTCCGGCTCGCTTGTAATTAGCTACAATAATTCCTCTGGGCGAGGTTTTACATTCAGTCAATGTGAAAGCCGCCGGTTTGGTTCCTTCCCCGAACAATCGTTTGCCGCTGCCCAACGTAACCGGGTATATTTTCAACCACAACTCATCTATTAGATCAAGCCTAAGCAGTGTCTGAACAAAATTGCTGCTGCCGTAGACTTGAAGCGCCGGCCCGTCCGATTCTTTCAGTTTTTTTAAATCGGAGTCGTCTTCGATAACGGCTGTATTTTCCCAATCGGGATTAACCAGCGTTTTGGAAGCGACATATTTGGTAATCTTATTCACCTGGGGCCAGTCCTTGGTATGGTTCGGCCAGTATCCGGCAAATATATCATATGTTTTGCGGCCGAGGAGCAAATCGTATTCGCCCGCCATCTGCTCTGCCATGACCTTTCCAAAAAATTCATCGGCATAAGGAAAAGTCCAACCGCCGTATTTAAAGCCGCCGGAGGTATCTTCCTGCGGTCCGCCAGGCGCTTGTATCACGCCATCAAGGGACATAAATTCCAGAACAATAATTTTTCTCATATTTTTATTTAATTAAAAAATCTTAATAGATTTATGTTTTATAGTATACATTAATTAAAAACTTCCAAGGTATGGTCAATTTGACTCTCCCCATTTCGCTGATTAAATAAGTCTTGATAAAACCCAAGTTATTTGTTAGAATCTTTATGTTAAATTACCGTATTATTCGGGCGTAGCTCAGCGGTAGAGCGAGGGACTGTGAATCTTAGGTTAATTGGTGGCAGAAAGCTTTAAGCATGCCAGACAATAGAACCTATTCCAACCGCCGTCTATATATGATCGAGGCTGTTCGGAAGCGACGAAAGAAGCTTCGTGAAATGGCCAGAATATATAAAGGCGGAAAATGTATTCTTTGTGGTTACAGCAAGTATCTAGGTGGACTTGATTTCCATCACCTTGATCCTTCCCAAAAAGATTTCGAGATTTCTACAAGAGGTCTCACAAGATCTTGGGATAAGATCAAAAACGAATTGGACAAGTGCGTGCTGATTTGCGCTAACTGTCATAGAGAATCACATGCTGGAATATCGCAGCTTCCTGGAGAAATCCAGGTTGAAAAACGAGGTGAATTCGGGGAAGTCCTCAAAAAGGATAATCCCGAGCCAAGTCCAGCCCCAGTTAAAAACTGGAGCTGGAAAGGTGTAGAGACTATCTCTTCGGAGAGTAGATCAAAAGATGATCGAAGCGCCTCGGATCCGAAAGGATCATGATATAGTCCATCCCTAGAGGTAACTTTAGGAGCAATGTAATCCCCAGGTCGCAGGTTCGAATCCTGCCGCCCGAGCCAAGAAAGATGATCAGACATTGTCTGGTCTTTTTTCTTTGTATTTACAGTAGCAAATGCAGGTTCGCAAATTTGTTTCAGCTCTGGTAGATGCGAGTGTAGTTTTGCGAACCAGGGCGTGTAATGAATTTCTAAAGTTTTATCGCTAACTGTCATTTGCTCAAAAGCTAAAGTGAAAATTTCTTGTTTTTCTTCTTTCGTAGCATAAGGGAATAAATCCTTAGTTTTTCTTGCCAATTCCATCAAGTTTATCCCAAAATCGAAATAGTCAATTTCGTTTTTATTAAATTGATTCCAAGTGGCCGTAAGATGTTCTAATTCCTGATCTACTTCAATTTTCTTTTGGTCGTAATGCTCGAAAGTAATTCGGCCATCCAGTCTATCTTCATAAAGAACATCTAACTTAGATTTCACTCGCTCTATCTTGCGTTTAAGATCGTTTTGAATTGTTTGGCGACTTTCGATCTCGCTGATATGATCTTTTTTTAGATTATCTTTGATGCGGTTAATATCTTGTTCGCTTAGGCTTAGATTTTCGAAATAAGGAAATACTTGTTCAATCAATCTATCTTCTCTGACAGGCGACTTATTCTGATTGCAGATAGTATAATTGGCGCACCGGCCGTACCAGTGGCCTTTCTTTTCGTACCAAGATATTTTATGGCCGCACTTACCGCAAGTCGCCAAACCCTTAAACAAGGGGTTATGCTTTATATATTTATCTGGTCGGCCAGTTTTCAGCACTCTTTGTACTTGATCAAATAAATCTTTTGAAATAATTCCCTGATGAGTACCTGAATAAATCTTGCCATTCCAAGTTATCTCACCATAGTAAAATGTATTTCGAAGATAAGTATGTACCATGTTGGCAGATATTTTATTTCCATTAGTATTTCTAAGACCTTTTTGATAAATATAATCTGCTAATTTATGAAGTGAATAAAGTCCAGTACTGTAAGCATTGAATAGTTCTTTTATAAATGGGGCTATTTCAGGATCAATCACGTGTGATTTATGACCATTTTCGCCGACGGTTTTGTATCCCAATGGTGCTCTGTAGGGCAAGCCGCCTTGCTCTAGTTTCTCCATCTGACCTTTCCTGACTTCTTCGCTTAAGTTGTTGGTATAAAATCTGGCTACTGCTACTTTCATATCCCAGACAAAATTGTCGTGGGCTTTAGTATTTTGATTTAGAATAAAATGCTCTTTGACGAAATGTACTGATCTGTCTGCATTTTCTCGAACCCAATCGTCAACAACAGCCGCTGATTTCATACTGCGAGTTAGTCTATCTATTTTTTCGCACAGAATAATGTTAATTTTATTTTTTGTTGCATAGTCAAAAACTTCTCGGAATATCTTGCGGACATGATCCTTACTTGCCGTTTCAGCTATTTTGTAAGTTTTAACCACGTCAAAACCTTGCTTTTCAGCGTATTCTTTTAAGAGCTTTTCTTGGGCTTCAAGTGAATAACCCTCATCAGCTTGCTCTTTCGAGCTTACCCTCGTGTAAATGACCGTTTTTTGCTTATTATTGAGCATATAATTGCCTCTGTTTAATTATAGATTGATTCTTTTGACTTGTCAGTTCGCAGATCATCCTGTTTCTGACGGCGTTTTTTAATAGCTAAAAGTATGTCGAAAAATTTCGTGAGTTTTTGAATCTCAAAATCTGTTAGCTCCGACGTTGATTTTAAATCATTTAATTGATCCATTTTTTATCCAACCCTTAAATTTATGAATTCTACGTTTATAATAAATTCCACAGATTTTATCCAAAAACTTAGACATTGTAACTCCAGCTACAGCCGCATCAATTTTTATTTGACGTTTAAATTCTCTAGATATTCTAATCAGTGACGTTTCTCTCTTTTGTATCTTTGTTAACACTTAACTCCTTCCCACTTTTTCCCTCATCTTTAGGGCTTTAAGAAATATATCGCTAAGCGGAAGATAAGGTTTTCAATCAGTCAGGGTCTCAAACCCGAATTGTTGTCTGATAAAACGCTATCTGGTTACTAACTGATGAACAGGTGAGGTGCCTCGTTGATAGTGTGGGGATCAGAGCGAGGACTTACATCTATTCACCAAGAAAGCTGTAGGGCTTTGGATTTTTCAGAGGAGAGCGCTAGGTAAACCTCTGTTCGCTTAGCTTTTAGGAAATATAATAACCGCCAGCACGGTGGTTTTGGCGGTTATTAATATTAAAATCACCGTGCACGGTTAAATTAAAACCGTGATTCTATTGAACCACGGTTTTTGAAACTACGTGACAGATTTTGACACTTACAGCAAATTGTAAGATTTTAACCTTTTTCTCGTTTGTCGAACTAGCTGTAGAGTTTTGGGAGTGATTTCGCTGTATATTGCTTTGGCGATGTCTTTGTCGGTTATTTGGCCTGGTTCTTTTGTCATTGATTGACCAATTTTCTTCACTTTAGCAAACGTACGGTTATAAATTTTTTCGGAAACATATGGACTTCTTAGTAAAGATTTTTTTAAAAAATCGGAGTAATCTTGTGGTTTATCGAATTTTGGATTTGGCAACTCTTTGATTAGCTCGAACTGTTGAAAGATAATAACCCTTTCGATAAAGTCTACGAAATTAGGTATGGCCTTGATATTTTTCTTGCCAAAAACCAAGAGTGTATTTTTTGGAATGAACGACGGAATTCCTAACGTTAAGAGCCTATTAATTGATTTATTTTTTGAAGTCTTATAATACAATCTTTTCAAAAGACTATTTTGGATATTAATGTGATCCTCTAAGAAAAAAGAGGATGTCCCTGGTTTCGATATTGCCAAGACCCTTTCGTTTTTAGGATATCCATATAAAAGCTCAAGAATTCTATAAATATAATTGACATTTACATTTTTCAATCCCTGACTTTGTAATTTTTGTGGGCTCAAAAAATAGGCCAAGCGAAGAGAATTAAGGAATTTACCTTGATTATTTAACCTTAATCGTCTTAGCTTCCTTGCAGAAGACTCTCTTTTATGTCCACCGATCATAATTAAATCTATTATCAGTTAAGGTTAAAACCTATTGCGCGGCCTGATTTTCCTTTCCACCATAAGCTTTCTTGATTGAATCATCCAAGCTTGAACATCTCGGACAATCATCCAAGATAAGAAGTGGTATTTCTTCGTCCTTATCGAGTTGTTTAGGTCTGCCGTCTATGTATTCCAATACATGCTTAATCATTTTGTAATCTCCCTTGATTGCTCTAGATAATATCTGTTCCACTATCAATCCGGCATAGGTTTCTTTTTGACCTTTGGGCTTGGTTTCTAGCTTCTGCCGGATCATTGAAGCAATTGAAATACTCCCTTCCGGCCTTCCTGAAGGATTACCGCTTGTCCCTGGGTTAAACCTGCCTTTATTATCCCTGTTATTACCTGTTAAAACAGGCTCTCTAAATAGTTCTGGCATACTGTCATTATATATAAATTATGGGCTATTATTCGCTATAATTCAATGTATAATTGCTAGGGTTTCAAAATATAACAAATCTTGCTAAAATGACCCTACAATTCAGTGCCTAAACCCTTTAAAAGGGCATGGCATGAAAACGTATTAAGAACAGAGACGGTCATCCGTCTTGCTAAGACTTAATACGTCGTAGTCCGAAAGGGCTATGTGCAAGCGGGTGGCCTTTTGTGTATCTGCTTGCGGAAAGAAATTTTATGTCACATTTTTTTCATCTTCTAGCTTCTAAAATAATCGTTATCATAGCCAGCGCAATAATTGCGACTGGGATTGTTTACGTTCAGCCAATCCCTTCAACGCAAATAACTCATAAACCTAAAGCGGCAGTTTCTGGCGAGCAAACCACAAATGGAGCTACAAATATAGTAACTCCAATGACACAATCTCCTAAAGCTAAACCCTTACCTAAACAAGTAGTTAAACCTACTCCGATAACAATACCCACTACACCTACCCCTGCACCGATACCAATCGATAGTACTCTAAAGGTTGCCCAATGCCAGGCTGCAGCAAGAATTCAAAGCAATAAGACTGTAGATGACCTACTTGCCTCTGAACTGCCAAAATTTCAGCAACAACTAGACGATGCTCACGGTAAAACAATGAAGGCTCAACAAGATCAAATCAATTATGCCAACCAAGCGATGGCTGGCCTTGTAGGATATTCACCATCAGCAATACAAAATGCTTATGACTCGGCTTTTGCATCCATGCAACCGACAGTAGATTATTATAAAAAGCTAGAAAATCAGATTGCCGATAATTGGGATGCTGCGAAGAGTTACATTAAACAAAAGGGGGAAGAATTTTATAACATTGCGTATTCGTCCTGTCTTAATAAATAAAATTTTTGAACCATATTTTTATGAGTCGCTTTGATGATTTCTTAGATGGAATTACGGGATTAATAGTGTTAGTTTCCCCGATCATAGGAGCCGTTGCTCTTTTTGAGGCTTTTTCGTGGACAAATCTGCTCTTATTTTTAATCTTATTTACTGGCTGGAAATATGTTTGGGATAAAATATAAAAGACCAATTGTTTTTAATTGTTTAATGATATATAGTAAAGAGTGCTAAATGGACAACAACCTTATGAGATCTAAACTTATTTTTGCATCAGCTCTAGTACTGCTCGCGGCCTCGTTATCCTTTGCTGGGGTAGCTAATGCAGCGAATAGAGTAAAAGGATATACAAAGAAGAGTGGCACCTTTGTTATGCCTTATTATAAAAGTTCACCAAATAAATCGAAGTTCGACAACTACTCTACTAAGGGCAATATCAACCCCTTTACCGGTAAAAAAGGCACTCAAAGCCCCTTTAAATTACCGAAAAGGAAATAGAAATAAATAAAGCGGCTGAAAAGCCGCTTTTTATGTTGTATTTTTGTTAACTCCCGTATATCATTGAGCAATGGAAAAAGGTATTTGTAAATTATGCTTACAAGAAAAGCCGTTGTTAAGGCAATCCCATATTATCCCTGATTTTTTATATTCTCTAATGTATGGTGTTGATCATGAAATCTACAAAGTTCCATTAATAGAAAATCGCAGAGAGGTTAAGGTACAAACTGGAGAGTTCGAAGGAAATATTCTTTGTGAAAGTTGTGATAATAGTATAATTGGAACTTACGAAAATTATGCGAAAACCTTGCTTTTTGACGGAAGACCCGAGGTTAAGACTGAAAATCAGCTTCATCTGGATGGGAAATTAGTATCGACATATTGCGAAAACGTTGATTACAGGAAATTTAAATTATTTTTACTTTCGATCTTATGGAGAGCGAGTGTAACCACGAGGGAATTCTTTAAACATATTAAACTTAACCCAGAGCAAGATAATGAATTGAGAGAAATGATATTAAAAGGAGACCCTAAAGAACAGTTGGATTATCCGTGTCTTATTTCAGCTTTTGTTGGAAAGAAAAAGAAAGTTTCAGATCAGACTATCACAATGCCAATTAAAGCTAATGACTCATTTTTCGTTTTTCCAATAGGTTCATTTTTATATACTTTTTTCCCAAATGATAAGTGGGATATTCAAGCTCTTAAAGAAGCCGCTATAGATAAGACAAATATTTTACGTATAGTTCATATTAGCGATGAACAAGGCGAAAAACTAATGAAGAAGTTATATGGAGACAAACTTTATGGTAAGCTAATTGAAGATAATTTAATCTAGGCGGCTGAAAGGCCGCTTTTATGTTT
>CAZOKE010000007.1:19506-41507 GCA_964580495.1 uncultured Candidatus Saccharibacteria bacterium
TTTATGTTTAACCCAAGTTTCAATCGGTATGGTCATAAAGAATTAAATAAGAAAAAAGAAGAAAAACCCAAGTACGAATATGTACCTGATGAACAAGCGGAACAATTTGAGGAATTTTCTATTGATTCAGAGGATATCGATATAGAATAATCAGAAGTCTAAATCAAGTCTCCCGAATATACCCTTAGCTTTGCTGGCGATTTTCTGTTATTATTCTACTACTTTAGCCAGAACAATATGATCCAAACTAATGATAAGGACAACCCTAAGTTAGAAGCATTAAAGCCCAAGGATTCTAATAATCTCTTGGAGCTTAAGAGTTACATAGGTCAAGAGAAAATTATTAAGGACTTGAGAAATCGCATAGATTTCTCAAAAAAATTGAACGAACCCTTTCCTCACATAATGCTATGTGCCCAGCCAGGAATGGGAAAGGTTGCTTTAGCACAAGCCGTAGCTCTTGAATTTGGAATAAGTGCAAAAATAATACCGCTTTCTGAAATGCAATACCTTAAGGCCGGTGACATCGCTTCCATTTTCACCAACTTAAATGAAAATGATATTCTTATTATTTCAGAATTTGATAGGCTAAAAGAACCAGCTTTATCAATGATCATTGACGTAATTCAGCAATTTCCCAAACCAACGCTGGATGTTGTTTTAGGGAAAAGAGCTGGAGCCAAGGCCGTAAGGTTAGATCTTCCCTATTTTTCGATAATTGCAACGACCTCAAAACCTTGGCAGATTGATGATCAATTACGTCGATGGTTTGTTATTTATGACTTTGATTTATATAACCAGAACGAGATAAGGGATATTTTGATAACTCACGCTTATAATCAAGGATTTAAATTAAATAGTGAAGCTGCGATTATACTGGCTAAATATTGTAATAGCTCATCCGGAAATGCAGGGATATTGATTAAGCGAATTGCAGGGTTCGTACACAAATCCTCCCTTAATAAAGAAATCAACTCTGAAAATATATCACAAGTATTACAATTTTTGGGATACGGTGATAATTATCCTAATTCATTAAGCATTGCAGATGATTTTTCAAGGATGTCGGGTATTGATTTCGAACAGTGGGTCGCAAACTATTTCAGGAACAAAGGGTATACTGTCGAGATAACAAAAACAAGCGGCGATCATGGAATAGACCTTCTCTTAAGAAAGTCTAATAAATTGGTGGGCGCAGTTCAATGTAAACGTTGGATTGATTCTGTAGGAGAACCGGTTGTGAGAGATTTTTATGGTTCTCTTCTTAATAGTAAAGCTGAAAATGGCTACATTTTCACTACATCTACATTCACTCCGGCTGTTTATGCATTTACTAAAGATAAACCTATTGAATTGGTTGACTTGGAAGGTTTAATTAAAATTAAGAAACGTAGTGAAAATATTAATACCTAGCGGTAGCAAGCAGTGCTTCCAATCTAAAAATCTTTGAAATACTGTAATTGCCTAAAGTTCGCAGGTCGTTAATATAATCGAGCCAATAAAAAAACATCAATGAAAGTTGGTGTTTTTTATTAACCCATCGTGGACGGTAGGAACTGAATTATCTACTTTGACAAAGGATTTTGAAGAGTTATAATAAATAAACTATGTTAACACCTGAAGATATTAAATTAATGGAGAGGGTCTTCGCCACTAAAGAAGACTTGATGAACTTGGCTTCAAAGGAAGACGTTAGGAACCTTCAGACTTCAATTGATGGTCTTGCTAAACTTGTCAAAGATTTTAGAGATGAGCATGTTATTATTCATAAACGTCTGGAAGTTTTGGAACAATGGGCAAAGGATGTTTCAAAAAAACTTGGTATTTCACTTCCATTTTAAACCTCGTGAGCCAATAAAAACATCAATGAATCCGCCAGCTGGCGGATTGGTGTTTTTTACTAACCCATCGTGGACGATAGAACTAAAATTGGTTTTTTGTCTGTTGTCGTTATCTTAAATTATTGCGGACTAATCAAAAAAACACCGAATTATTTTCGGTGTTTTTTCTTCAACTACTTCTTTTCTTCTGTTGGAGGAGTCGGTTCCTTAGGCGTAGCAGGAGTTGTTGTGGTTTTAGTTGAATCGTCCATATATATTTAGTCCTTTCTATCTATTATTGAGCCCCGACCACCGTGACTAATGATTATCCCAAGTGGGACATAGCAACTAAGTATGCCCCATTTAGGGAGTTGCGTCAACACTAGTATTTTAATTGATTAGGGTATACACTTAAGCTCTTAATGAAAGGAGT
Organism: uncultured Candidatus Saccharibacteria bacterium; assembly: GCA_964580495.1. GTDB lineage: Bacteria > Patescibacteriota > Doudnabacteria > UBA920 > O2-02-FULL-48-8 > JAIFWV01. The sequence goes on from CAZOKE010000007.1 coordinate 21,760, forward strand.
TTATGAACAACTACGACAAAGAAAAGATATATGAAGAATTAAGGAACTATCATATCCATAAACTACCTGAGGAAACAAATTTCGAGATGGAAAGCTTAAAAAATAAATTTCTTCTTATCGAGGACAAAATCGTAATGATGTTGGTAAGATTTGTTAATGAGAAGCAGCTATATATTGACATGACCAATGACTTAGAAGTTATTAAAACTCAACTTAAATTATTCTCGAACTCTCGCAAAGACAAGACAATGGTAGATTCCTTAAGTTTAAAAATTAGCAATTTAAACGGAATAATGATATTCGCTAAAAGTTTAGTTTAACATAAGAGTCTTCAACATCTAATAAAACAAAACTTCAGATCAGATTATTCCCGATGCACGGCTAAGGGAATGTAATTACGGCGACTATAATGCTAAGCCCTCGGAAATTGTCGAACCGATGCAAGAGAAAATGACGACCGATAGATTTCCTAATGGCGAAAGCTATGAGGACGTTAAGATTCGCATCAACGATTTTCTTGAATTCTTAAAGCAAAATTATGATGGGAAGCACGTGGCTATCGTAGCACACAAAGCCCCGCAGTTAGCTTTGGATGTTTTATTAAAAAATAAAACCTGGAAACAGGCTTTTGCCGAGGATTGGAGAAATACCCACTCTTGGCAACCTGGCTGGGAATATAAAATATAGCTATGAAAATAACAAAATTTGGTCATTGTTGTTTATTGATTGAAGAAAATGGACTCAGGATATTAACTGATCCAGGGACGTATTCGACTTCTCAGGACTTTATTAAAAATATCGATATTATTCTTATTACTCACGAACACCAAGACCATCTGCACATCGATTCGCTCAAAACAGTTTTGAAAAATAATCCGCGAGCTAAGGTTATTACAAATCAAAGCGTTGGTTCTCTGTTGGATAAGGAGAACATAAAATACGAGCTTTTGGAAAAAGGCGAACTCTCTGAAAAAGGAGTTTTAATTGAAGCGTTTGGAGAGAAGCATGCTTTTATGCATCCATCTATAGAACCAATTCAGAACGTCGGTTATTTCATAGCCAATAAATTGTTTTACCCTGGTGACGCTTTTACCAATCCTAATAAGCCGGTTGATATTTTAGCGTTGCCAGTTGCCGGACCTTGGATGAAGCTTTCTGAAGCTATCGATTATACAAAAGAGCTTAAGCCAAGAGTTTGTTTTCCTGTTCATGAGGGAATTCTAAAATCACCCGGATCAACCCATAGAATACCACCTACAGTTTTAGAGCCGCTCGGTATTAAATTCACGGTTTTAGAAATCGATAAAGAAACAGAACTATAATTAACTGTGAGTCATAATTGCTTAACTTAAGCAAATCGTCACAGGTTCGCAAAAAGGGGCAACATTCGTTTTGATGATCGTGATCGGTGCAAATCTCTCACCTCGGCAGAACCGCTCGCCACAGGGGCAAACAAGTGGCAAATCTGGGTTATCCCGCTTTGCATTCGGCCAGCAGTTGGTTCATTTGGGAGAGAACGACAGTCGGATACTTGTATTCATCTGCCCAGTCAAATGTTCGAAACTTGCTGAGTAGGGCGAGCCAAAGAAGACACATCACTCTCAAGGTGGTGTTTTTTCTTTGAGAAAACTATGGCAGTTTTATCGAAAGGTGGAACCGAGCTTGTTAAATTTTTGCTATTTGAATAATTGGGGTTAACATTTGAACCAAAAAACGTTATAATATTTTAGAAAAAATCTATGAAACCAATGAAAGAAGATCTAACTAAATTTTTGCTCGCTTGCGGATCTATTGCAGCGCTGCTTTATGTAGCCACAGATATAACCTTAGCTGTGCGCTGGCAAGGCTACAGCTACATTAACCAGTCCATCAGCGAGCTTTCAGCTATAGGGGCCCCAACCAGGCATATTTGGATAGTAATGTCGTTCTTTTTCAATCCGTTGTTCGTAGCTTTCGGGATAGGAATATTGAAAGCGGCCGGCACAAGACGCTCTGTTCGCATTACGGGAATTTTGCTAACTCTGTGGGGCGCTTTGGGTTTTGTATGGCTGCTCTTTCCGATGCATATGCGAGGAGCCATCGGTTCTGCTACAGACACTATGCACTTTGTCATGACTGGTGTGGCTCTCCCGCTTATGTTATTGTTCATTATCTTTGGATCAGTTGACCAAGCAAGATGGTTCCGCTTTTTTTCCATCCTGACCATCTTAGCCATGCTAGTTTTTGGTGCCCTAGTCAGCGGGCAGCTTCCTTTGTTGAGGGCACAATTACCCACTCCTTGGATGGGAGTTATGGAACGAATATGCGTCTATTCTCCAATGCTATGGTTATTAGTGTTAGCTGTCATCCTCTTGCGCCAAAAACGACCGCTGGAAACACAATATAACAATTAGACTTTGACACAAGAAAATAGCCGGTTTGTGCCGACTTTTTTCTTTCTTTACGAGCCGGATGGTGTTATGTGTTAACGCAGATTTAAAGTTTTGATACAAAGGCCAAAAGATGGTATATTAAATTCAATAGTTTTCGAAAGAAATGAAATACAAAATCGGGCTTTTTTTAGGTATAGCCATTATCGCAGCAGCGGTCCAATTATTGCTTATCCATAATTGGTCGCCCGCTAAACACCACCCTAAAGTTTCTGGTGCGACCACAACTAACGACCAGGGTGCGTTAATAACAACCATAAATAAGCGCTTCCAGGATTTAAGCGACGAAAACGCGAAATTGCAGACAGACTTAGACCGGGCAAAATTTGTGCTGGATTTTCCGCGCGACTTAAAAAGAGGCAGCTCTGGCATTGATGTTAAAGCCCTGCAGTCTGACTTAAATCAATTACCAGAAATGTCAGCAACGATTCCGGAGAGCGGATATTTTGGCAGAGCGACCGCCGCGGCACTGCGGAATTTTCAGCAGAACCAGCAGTTAAAATCGAGCGGTGTTCTAGACAGGAATACAAAAGAAAAATTGGCGGAAGTGTTGGTGCCAGATGTAGAACCGGAGCCTGTAGATCTGACGGATGAACTGCAAAATCTGTTGGATAGCCAGCAGGATTCGAATACCGTGGCGGACAATGCCCCTACCGACCAACCAACTGACCAAACTTCCACTCCGAACGACACTACCTCCACACCGGACACGACTACCTCTGCTCCCGCCCCTACCACATCTTCCACCCCCCAGGTTCCTTCAAATGCCAAGGTGGTGATTAGCTTAAGCCAGACTTCATTCACTTTTTCAGGCACCATGGGAAGTCCGGCTCCTAAAAGCCAAACATTAACTTTAAAAGACACCGGCAACTGGCCGCTTAATTGGACAGCGATGCCCCCGGCGGGTAAAACCGGTACGTGGTGTTCGATCAGTCCTGCTTCAGGAGTTTTGGCGGCCGGTGCCAGCCAATCGCTTGCGCTTAGCGTGGTCGCGCCAACTGCAGTCGGAACATTTACCGACTGCGGTATAAACATTACCGATCCGAATGCCACCAATAATCCCCAAACTATTAGCGTGACGTATAAAGTCAGTCCTGGACCTTGTCCGTCGGGCAGTGTTACTTTAAGTTCCTCTTCGGTCCAAGTGGGTCAAAGCGTTACTGCCTATGTTCCATCCGGTTTTAGCGGCGGAATTTTTGCCTCAAACAACAACAATGCCAAAGTTTCCGGCAGTACGGTAACTGGCGTCAGCGCTGGAAACTCAAGCATCAGCGGTTCTGGCTGGACCTACGCGGCTAACGGTGCTGCTGGCTGCACTTTATCAAGCGCCAACCTTTCCATAAAATAGCGACTATTTGCTGAATGATTCAAACTATCAATAAAAAACCCGCTTCGCACTGCGCGCGGGTTATTTATTTGTGCCAAGTTTACTATCTTCGCTTTTTGCCTGATTTCTTCTTGGCTGTCTTTTTGACTTTTGCCATATTAAATCACCCCTTTCCGTTAATTAATTTTCGTGTTTATATTTATCGACCATATTTTGATAGACTTGCTGTCCGACTTGGCTTAAAAAACCCTCTAAGTAACCGGGATTTTTTCCTGTCGCTAAACCACAGAGAATATACGGATGGTTGGGAAAATAGAATATGCCGCAATCAGTATCTTGCAAGAGCGAACTGTTCTTAATCTGTACGATGCCCGGGTTGCGGTGCGCGTAAAGCATGTCGTTGGGCAAAGCTCTTGCCAAACCTATACCCTGGTTACCCTGGCTGATAATGTTAAGGGCTTCTTCCGAATACTGGGGCGAGAGGTAAGTAGAATTGTAGAGCACGCGGTAGAACAAGGAGCTGAATTTTACTGTCAAATAATCATCCGTGGTTTTATCTTCCTGGTAGCCGATTCCCAAATCACTGTAGACTTCGTTGAGATAGCTCTTGTCTATATTGTCGAATAAAATGATAGCCGAAGAGTCGGAATCGTGCAAAATCATGTCTTTAATGAAATCTTCCACTGGGTAACTTTTGCCTTCACGCATATCTGCTTGGTCGCCGCCGCTAGAGTCGCCGGGCTGGATCTTGTAAACCAGTTTTTTATTTAGCACTTCCGGGTTGGCTTCCGCTTCCTTGAAGTACGCGATCATAATGGGAACCTTTAAAAATTTGCCCAGCAAATATTTCGTGTCTTCATTAATGCTGAACCAGCGGCCCGATTCGATCTCCTGGAAATAAAAGGCGGCATTTGTGAGCTGTCCCGAAGCCTGGCCTTTTTGGATCAAAGATTGAATTTTAACTTTTATGTTGTCGCTTTGAAGGATCAAACTTGGCTGGCTTACGTTCACCGCCAGCAGTGGATTGATGAACGTATAATTGGAACGGGCGGGGTGAATTCTTTGGATGCCGTAAAATTTCCCGCCATTAAAAACCCAGATAAACAAAATCAAAGCGCCGGTAAAAACGCCAGTGAAGAAAAAGATCACAACCGCAAACCACCTTGGTTCAAAATTGAATTTTTCTTTCAACATGGAAGAAAACTTACGATTATTATAAGAGATCGCGAGCAATTAATCAAGCTCATATCAGTTTGATTCCAAAAAAAGGTCAGCCAATTTTTTCTCTTTAAATAAATCTTTGGCTGAACCGACATGCAGCACACGCCCTTCGTTCAAGACTATAATGTGGTCGGCCTGATTAATTATTTCCAAAACATTGGAAACAAAAATCGTGGTCTTGCCTTGGGCAAAAGCATTGAGGTTGTTCATTACAATGCTGCGGGTTTTGACATCCAGAGCGGAAAGCGGCTCGTCCAAAATCAAAATTTTAGCCTTAGTGCGCAAGAACGCCCTGGCCAGCATAATGCGCTGCCGTTGGCCGCCTGACAAATTGAGGCCGTCTTCCCCCACTCCGAACTGGTATTGTTTCGGCAGATGGGTGATAAAACCGGATGCGTCGGCCAACTCCGCCGCTGCTTTAATCTCCTTCAGATCGGTGATACCCTTGCCAAAAGCAATGTTGTTATAGATGGTATCGTCAAACAATACTACCTCCTGCGGCACATAGGCAATGTCCTCGCGCAAATGCGCCAAATCATAGCGCGTTAAGTCTTGGCCATCCAGCATGATTTTGCCTTTGGACGGGCGCAAAAATCCTAAAATCAAATTGGTAACCGTGGTTTTTCCGCTGCCGTTGACGCCCACCACCACGGTTTTTTTGCCGGCAGGAAACTCGAACGACAGGTCCCGCACAATGACTTGGTTTCTGCCCAAGCTCACGGTCACCCGGTCGAAAATTATATGAGGCGGGCGCTGGAGACTTAAATGGCCGCTATCATGCTCTTTAAAACGCGGTTCGAAAAAGTCCTTCATCCGGCTGATTTTGACATAATTTTCTTTTGTGGTCGTGACCCCGTTAATAAATGACAGCAACGGCTGGCTTAAATTATCCAAGTATAAGATAAATGCAATGAGCAAACCCGTGGTCATTTGGTTGGAAAACACCAGCCTCATTCCATACAGCAAAATGATGGAATAACTCACAGCAACAATGAGGCCGATAACCAAATCAATCAAGAAATTAAATCCGTGCATGTTCAATTCTTCGGTCAGCGAAGTCGTTTCTTTTTCCTGAAATAAGGCGGATTCTCGTTTTTGCTTATTAAACGACTGCACGATCCGCAGCTGGCTGAGCACTTCCTGGATAAAAGAAAACAGCGTGCTATTGGACCGCTCGGAAGCTTCGGTGGTTTGGTTAATGCTCCTGTTAAAGATCCACATGCTCAAAGCCAGCACGGGCAAAAGCGTTAGAGACAAAACAGCCAGCTGGGCATTGATGTAAAACAATATTCCGATGGTCAAAATTAAAAATAAAAAGTTGGTGACCAGTGGGAGCAATCCTTCTTCCAGCAATTCGCCCAAAGCGGAAACATCGTATGAAAGCCGGTAGATATAATCGCCGATTTGCTGTTTTTTGTAGAAGCTGGATGAAAGCTGCTCCAGGCTGTCAAAAGCCTTCTGAGAAAATGCCGCGATAATTCGCCGGTTGAGCTTTTTGCTGGTCACCCCGATAAAATAATCCATTAAGCTGTAAGTCATGGTGCTGGCGAAATACACAAATACCGCGAAAAATCCCAAAGCTTCCCGCGAGCTTAAAAAAGAAAGGATTTTAGCCATGGCGGTCCCGGTTTCGATAGGTTCTCCGCCCAAAACGTTGTCGATGAGCAATTTAAAAGACCATGGCGAGATGCTCTCCATGCCTACTCCAAGAAAAATCAAAAACAGCAACAGCAATAAATAGCCTGTGTAAGGTTCGACTTCCTGGTACAATATTTTTTTTATTTGTTTCATTTCCCGTTTATTTGTCCAAATTATGACATAACTCTCCAGTAAAAGTCAAAGATGATCAGACGTCGTCTGATATTTTTTCTTTTAATCATTTCACAGGTGAGGTATAATAAACAAAAGAGAAATCATTAAGAAAAACAAACAAAATATGTCAAAATCGAGCGATTATGTGACACATATCCCCGAACCAAAGCTGGCGCGGATGTTGTTTGCCGATGTCCGCTATGCCTGGATTTGGGCCATCATCCGAATTTATGTCGGCTGGGAATGGCTGTATGCCGGCTGGGAAAAATACCAAAACCCGGTCTGGGTCGGGCCTAAGGCCGGATTAGCTATCAAAGGGTTTGTCATGGGCGCGTTGCAAAAAGCGTCGGGAGCGCATCCGGATGTACAAGGCTGGTACGCTTCGTTCCTGCAAAACTTCGTGCTGCACCATACGGTTGGTTTCTCTTACCTGGTCACTTATGGTGAAATTGCAGTGGGACTGGCCTTGATCTTGGGACTGGTCACCGGCATTGCCGCATTCTTCGGCAGCTTCATGAATATGAATTATCTGCTGGCCGGCACTGTTAGCACAAATCCGATTCTGTTTTTCCTGCAGCTGTTCCTAATCCTCGCCTGGCGAGTTGGCGGCTGGTACGGGTTGGATCGCTTCGCGCTTCCCTACCTCGGAGCCATGGAAAAAGAATTTGTCCGAAAACTTCGGTAGTAATAAATCAGAAAACACCTCACAAACGTGAGGTGTTTTGTTTTCTAGTAATCCCTTAATTTGCCGATGTTGTAATGGTCCTTGATGCGCTCCAGAGCCTTGGCTTCGATTTGGCGGATGCGCTCCCGGGTGACACCGAATTCTTTGCCGACTTCTTCCAAAGTGTGCGTCACTCCGTCCTCCAGCCCAAAGCGCATTTTGAGGATTTTTTGTTCGCGCGGATCCAGATCTTTCAAAACTTCCTGCACATATTCGCGCAAAATCTGGCGCCCGGCGGTTTCGGCCGGGGTGACTGAATCCGGATCTTCGATAAAGTCTCCCAAAGACGAATCCTGGTCTTCTTCATCTCCTACCGGAGTGTCGATAGATACCGTTTCTTGGGAAATTTTCTTGAGCTGATAAACTTTTTCAACTTCGATACCCATTTCCGCGGCAATTTCTTCCGGCAGCGGCTCTCTGCCCAAGTCCTGCACCAGCTGGCGCTCGGCTTGGGCGTATTTGTTTAAAGTTTCCACCATGTGCACCGGGATGCGGATCGTGCGGGATTGGTCAGCCAAAGCGCGGGTAATGGCTTGGCGGATCCACCATGTGGCATAAGTTGAAAATTTATAACCTTTACGCCAATCGAATTTTTCGACTGCACGGAAAAGTCCTAGATTGCCTTCTTGAATCAAATCAAGTAATCCCAAATTGCGACCCATATATTTCTTGGCAATCGAAACCACCAAACGCAAGTTGGCTTCAATTAATCTTTTGCGCGCAGCTACATCGCCTTTGGCAATTCTCTTGGCTAACTCGATTTCTTCTGCTCCTTTGAGAAGTGGTGTTTTGCCGATCTCGCGCAAATACATCTGGATTGAGTCATCGTAAATATCTCCTAGGTTGTAACTCTCCGCGATCTGCTCTTCTTTTTTAGTCTTGACGCGGGCGGCCTCTTGGGCTTGCTGCCAAATCGAAGCTTCTTCCGCTTCTACAACTTCCAAGCCTTTTGAATCCAAAGTATCAAGCAATTTTTCCAAAGCCGGGATGTTTTTTTCCAGCTCCGGCATGGCATGGATGATTTCCGATTCAGTCAAAAATCCTCGGGCCATGCCTCTGGCTACGAGCTGGTGAACCTGCTTGTCCCAATCAAACTCTTCAGCTTTGGGCTTTGGTTCTGCTTTGGCTTTTTTAGGCGCAACAATCTTGGCGGATTTCTTTATCTGCTTTTTCAATTTCTTTTGCTGCTTTTTCTGCTTCTTCTTGGCCATATTATCTTAAAATTATAGGATTAAAAAATTTAATTCCGGCAATTGAACAGGAAAAACTTGCCTCTGGTATTTCCTGGTAGTGTATGTCTTTGTTAGGACTTAGTACAACGCAAGCAGAATATCCAAAGTAGAAATATGCTAGTCCTAAGGCAACCAATATTACTGAAACAACCAAAAAATGAAATAATACTTTTTTCAGCTAATCCAAACCTTTCATCTCTTGGGTTAATTTTGTAAACTCAACGGACAATTTTTCGGTTAGTTCCCTGTTTTTCAATTTTTCTGCTGCCGCCATATCGCTGCTCAGCTGCTCCATCCGTTTTTTGATAATTATTTTATGCAGTTCCGAAGCAACTCGTCTGAATTCCGCAGCAGGATCGAGTCCCTGCTCCTTGGTGTCGGTCTCTGCGGCAAATATCAATAACTCCTGCCTATCCTTATCTTCGGGTTTGGCAAGACCTAATTCTTTTAAATATTGGTCGTTTTTCAGCAATAAACTTAGGCCCAAAACCTGGTCAGTCAGCACTTCTTCCCTGTTTTTACGCTTATTTCCGCTGTCTTTTGGCCGATTAACGGGCTTTGGCAGGTTTAACCTATTAATTATATCCCAAATTGCAGATTCGGCAACATTGATTCCTGACGCTAATTTCCGGACAAAATGAGCCCTGGTAACCGGTTCAGATATCCGGTAAATAAGAGGAGCGAGCTCTTTGGTAATTTCCCGCTTCCCGTCTACAGTCTTAGGATCGTATAAGGCAAAAATTTTATCAAAGAAAAACTCGACAAAGTTCCTGGCACTCTCCACAGCTTTCTGCCACAGCCCAATCCCTTTTTTAATGAGCTCGTCCGGGTCTTTGGCCCCTTTCATCTCCACAATCTTAACATTGAATCCCAGATTCAAGGCAATTTCCAAGGCCCGTTTTGTTGCCATGGATCCGGCCGAGTCAGTGTCAAAAGCAAAAATCAAATTGTCGCAAAATCTTTTGAGGATTATAAATTGATCTTGGGTTAAAGCTGTGCCTGAAGAAGCCACGGCCTGGATGGACCCGGCTTGGTGGGCGGAAATAACATCCATATTGCCTTCCATGAGGATGCACCGGTTTTCTTTGCGGATGGAATTTTTGGCTTGATACAAACCGTAAAGTTCGCGCGATTTGTTGTAAATCGGAGTTTCCGGGCTGTTGATGTACTTCCCCACTCCTTCTTTCTCATGGAGCAATCTTCCCGTAAAACCCACCACCTGTCCGTGAATATTTAAAATTGGAAACATGATCCGGCCGCGAAACCTGTCGAACCATTCGTTGCGATCATCTTTTTTGACAATCAATCCGGCAAGGACCAAATCTTCTTTGTGATATTTTTTGGCCAAAAAGTCTTCCAAATAGTGGAAATCATCGGGAGCAAAACCCAGCCGCCAGTTTTCGATGGTGCGGTCGGTCAACCCGCGCTTTTTAAGATAAGCCAAAGCTTCTTTGGAGCTCTCGGACTCCCACAGTACCCTCTGGTAATACCTGGCAGCCGCGTCATTTATTTCATACAAATCGCGGCTTTTCTCCTGCTTCTGGATTTCTTCAGCAGTCGGTTTACGCAATTCCACCCCGGCGCGGTCTGCCAAAATTTTGAGCGCCCCGGAAAAATCGGTGTTTTCGATTTGTTTAATGAATTCAAAAACGTCGCCGCCTAGTCCGCAGCCAAAGCAGTGCCAGATCTGTTTGGCCGGAGATACTATCAGCGACGGCGTCTTTTCGTTGTGGAACGGACAGACCGCCTTGAAATTGACCCCGGCTTTCTTGAGCTGGATGTAATCTGCCAGCACTTCCGTGATCGGCAATCTGTCTTTTATTTCTTGGAGGTTATTATCTTGCATTTTTTTCGTGACGGCCTCGACCATCCCGAACTCGTTTCGGGATCCATACCTTAATTTATTAATCTAACGACCTAATAAGTCCTTTGATAAATCTTTCCAAAATGGGTTCTTAGATTCGATTAGATTTATCTTCCAATCTCTATGCCAATTTTTAAGTTGCTTTTCACGAGCCAGTGCCGAATCATAATCATCAATGCTTTCGTAATACACCAAACGGTCTAAATCGTACTTTTTAGTAAAACCATCTACAAATTTTTCCTTATGCTCGTATATTCTTTTTATCAAATCGGTGGTAACGCCAATATATAATGTACCTCTAATCTTATTTGTCATTATATAAATTTGCATATGTGTGGACCCTGAAACAAGTTCAGGGTGGGGTTACTTTTCAGCCAAAATCTCCTTCGCTCGCGTAAATATTTCTTTATCATGCGGCCAAGTTAGAGCAGTCTCAACTTTCTCAATTGGAACCCATTTTGCTTCCGCGACTTCTTCATCATGATCGGCTGGATCACCGGATTGGAACTCCATCAACCAAAAATCTACTAACTTTAAAGCATTGCCAAAATCTTTTGATGCTCGGAAAAATTTCACGTATCCCAGTGATTCAACAATTTTTGCACTGACTCCGCCTTCTTCCCGCACTTCACGCACTGCAACCTGCTCTTTACTCTCCCCTTCATGATCCAGAAGACCTTTCGGAAATGTCCATTTATCTGTAGGCGGACCGAAGTTTGGACCCTTGGGGTTGATCAATAAAATAAAAATGGCACCGTTTTCCTTTTTGTACACAACGCCGCCAGCGCTAAACTCCCTTTTCCAATTCTTTTTTTCTTCACTCATTTTTTCTCAAAATCAAATAAGTATTTACTATCAGAAGAATAACAATGCCCACAAATGATATTTTTTGATAAACAGTCCCCTTGAAAGAGTCGTCAATGGCATTGTAGCTAATCCAAAGAACAAATAAAATATTTCCGACAACTGCGATAAATTTTAGAAATTTTCTAAACATGCAAATATTCTTTCAAAACTACAGCCTGGTTATGTTTTTCGTCCTTAGCGCCGTAAACCAAAGTCACTAATTTATGCTTCTTTATAATATTATATAAGTCTCCACTTATATATTTATTTCGCCTCAATTCGGCTTTGTATCGCTTCTTAAATTGTGGCCAGCGTTCGACTTTGTGCCCGAACCATTTGCGCAGCTCATTGGAAGGCCCAATCTCTTTAATCCATAAATCAATCTTCGCTTTCCGTTTGCTCACTCCCCGCGGCCACAATCTATCTACCAGGACGCGAAAGCCGTCCGATTTTGCCGCTGTTTCGTAGACTCTTTTTAATTTAACCATTTGAAAACCGGCAGATCGCCGTCCAGATACCATTTATTGTCGTACTTCACGATCTTGATTGTCTGGCCTGAAGCTAATTTGCAATATCCGGCATCAGAAGTCCGGCTTACGAGTTGCTGGCAGCCGCGGAAAGCATAGTAATTTTCAAAAGTGCTGTGAGCTTTTCGCAAGACCGAAATCTGGTATATGCCAAATCCGGCAATAACTACGACCAATACGGCTAAAGTACTAATAAGTTTTTTCATAAATTTACTGGCGGAGAGAGAGGGATTCGAACCCTCGATACCCTTTCGGATATACTTGCTTTCCAAGCAAGCGCACTAGACCACTATGCGATCTCTCCGCGTCACAGTTGGTCGAACCTTCGCGAATTACTTACGTAATTGCGCTACGGTCGACGTACTGCTCCTTTCACAAAAACTATTCTCGGCGCTTCGCGCCTGCGACTCAGTTTTTGTGTGATTTAGAGCAAAATAATAAGGCGTTTCTGTCGCCTTATTATAACTAAAACAGCCTAAAAAATCAATTTGTACTTTTACCGCTTTTTCTTGCCATTTCCCTCGACTTCTTTGATCTTTAAACTAGTTTTCAGCACCGTGTCTGGATTAAGCGAAATTGAATCAATCCCCTCTTTCACCAGGAATTCGGCGAAATCCGGGAAGTCCGAAGGGCCTTGGCCGCAAATGCCGACTTTGACCCCGGCTTTGTGCGCCCTTTGGATCAACGTTCTAATCAGCGACTTCACCGCCTCGTTCCTTTCATTGCCGATGTGCGCGACGAGTTTGGAATCGCGATCAAGCCCCAGAGTCAGTTGAGTCAAATCGTTTGAACCGATTGAGAATCCGTCAAAGATTTTTGCAAACTCTTCGACCAACAATATGTTAGAAGGAATTTCGGCCATGACCCAAACCTGGAAATCATCTCTTTTGCCGAAAATCTTGTTGATCAAGCCTTTGGACTTTTGCCGGACCAAACCGTTCTTGGCCATCTCGTCCAAAACTTTCTGTCCTTCTTCCGGCGTGCGGCAAAAAGGAATCATAACCTGCAAATTCGTAAGCCCCATCCCCTCGCGGACTTTTTTCACGGCCCGGCATTCAAGCGCAAACGCCTCGCGGAAGTTCGGATCATAATACCGCGAAGCCCCGCGCCAGCCGATCATCGGGTTTTCTTCTTTGGGTTCGAATTCCTTGCCGCCAATAAGATTGGCATATTCATTGGTTTTGAAGTCAGAGAAACGCAGCAGCACTTCGTTCGGATAAAACGCCGCGGCCAAGATGGCAATGCCATAAGCCAATTTCTGCACATAGAAATCAACTTTGTCGTCATAGCCTGCCGTGAGCTCGTCTATGTGTTTTTTCACCTCCGGATCCTTCAGCTTGGAATAATTCAGCAGCGCATTCGGATGGATCTTGATGTAATTGGAAATGATAAATTCCTCGCGGGCCAATCCAACTCCGGAATTCGGGATAAATGAATAACCGAAGACCAGCTCGGGTTCAGCCACAATCATTTTGATTTGCGTTTTGGGCGGCGTGAAGCCTTTGAGGTCGTGCTGATTTTTTTCAAATTTAAGCAAACCTTCATAAACTTTGCCGGACTCGCCTTCCGAACAAGATACGGTTATGGGCGTGCCGGTAGGTACAACTTTAGTCGCGTTGCCGCATCCAACCACTGCCGGAATACCCAGTTCGCGCGAAACAATTGCTGCGTGGCTGGTGCGCCCGCCGGCATTGGTCACGATTGCCGAAGCCATTTTCATGATCGGCTCCCAGTCAGGGTCGGTAATTTCGGTTACCAGTACCTCACCTTGCTTAAATTCGCTTATTTGGCTGGCATCTTTGATGAAATGAGCTTTGCCCTGTCCGATTTTGGCTCCTACCGCCGCACCTTGGGCTAGGATTTTGCCTTTTTGCAACAACACGTATTCTTCCAAAATATTGGCGTCCTTGCGGGTTTGTACTGTTTCCGGCCTGGCTTGAACTATAAACAGCTGGCCATTGAGCGAATCAAACGCCCACTCAATGTCCATGGGCCGGCCATAATGTTCTTCGATGATGACACCCCAGCGCGCCAGTTTCAGGATCTGCTCATGAGTTAAGACAAACTTGCTGCGATCGGCGTCGTGCACCACCACCTCTTTTGTGGGAGAGGTGCCTTCTTTGGAATAGATCAGTTTCTTTTCTTTGCTGCCCAGCTGCTTGCTGATAATCGCATCGCGGCCTTGCTTGAGAGTCGGTTTGAAAATCATGTACTCATCCGGCGTGACAATCCCTTTAACTACATACTCACCGAGTCCGTAAGCGGCATTGATCAAAACAACATTCCTAAATCCCGTATCCGTATCCAAAGTAAACATAACTCCCGAAGCGCCGCGGTCGGATCTAACCATCTTCTGCACGGCTACAGACAACGCAATCTTGAAATGGTCAAACTTTTGGTCCACGCGGTAAGAAATGGCGCGGTTGGTAAACAGCGAAGCAAAAGCTTTTTTGATGGCTTCCAAAAGCGCGTAGTCGCCGCGGATATTTAAGTATGATTCCTGCTGTCCGGCAAACGAGGCATTGGGCAAGTCTTCGGCTGTGGCTGATGAACGCACTGCCACATCCAAAGTTGCTGTATCCAATTTGAGCTTTTTTGCAAGCTTAGCATAAGCGGCTTTAATTTCATCTTCCAAATCTTTGGGAAACGGTGAAGCCAAAATTTCATGCCGGACTTGATGGCCTTTCAATTCCAGCTGGCGGATATCCGAAGTGTTCAGGTCGGAAAGGATTTTTTTGATCTTTACATCAAGCCCGTTGCTGGAAATAAAATACCGGTAAGCATATGCGGTAACCGCAAATCCAAATGGCACCTGTATTCTTTCTTGCGGGAACATTTTGCTCGCCGATTTAGTCAAACGCTGGTACATCTCTCCTAAATTGGCGTTTTTGCCGCCGACAAAAGGGATGTCGTCGCGCCCGACTTCATCGAACCACAGCACAAAGGCTTCCTGCTTGCTTTTCATATTTTTGATGGGTTTTGTTTCTTTTCAGGCTTCGAGAGCCGTAGGTATGATAGCACTTTTAAATTAATTCGACCATACTTTTAGATTCTGTAAATTTTTGGCGGAAAGTGGTATAATAAAGCCGCAAAATACAAAACATTCAGAAACAAATGGCCAAAATAAAAGTAATCAAAGCCCGCCAAATCCTGGACAGCCGCGGCAACCCCACAGTGGAGGCGGATGTTTTGCTCGTAGATGGTGCCATGGGACGAGTCTCTGTGCCGTCCGGCAAATCCAAAGGCCACCATGAAGCTTGCGAACTTCGTGACGGCGATCCCAAAGCTTATGCAGGCATGGGTGTGCTTAAGGCTGTGCAAAATATTCATGAGGTAATTGCGCCGGCATTGCTTGGAAAAGACGCAAAGGAACAAAGAACTTTGGACGAGCTGCTGATTTCGCTCGATGGCACCGATGACAAATCCAAGCTAGGCGCGAATGCCATTTTGGCAGTCTCGCTCGCCTTAGCCAAAGCCGAATCGGTTTCGCAAAAAACTGAAACATATCTCTACCTCTCTCATCTCTCCCCCAGGGAAGGCAAATTGGTGATGCCAACTGCCATGTTTAATATTGTCAACGGCGGCATGCACGCGCAAAGCGGATCCGATTTCCAGGAATACATGATTATGCCGAAGAATTCTGAAAATTTTGCCAGGCGGCTGCAAACCGCTTCGGAAATTTTCCATACGCTTGGACAGATTTTGGAGAAGCACAATCTGCCGACCTCTGTGGGCGATGAAGGCGGGTATGCTCCCCCGCTGACTTCCAACACACACGCGCTCGATTTGATTTTGGAAGCCATCCAGCAGGCCGGCTACAAACCCGGAGCCGTTGTTGATCTGGCAATTGATTTTGCCGCCAATGAATTCCTCAAGGACGGGCATTACCAACTCAAAAAAGATAAAAAATACCTTACTCCCGATGAAATGGTGGGCTATGTCCAAAAATTGACTAAAGATTATCCGCTGGCCAGCGTCGAAGATCCTTTCCATGAAGATGCTTTTGAAACGTTTGGGAAGCTCAACCAGCTGATCGGATCCAAAGTCCAAATTGTCGGCGACGACCTTTATACTACCAACCCAAAACGATTGCAGCGCGGCATCGATTTAAAATCTACGAATGCCATTTTAATCAAGCCGAACCAAATCGGGACTTTGTCTGAAACCATCGACACGATCAAATTGGCTTACGACAACAATCTGAATGTCGTCATAAGCCACAGATCCGGCGACACGGCTGAAACGTTTATCGCTGATTTGGCCGTAGCGATGCGCGCCCCGTTCGTGAAATTCGGCTCCATTACCCGCTCCGAACGGCTGGCCAAATACGACAGGCTATTGGAGATCGAAGAACAATTAAAGTAAACTCATGCAAATCGCATTCTTTGAAACATCGCCGGAAGAACAGGAATTTTTGCAAAAACTTTTTGCCGGAAAGCTCTCCACAGCCAAACTTACGTTTAATCCGGCAAAACTCGACTCAAGCACCCTGGAAGAAGCCAAAAGAGCCGATATCATATCAATTTTTATCAATTCCGAGATCAAAAAAGAAGTTATCGATCAGCTTCCGAACCTGAAATTGATTACAACCCGCTCAACGGGATTTGATCATATCGACGTCGCTGCCTGCGCTTCGAAAAAAATTGTCGTCTCAAACGTGCCGGCTTATGGCTCTAGGACCGTGGCCGAATACGCGTTTGCGCTGATGCTGGGGCTGACCCGCAAAACCATGGCGGCTTATCACCATGTCAAAGAGCGGCATGATTTCGATTTTTCGGATTTCCGCGGATTCAACCTTACAGGAAAAACGCTAGGCATAATCGGCACGGGCCGCATCGGCTTGAATGTCGCACAGATTGCCATCCGCGGCTTCGAAATGAAAGTCATAGCATACGACCCCTACCCCAACGAAGCCAAAGCCAAAGAGCTGGGTTTCCAATACGCTGACTTGGATACGCTGCTGCAAAATTCAGATATTGTCAGCATCCATGCGCCATACAACCAAAGCACGCATCATCTGATCAACCAGAACAATGTCGGCAAATTCAAAAAAGGAGCGCTGCTTATAAACACCGCCCGCGGTGAAATCGTGGATACCGAAGCCTTGCTATATGCGCTCAAAAACCAAATCCTGGACGGCGTGGCGCTGGATGTGCTCGAAGGCGAACGCCAGCTGAAAGAAGAACTGACTCGCCTAACCGAAGACCAAGCCGCGTCAAAAATGCATGCCGACCAAATCAAAATCCTGCTGGAAGACCACATGCTCATAGACATGCCGCAGGTGGCAATCACCCCGCATATGGCATTTTTCACCACAGAAGCCAAACAGGAAATCCTCCACACTACTTTCGAAAATATCGCGGCGTTTGCCGAAAATAAAACTCTAAACACCGTAAAATAATGCCGCACTGGCTCAAAAACTACGACCAACTTGCCACCTCGCAAGAACGCCAAACCGTGCTCGATTTGATCGAAACCGGCCTGGATGCTATTGATACGGAAAAAGTCATCCGTTCGCAAATCAAACTGGACGGCAAACAGCTCACTATTAAAGGGCATTTATTCGACCTGAACAAATTCAAACGGATTTTGGTGATCGGATTTGGCAAAGTCTCCTGCAAAGCAGCTTACATCCTGGAGGATATTTTGGGCCCGCTGATTAATGACGGCATCGTTATTGGGCTTAATCCTCTCAAATGCGAATACATAAAATCATACCAAGGCAGCCACCCCCAGCCCACAGAATACAATGTTGAGGTCGCGCAGCAAATTGTGGACATGGGGCAGAAACTCAATCGGGACGATTTGGTGCTCACGATTGTCTCCGGCGGCGGCTCGGCCCTGCTCTGCTGGCCCATGTCCGAATGCCGCGACTCGCAAAAGCTTTATCAGGCATTTCTCAAAACAGGCGGCTCTATCTCCGAGCTTAACACCGTCCGCAAACATATTTCCCACCTCAAGGGGGGCGGCTTGGCCCAGCTCCTCTACCCGGCTACCGTTATCGGGTTGATTTTTTCTGATCTTCCCGGAAATGACTTTACCGAAGTGGCCTCGGGCCCAACCTATAAGGACAATTCGACAATCGAAGACGCTAAACAGATAATCAAAAAGTACGATCTTGGCAATTATGAGCTGGTGGAAACCCCGAAAGATGATAAATATTTTGAAAAAATCACGAACATTCCGGTAGTCTCAAACGAATTCGCATTGCAAGCCATGAAAGCCAAAGCTGAATCAATGCAAATCAATTCGCAGATACTAAGCTGCAAGCTTTATGATGCGCCCGAGGCTGCAACCGATAAAATTTTGGAAGCCGGAAAGGGCAAAAATTTAATTTTGGTCGGAGGTGAACCCTCGCTTAAAGTAAGCAGCAATAGCGGTTCAGGCGGCAGAAATACTTACACCGCCCTCGAGATGCTTTCAAAAATCAAACCCAATATGGTATTTGCTTCCGTCGCATCCGATGGGCTGGATAATGGTGAATTCGCGGGGGCTGTAGTTGATTACGAATCCAGAAAAAAAGCCGTGGGACTCGGCTTGGATATGAAAGATTATCTCAAACGCTTCGACAGCTTAAGTTTCTTCAAACAATTTGACCATGAATTGCTGCAAACCGGCCAGACCGAAGCCAATGTCTCCGATTTAATGATTTTTTACAGAAAATAATGCTCTTACCTGCCTACCGGCAGGCAGGTCTTGCTCAGCGCATGCTCTGAGCAAAACAAATTAAATAAATAATCCTGACTTTCGTCAGGATTATTTATTTAACCATATTGATTGCCACATGCTTTATGTCTCTAGCATCCAAAACTCGCTCGTTTGGGTCTATTGCCTTTGAGTAAAGCAAATTCGAAGCCAAATCTTTGGACACGAACAGCGGATGTATGCCCGGATAAATAGAAGCTTTCTCGGCTTCGGAATTATTTTTGGGGGCCAGTATTATTTTCTTGCCACTGCGCCGGAACGCCAAAGCTTTCGCTAAATCTATATCGGAAACCACAATGCCGGACGCATCCGAATTTTTGGCCATATGCAGGAGCGAATCCAATAATGCCTGGTTCTTGTGCTCCACTGT
The DNA here is from genome assembly GCA_964580495.1 of uncultured Candidatus Saccharibacteria bacterium. Taxonomy (GTDB): domain Bacteria; phylum Patescibacteriota; class Doudnabacteria; order UBA920; family O2-02-FULL-48-8; genus JAIFWV01. The sequence continues at coordinate 40,817 of CAZOKE010000007.1, forward strand.
CAGATGTTTAACCTGCCCGATCCCGGCAATTTCCGCGTCCGGGTCCATGAAATTATCAGCCATTACGCTATCCACTTTCACATCTTTGGGCAAATTGCGTCCTTTGTAAATCAGCCCGGCCAGTTTGCTTAATCCCTTTGCAATCTTCAGGTGATTGGCATCGTGACTTGCCACCCAATGCACGCCGGTACGCATGCCGAAATGCAGATCTAACGGGTCTTGCATCTCGCTTAAGTCTTGGATAATGCTTACCGGCCGGTTGTGCTTGCGCGCCAATTCCTTGATATTCGCAACCAGCCGAGCTGCAGCCGGATAATTCTGATGTGAAATTTCAAACAGCGCCCCAGCCACTCCTTTCGCAATTAGGCTCGAAAGCTCATCTTTCTCCATTCTCGGATTTACTACTGCGATGTATTTCATCTTTGTTTCTTCTTGTCATTCTGAGCGGAGAGAAGAATCTTACCATTAGATCCTTCACTGCGTTCTGGATTACAATATTATAACAGAGTAATATTAAAAAAACGACCTTGCCTGATGAGATCAGGTTTGGTCGTCAAATCCTATTGGCCGCCCTGTTCTGGTGGAAAAAGAAAAATTTTCGGCTTGCAGTCCCATTGTTTGATATAACGGGGCGCATCAATCTCGGTTACTCGCATTAAATCGCAAGGCAGAGCTCCAAGCCAAACTTTTC
>CAZOKE010000008.1:0-37867 GCA_964580495.1 uncultured Candidatus Saccharibacteria bacterium
ATTGAACTTATGTCTTTTCATCCTCGTCTTGGCTCTGATAGCGGAAATTTGGTCGCGTAGCTGGGCTGCTTTCTCGAAATCCAGATTCCTCGAAGCCATATCCATTTGATCCCGCAGTTCCTCGACAAGGTAGGCCAAATCCTGTTTGTTCATTCTGGAAACATCTAATTTTTCCAGATCTTTGGCTTTTTCTTCTTCGGCTTTTTTGCCCGCGAGGCGGGATTCCTTAATTTGTTTAATAATCGTTTTTGGGGTAATCCCATGCTGTTTGTTGTACTCTTCCTGGATTTTCCGGCGGCGGCCCACTTCATCCATGGCGCGCTGCATGGAGCCGGTGACTTTGTCCGCGTACATAATCACGTGGCCGTCGACATGGCGTGCCGCCCGGCCCATGGTTTGGATCAATGAAGTTTCAGATCGTAAATATCCTTCCTTGTCCGCATCCAGAATTGCGACCAAAGAAACTTCGGGCAAATCCAATCCTTCCCGCAAAAGATTGATGCCGACTACGACGTCATAAACACCAAGTCGCAAGTCACGGAGAATTTCTAACCGACGCAAGGTTTCAATATCGGCATGCAGGTACTGGACTTTGATGCGATATTCCGCGAGGTAAGTCGTAAGTTCCTCAGCCATGTTTTTGGTCAGGGTTGTAACCAGCACGCGCTGTTTTTGTTTGACCCGCTTTTGGATTTCTTCCATGAGGTCGTCAATTTGGTTTTTGGTTGGCCGGATTTCGATTTCGGGGTCAAGCAGTCCTGTGGGACGGATCAGCTGCTCGACCACTTGTTTGGAAGCTTTGATTTCTCGGTCAACAACGGGCGTTGCGGAAACAAAAATGACTTGGTCGAGTTTTTTTTCAAACTCCTCGAATTGCAGCGGGCGATTGTCCATGGCGGAGGGCAAGCGAAAACCGTACTCGACCAAAGTTTCTTTGCGCGATTTGTCGCCGAAGTACATGCCGGAAATTTGCGGCAGGGTAATGTGTGATTCGTCGATAAACAACAAAAAATCATCTGGGAAATAGTCGATCAAAGTTGATGGGGGCTCGCCCGGTTTGCGGAAATCCAGATGCCTGGAATAATTTTCGAAGCCGGTTTCCAGCATCATTTCGATATCAAAATTGGTGCGCTGTTCGATGCGCTGGGCTTCCAGTTCCTTGCCTTGGGATTTGAAATATTTTATCTGGTCTGCTAACTCAGCCCTTATATTCTCAACTGCCCGCAGCATTTTTTCTCGCGGGGTGACAAAGTGCTTGGCCGGGAAAATAGTCATTTCCTTTTGCTGGCCGAAATCTTCGCCTGTCAGCGGGTCGTGCACGGAAATTTTCTCGATTTCGTCGCCAAAGAAATTGATTCGGAAAATTTTATCTGCCGAAGCCGGGATAAACTCGACCGTGTCGCCGCGCACGCGGTAATTGCCGCGTTCCAAATTGATGTCATTGCGCATGAATTGCAGATCGGTTAATCGTCGCAGAAACTTGTCGCGCTTGATGTTTTCTCCGACTTTCAAAGGGATGGATAGCTCCAAATAATCACCCGGAGAGCCCAAGCCATAGATACAAGAGACGGAAGCTACGATCAAAACGTCACGCCGCGACAACAGACTCTGGGTGGCTGCGTTTCTTAGTTTATCGATCTCTTCATTGATTTCCGTTTCTTTTTCAATATAAGTATCGGAGCGTGGGATGTAAGCCTCTGGCTGATAATAATCATAGTAGGAGACAAAGTAATGCACGGCATTATCCGGAAAAAAGTCCTGGAATTCGCTCGCCAGCTGGGCAGCCAAAGTTTTGTTGTGGGAAATAATCAGAGTCGGCCGCTGGATTTTTTGGATGACATTGGCCATGGTAAAAGTCTTCCCAGAACCGGTTACACCCAGCAAGGTTTGGTATTTAAATTTTTTATCCAATCCATGGACCAGCTTTTCTATAGCCTGCGGCTGGTCGCCAGACGCTTTGAATGATGATTGCAGTTGAAAAGCCATATCAAATTACAGTGTAGCAGACTTGGCAAAAGCTTGTATAGAGTCTAAACTATGAGAAATTCCCAAAGGGGGGAGAATGAGACTTAGGTTAATGCTTCTGGCTTGCCTGCTCTCTTTGCCGCACTTTGCCTCGGCTCAGCAGCCTATACAAGCGTCCGAAGTCCGTTACGAGGTATCTATTCCAGCACCACTGGAGTACAGCCAGACGCAGTTGCGGGATTGGGAGCAGGAGTACTCAGCCTGGCTGAAATGGTTCCAGCTCTACGGCAACCGGATTGAATATGGCTGGTTTTCTCCAAGGTCGCGCCGACCCCTGCCCTCCAACCCTCCGGTTTGGCTGGCAGATGTTTGCGTGCTGGAAGAAAATTTCCAGACAACCACTTGTCAGCTTTACCAGAGCTGGAAGGATGATTTTGCCTCGCAGAGACTCCGACAGAAATACGCGTACGAAAAAATTCAAAAGGAGAAGCCGGTCAATACAAAGTTTTGGGAACACATACACCTCGACGGCCTTTGGGTCATGACCCAGACCAACACTTCGACTTATGGCTTGGTCGGAGCGCACGTAGCCGGGAATATGGCCCGATTCGAGTTTTTTATGGCGCCGGGGGTGATGCTTGTCAGTTCACCGGGCATGGCCGGCAGCCAACAAATGCAGGTCGCATATGACTACGGGTTTGGATTCAAGCTGTTTGACTTCCGATCCCCGGTGGCCAACAAAACTGCGACATTGCACTTCGACTTTGTCAGAGTCTGGCTAAATGTCGGCGCGGGTTTTGAGCAAGTCGTAAACCTTGCCGGGTTCTCGCTGACGTTAGGGAACAAAAAGTAACCGCTTGGGATCTTGGATCATTGAACCTTTTGGTTCTTGATCCTTGGTCCTTTTTTCTTTTGTAATAATTTCACGGAAAAAGGTATAATGAGTGCATGATCGGTTCAATTTCCGGCAAAATTCAATATAAGGGCACCGGTTTTATGATTGTCGAAACCGGGGGAGTTGGTTACAAAATAGCTGTTACCCCCCCTCTGCATTTTGATTCTAGAGTCGGCGATGAATTAAGTTTGGTCATCCACACTTATGTCCGCGAGGATCAAATAAGTCTTTACGGATTTAAAACCTTGCCGGAGTTGGAATTTTTCGAGCAACTCTTGACCGTGTCTGGCATAGGTCCTAAATCCGCTTTAGGCATAATGTCGATTTCATCTTTAGAAATGATAAAATCAGCAATTGCTTCCGGCGACGCCGGCTTGTTTAAAAAAGTTTCTGGTATCGGCACCAAAACTGCTGAAAGAGTCATTGTAGAACTTCGTGAAAAACTCAAGAGCCAGGGCAATGCCACGCCCTTGGCCTCCGAGCATACCGAAGCTTTGGAAGCGCTGATCTCGCTTGGGTACAAAGAGCAGCAAGCGCGCGAGGCTCTGAAAAATATCCCGGAAGGCAAATCAATTCAAGACAAAATTAAATTGGCTTTGAAAGCACTACAAAAATAATGCAGTCGGAACCCACACAATATTCTTGGGACAAAAAAGTAATCGACCTTGGCGGGTCGATTTTGCAGTCATGGGTTTGGGGCGAATTCCAAAAAAGTTTGGGCTACGCCGTATTCCGTTTTGCTTCGGATGATTTCGTAGACCAGGTTATCGAACTGCCCCTGATAGGCAATAAAAAATATTGGTACACTGCCCGCGGGCCTTTGGGGAACGTCAACCGGGCTTTGGCAGAACTGAAAAAATCCGCAATTGCTGACAAAAACGTGGTGTTTGCCCGAGTCGAGCCCAATCAAAATGTTGATCTGCCCCGTGCGGTCAAAGATGTCCAGCCGACCAACAACTGGGTGTTGGACCTGACGGTAAGCGAACAGGAACTTCTGATTAATATGAAACCGAAAACCCGCTACAACATCAACCTGGCCCAGCGCAAAGGGGTAGTGGTGCGAGAGGGAACCAAGGAAGATCTGCTGGTCGTCTACAAATTATTACTCGAAACAGCTGGCCGCGGGGATTTCCGCCTGCATCCGCAGGATTATTATTGGCAGATTTGGGACCAATTGCACCGTGAGAATCTCAAAATATTGATTGCCGAATATAAAAATCAGCCGTTGGCGTGCATGATCCTAACTTTATTTGGTTCTACAGTCACATATTTACATGGCGGCTCTTCGACACAGATGAAAGAAGCAATGGCGCCATATGTTTTGCACTGGGAAGCTATTAAATTATCAAAAGCGCTTGGATATAATTTTTATGATTTTGGCGGCGTGGCGCCCCAAAACTTGGGCAAGCATCCCTGGAGCGGCATCTCGCGTTTCAAAAGGGGATTTGGAGGATTTGAACTGACATTTCCCGGCAGTTTTGAAATAGTTATCTCTCCGCTTTGGTATAATGTGTATAAGAACGCCAGATCATTAAGAAATATAATTTTGAGAAAGTAGTAAAGAGCAAAACAGAATCCAATTCTACTTTATTGTTCGCAGCTGAATATTTATGCAATATAAAATTGCCGTTTCGGGTTCTTCTGTCAATAATTGTACTAAGGGTGCATTTAGAAAAGCTTACGAAGTGGGCCGCCAAATCGCGTTACATAAATGCGTGCTCATCACCGGTGCCACTATTGGCGTGCCGGCTTGGGCAACACGTGGCGCTAAATCAGCCGGCGGGATTTCTATCGGCCTCTCTCCAGCAGTGTCCAAGCAAGCCCATGTCAAAACTTATCATCTCCCGACAAAGTTTATGGATCTCATTATTTATACCGGATTTGATTATTCCGGCAGAAACATGCTCATGACCCGTTCCGCGGATGCGGTGATCATGGTGTGCGGCCGAATCGGGACATTAAATGAATTTACTACCGCTTTCGAAGACAAACGGGTCGTGGGAATACTCACAGGCACTGGCGGGGAAGAGCAGGAAATTGAAAATATCCTCAAAATCGCCAAAAGGGGGCGCAAACGGATCGTTTTTGATTCTGACCCGAAAATTTTGGTGGAAAAAGTTTTGAAAGCAACCAGAATTAATGAGCAGCAAAAGCACCCATCTCCGCATACGGAAAACGCATGATCCTTTGCATTGACACAACAGAAAATGCGGGTACTGAATTAAAATTGCTTTCAGCCGACTTAGAATTCCGACAGAAAATATCCGAGTTGCCCAGAGCTGAAGATTTTGTTTTTTTTGTGGCAAAATTTTTGAAAAAATATAATTTCGATTTTTCCTCGATATCCAAAATTGCCGTAAAAAATGGCCCGGGTTACTTCAGTCGCATCCGGACCGGCATTGTTTTGGCTAATGCTTTGGCTTATGCGCTCAAAGTTAAAGTAATGGCTTTTGATGGCGATTTAAATTTTCAGAAGCTTAATAAGATCAAGGGTTCGGCTTGGCTCAAACCGGCTTATGATGCCGAACCTCACATAACAATGCCTAAAAGACGCTCATGACCAAATTTGCCGATTATGCCGCAGTTCTGAAAAATAAGAATTTCGTAAAGCTTTGGATTTCGCAGATTACTTCGCAGCTCACAAATTATATTTTGAGCTTTGCGATACTGATCAAAGTTTTCCAACAGACAAATTCGTCTTTGTCAGTGGCCATCATCATCATGGCGTTCGGCATTGCCACGGTCTTTTTTGGGAGTTTAGGCGGAATTTATGCAGATCGGTTTGACCGGAAATGGCTTTTAACCGTAACCAATTTTTTGCAAGCCGGCAGCATTGCTTTGTATTTTGTGGTCGGAGGAAGTTTTTGGGGGCTGGTGTTTATTACCTTCCTCTATTCCTCGCTCAACCAATTTTACATCCCCGTGGAAGCTCCATCTATTCCGAATTTAGTCCAACCCACTCAAATTCTTACAGCCAACAGCTACTTCGCTTTTACCAATAGTGCGGCTTTAATTCTTGGTTTTGCAGCAGCCGGTCCGATTTCTTCTTCATTCGGTCAATCCGCGCCATTTTTGGTGGGTGTCGGACTTTTGGTTATCGCGGGCTTGGCAACACTCTCCTTACCCCCGATCCGTCCTGAAAAAAAAGCTTTGCTCAACGCGCTCTCACGTACCTGGGAAGAGTTTAAAGAAGGGATCAGGCATCTTTGGCAAAATACTGCGTTACATTATCCTTTACTGAGCCTGATTTGCATTCAGATTGTCAACGGCATGATCATAACGATTGCGCCGGCATTTATGAAAGAGGCGATAGGGATCAACCTTAACACCGGTTCGATTTTTGTAGTGGCCCCGCTCGGAGTCGGGATTCTGCTAGGCGCGTTATTGCTGCCGCTGGAAGAAAAATACTATTCCAAGCAGAAACTGGTGCTGGTCGGATTTTTGGGGATGGGAATCATGCTTTTTGGCTTGTCTTTTATAGAGCATTTCGGTCATCGTTATCTTTACTATTCGTTTTTTGGGTTTGTAATCGGAATTTTCAATGCTCATATTTTCGCGCCTAGCCATTCTTTGCTTCAAACCCACGCTTTTTCCCACATTCGCGGCAGAATTTACGGCTCGCTTTACGTTTTGCTGCAGCTGGCCGGAACCTTGCCCACAATTCTTATAGGCTTGCTTGCCGACAAGCTCCCAATTACTTATATCGCGACCATTTTGGGGCTGCTCTTGATCGCATTTGGGTTAGGAATCAAGCGCCAAATTCCAGCAACAGCTCTGCAAACCTGAAGAAATTGGCTTATTTAAGCTGATTTTGATCCCGGAATTCGGCGGGACGTCATCAAAAATTTTTTAAGGTCCCGACTTTCGTCGGGATTTCGTCCAGTTAGATTTTATTCAAGGTGCTCAACTTGACAAAGTTTCGAATTAGTTTAAGATAGGGATGTGATAAACAACTTCATAAGAGTATAGCCAATCGACGGCTCTTTTTGCATATGTGCGAAAAGAGGGATTATTTTATGTCTCAAAAAGGGAAAATGGCTAATTTAAGCCTAAATTTGTCTGTTCCATCTCGCCATCGGGGAGATAGGAAATACTTCACCGGCTTTTCCGAAGTTATGGAAATGCCAAATTTGATAGAATCGCAACTGAGATCCTACAAGTGGTTTTTGGATAAAGGATTGAAGGAGCTGTTTGGCGAAATAAACTCCATCAAAGATTTTACCGGAAAAAATTTGGAGCTGTTTTTTGGCGACTATTATTTGGATAAACCGAAATACGACGAAAAAACTGCCAAAGAGCGCAACACCACTTTTGAAGCGCCGCTCTATGTTTCCGTTAAATTGGTAAATAAAGTAACGGGAAAAACCAAAACCCAAGACGTTTATCTTGGCGATTTCCCATTGATGACTCCTCGCGGCACATTTGTAATCAACGGTGTGGAGAGAGTCGTTGTGTCCCAGCTCGTAAAATCACCAGGTGTGTTTTTCACCGGGGAAGCCGCACGCGGCCGAAATTGGTACGGAGCCAAAATTATTCCAAATCGCGGCGCCTGGCTGGAAATTGACACCGACAACAACGGCGTTATGAGCGTTAAAATTGACCGCAAGCGTCGCATTCCGGTAACCGCTTTGTTGAGGGTATTTGGCTACACCTCGGATGAAGAAATATTGGCCGCCTTTGCCGATATCGATACCAACCCGGATATGCGCTACATGCAGATCACAATGGATAAGGATCCTTCCAAAAATGCAGACGAAGGCTTTAAAGAAGTTTACAAAAGAATCCGCCCGGGCGATTTGGCCACCGTCGACAATGCGCGATCATTGATTGAAGCCATGTTTTTCCATGCGGACCGATATGATCTTTCCGAAGTCGGCCGTTACAAGCTCAATCAGAGATTAAACGTCAAAGACCGTGAAGATAAAATTTTGACCAAACAAGATTTGACCGACATCTTGCGCGAAATTATCCGGCTCAACAATTCTCAAGAAATGTGGGATGACATTGACCACCTTTCCAACCGCCGCGTCCGCGCAGTCGGGGAGTTGATTCAAGGCAAATTCCGCGTCGGCTTGGCGCGTATGAGCAGAATTGCCAAGGACCGCATGAGCTTGGCAGATATAGAAACCGTTACTCCGGCCCAGCTTATCCATGTCCGCCCGATTGTCGCAGTCATCCAAGAATTTTTCTCTTCCCACCAACTGTCCCAATTCATGGATCAAACCAACCCTTTGGCGGAATTGGAGCACAAACGGCGCTTCTCGGCCTTGGGTCCAGGAGGCTTGTCGCGCGAACGCGCCGGATTTGAAGTCCGCGACGTGCATCGCTCCCATTACGGCCGACTCTGCCCAATTACCACTCCGGAAGGGCCAAACATCGGCTTGGTCGCCCATTTGGCCAGCTTCGCAAGGATTAATGATTTCGGATTTATTGAAACGCCTTACCGAAAAGTCACGAGCCAAGTCAGCAACGACGGTTCGGAAGCCGTTGACCACATTGCGTTGTTTGATTTGTCCGATGAAACGGGCCAGGTTGTTGTTCCGGCTGGACAAAAAATCACCAAAGATGCGGCTGTCAAGTTGGCCCGCAATAAAGCCTTGACCAGCATTCGGGTTAAGCCACGCGTGACGAATGAAGTTGAATTCCTCGATGCTTATGAAGAGCAATTCGTAGTTATTGGGCAGGCCACGACCCGCATTGGGCCGGACAATTATTTTATCGATGAGCGAATTTCGGTCCGTGTCCACGGCGAACCTTCGATTGCCGCTACTGACGATATCAATTACCTGGAAATTTCTCCTAAACAAATTATTTCCGTCACCACCTCGATGATTCCGTTTTTGGAGCACGATGATGCCAACCGCGCCCTCATGGGTTCGAACATGCAGCGCCAAGCGGTTTCTTGCATCAAACCCGAGGCTCCGGTGGTCGGCACCGGTGTCGAAGGCAAGGCTGCATATGATTCCGGCCAGGTTTTGATTGCGGAAAACGACGGTATCGTCTCATCGGTGACCAGCGAAAAAGTCACAATCCTGGAAAAGAACGGCAAGAAGCACGACTACCCCTTGTTAAAGTTTATCCGATCCAATACTTCGACTTCGATTAACCAGCACCCGATCGTCAAAAAAGGCCAGGAGATCAAGGCCGGGGATCCGTTGGCCGATGGCGCCTCAATCGACAAAGGCGAGTTGGCTTTAGGCCAAAACATGTTGGTGGCATTTATGTCGTGGGAAGGCGGCAACTACGAAGACGCGATTTTGGTTTCTTCCAAAGTCGTGCAAGACGACCGCTATTCCTCAATCCACATTGAAGATTTCAAGATTGACGTGCGCGACACCAAACTTGGACCGGAAATCATTACTCGCGATATCCCGAATGTCGGAGAAGAAAAACTCAAAGATTTGGATGAAAACGGAGTCATCCGCATCGGCGCCCAAGTCAAAGCCGGAGATATTCTAGTCGGCAAAATTACACCGAAAGGTGAAACTGACCTTACCGCCGAAGAAAAATTGCTCCGCGTGATTTTTGGCGAGAAGTCGCGGGATGTTAAAGATACTTCGCTGACCCTGCCTCACGGCGAATACGGCAAGGTTGTGCACATTCGAGAATTTTCGCGCGAACAGGGCGACAAATTGCCGTCGGGTGTTATCAAATCCATCCAAGTGTCTGTTGCTGTGTTGCGCAAAATCCAAGTCGGCGACAAAATGGCGGGACGGCACGGTAACAAAGGTGTTATTTCTCAAGTTATTCCTGTCGAAAACATGCCATTCATGGCTGACGGCACTCCTGTAGATATAATTTTGAATCCGCTCGGCGTGGCTTCCCGTATGAACATCGGACAGATTTTGGAAACCCATTTGGGTTTGGCGGCCAAGAAACTCGGCTACACCGTGGCTTCTCCCGCACTTGATGGCGTTCCGGAGGAAACGATCCGGGCCGAACTGAAACGCGCCGGATATCCGGAAGACGGCAAAGTCACTCTCTATGACGGCAAATCCGGCACACAGTTTGTCGAAAAAGTCACAGTCGGAATTATTTACATGTTGAAACTCCACCACTTAGTCGACGACAAGATGCACGCTCGGTCCACTGGCCCGTACTCCTTGATCACTCAACAGCCTTTGGGCGGCAAAGCCCAGTTCGGCGGCCAGAGATTCGGAGAAATGGAAGTCTGGGCGCTCGAAGGCTACGGCGCGGCGCATACTTTGCAGGAAATGTTGACCATCAAATCAGACGATGTCGTTGGGCGCGCCAAAACTTACGAGTCGATTGTCAAAGGCGAACCGATCAAAAAACCCAATGTCCCAGAATCATTCCGGGTTTTGGTCAAAGAACTGCAATCCCTCTGCCTCAATGTCGAGTTGATCGGCGAGAACCTTAGTCCGACCGAGGAAGAGGTCTCAAACGCGGGCGAGATCCAGGAATTGGCCACCACTGATTTTGAAAAAACCGAAAAAGAACTGGTCGTAAGCGCTAAAGACAAAAAATCCACCACCAAAGCCAGTGCCGCCGGTGGGAAAAAAGCAAAAAAATAGGTCGTCACTAATGAGTTATTAATTAACAAAAAATTTGAGCCGTGCCCGAACAAGGCCGAGAACAAATTTTTTGAGACACGCCATGCCTACGCAAACCGAAGAATTTAAAGCAGTCCGATTGAAGCTGGCCTCCCCGGCAGATATTTTGAATTGGTCATACGGGGAAGTTACGAAACCGGAAACTATCAATTACCGAACCCAGCGCCCGGAAAAGGACGGCCTTTTCGACGAGAAAATTTTCGGCCCGATCAAGGATTGGGAATGCTATTGCGGAAAATATAAGCGAATCAGATACAAAGGCATTATTTGCGACAAGTGCGGCGTGGAAGTCACCCGCGCGGCAGTCCGGCGCGAGCGCATGGGTCACATCGCCCTCTCCGCTCCGGTTGCCCACATCTGGTTTTTGCGCGGCGTGCCGTCCCGGCTCGGTCTGGTTTTGGATCTTTCCGTCCAGGAATTGGAAAAGGTTGTTTATTTCGCGGCCTATGTCATTACTTCCGTAGACGAAGACGCCAGAAGCTCGACCATGGAGCAGATTGAGCGCGAATTCAAAGCTAAAAAGAAAGAAATTGAAACCCGCTACGAGTCGCTGATTAACCAAGCCAAAAAACAGGCCGGTGCCGGCGAGACCGATAAAGACCTGAAAGGCGCAAAGGAAGACGCCGAAGTTATTCGTGTTCGTGAAATGTGGGCTAAGGAATTGGAACACCTTGAATCGATCCGTGATTTGGCCCGCTCCGAACTTAAATCAATCAAGAAATACCAAATCATCTCCGAATTGGAGTATCGCGACTTGTCGCTGAAGTACGGCCCGGTGTTCCAGGCCGGCATTGGCGCTGCTGCGATTAAGCAGCTGGTGGAAGAAATAGATTTGGAAAAATTATTCCAGGAACTTCAGGAAGAATTGGCCACAGCCGAGGGCGTGAATAAGCGCAAACTGACCAAGCGATTGAAGCTGGTAAAATCCATGATCAGAGCCGGGATTCGTCCGGAATGGATGATCATCAGCAATCTCCCGGTCATTCCGCCGGACCTGCGCCCCATGGTGCAGCTGGATGGGGGACGGTTTGCCGCTTCGGACTTGAATGATTTATACCGCCGTGTCATCAACCGCAACAATCGTCTTAAAAAACTTTTAGAAATCGGCGCTCCGGAAGTCATCACTCGCAATGAAAAGCGCATGTTACAGGAAGCAGTCGATGCTTTGATCGACAATTCTATTCGTCATGGCAAAGAAGTCACGGCCTCTACCGGCCAAAAACGTAAGTTACGGTCCTTGGCCGACATGTTGAAAGGCAAACAAGGCCGTTTCCGTCAAAATCTTTTGGGAAAGCGCGTGGACTACTCCGGCCGGTCGGTTATTGTCGGCGGTCCGAATTTGAAACTGCATCAGTGCGGACTCCCCAAGAAAATGGCATTGGAACTGTTTAAGCCATTTGTCATCTCCAAACTCATCACCCGAGAATACGCTCACAATGTCCGCTCCGCCAATCGCTTGATCGAGCAGGGCCGGACCGAAGTCTACGATATTTTGGAAGAAGTGACGAAAGAGCACTATGTTTTGCTTAACCGCGCTCCAACCTTGCACCGCTTAGGTTTCCAGGCATTTTTACCGGTATTAATCGAAGGCAAAGCCATCCAGATCCACCCATTAGTCTGTCCGGCTTTCAATGCTGACTTTGACGGCGACCAAATGGCTGTTCACGTCTCTCTCACAGCCGCCGCCCAAGAAGAAGCCCGTTCGATTATGTTGTCGGCTCGCAACCTGCTCAAACCAGCTTCTGGTGAGCCGATTATGGGACCCAACCAAGATATGGTTTTGGGTTGCTACTGGCTGACTCGAATTCATCCAAATGAAAAAGGCGAGGGTAAAGTCTTTGGTTCGCCGCAAGAAGCCACTTTGGCTTACGCCTCAGGAATCGTGACGCTCAAGGCCCGGGTCAAAATCCGTTTTGGAGAAAACTGGGGCAACAAAGGCTTGCAGGAAACCTGCGTCGGCCGCGTGTTGTTCAATGAAGTTTTGCCCGAAGGGATGCGGTTCGTCAACGAGACCATGGACAAAAAAACTTTGCAGAAAGTGGTGCAAATTTGCTACCGCGACTTTGGCATTGAACGCACCGCCCAATTGCTCGACGACATCAAGCGTATTGGTTTCCACTATGTCACGCGTTCTGGAATTTCCTGGGGCATGGCCGATCTCAGAGTGCCAGATATAAAAGAAACTTTGCTCAAAGAAGCTGATTTGGAAGTGCTGAAAACGTTTGAACAATACCAAGAAGGTTTGCTGACAGCCAATGAAAGGAGAAACCGCGTCATTGAAATTTGGGCCGAAGTCCGCGACCGGCTGACAGAAGCCGTGTCCACGACTTTGGACGAATACGGCACCGTTTATCAAATGGTTAACTCTGGCGCCAGAGGTTCGGTTGCGCAAATTTCACAGATGGCCGGCATGAAGGGTTTGGTGACCAACCCGGCTGGAGAAACCATTGAGTTGCCGGCGCGAGATTCTTTCAAAGAGGGCTTGAACATCCTCGAATATTTCATTTCTACCCACGGTTCTCGAAAGGGTATGACTGATACGGCTTTGCGCACTGCCGATGCGGGATACCTCACCCGCCGTTTGGTCGACGTTTCTCAAGATTTGGTGGTTAATGCCGATGATTGTAATGTCAAAGAAGGCCGTTTGATCACCCGCGCTTCCTCCGAAGCTTTGGGTCGTCCCTTGGCGCGCCGAATTTTTGGACGCGTTTTAGCCGACGACGTTAAATCTGCCGACGGAACCTTGGTCGCTGCTGGCGGATCGTATATAGATGACAAATTAGCCGAAAAAATCGATAAATCCGGAGCGGATAACGTAGAAGTCAGGACTGTTTTGCGCTGTACCTTAACCCGCGGCGTTTGCGCCAAATGTTATGGCTACGATTTAGGTTTCAACCGCCCGGTCGAGTTGGGAGCTGCGGTCGGGATTGTGGCCGCTCAAGCCATTGGTGAGCCGGGGACGCAGCTGACCATGAGAACTTTCCATACCGGCGGTATTGCCGGGCTCGACATCACCCAGGGTTTGCCTCGGGTCGAAGAATTGCTTGAAGCTCGCGAACCAAAAGGTCAGGCTGCTATTTCTGAAATCAACGGGTTTGTCGCTTCCATCAAAACTTCCAATAAAGAATCAGTCATCCGCGTTGAGGCTAAAGACATTGCTAAAGATGAATACCAATTATCCCAACCCAAACTGCAGCTGAAAGACGGCGAAACTGTTTCAGAAGGCGACCCGCTGTTTATCGATGTTTCCGGCGACACGATCAAAGCCAAAAATTCCGGCATAGTTAAAATTGAAAAAGATAAACTGGTGGTCATCCGCGAAGCGGAAAATTTCCGAGAATATTCGATCCCGGCCGGATTCAGCCTGATCGTAAAAGAAAACGACCTGGTTTACAAAGGCCAGCCGCTGACAGAAGGCAACCTCAACCTGCACCAGCTTTTTGCTTTGCGCGGCATCGAAGCGTGCCAAGATTATATCATCAAAGAGGTCCAAGAAATCTACGCTTCACAAGGCCAGAACGTAAACGAGAAGCATATCGAGATCATTGTCCGCCAAATGTTCAGCAAAGTTCGGGTCGCAGATCCGGGCGACACTGATTTGTTGGCTGGCGACCTCATCGATAAGTCCCGCCTGGCGCTGTCAAACGCCAAAGTCGGGGCAGGGCGTCCGGCAACTATCGAACAGCTGCTGATGGGAATTACAAAATCTTCTCTGAATACCGAGTCATTCCTTGCCGCTGCGTCTTTCCAAGAAACAACCCGCGTCCTTATTGAGGCGGCTGTAACTGCCAAGACCGACTACTTGCGCGGTCTTAAGGAAAATGTCATTATCGGTAAGCTTATTCCGGCCGGCACTGGCTACCGCGAGGATGCTTTGGCCGAAAAAGAAGCTGCTGAAGCCGCGGATAATGACAGCATGTAATTTTCAATTCTTTAACTCCCCGATCCAGGGGAGTTTTTTGATCTAAACAAATAGATTTATTTGTGATATAATTAAGATAAGCTAATAAACCAGCTGAAACAAAAATTCAAAAATTAACAATAAAACCAATGTTTTATAGAGCCATGCTAAGGTCTCTGCCTTGTTTTTCGTAGTTTCACTTACGGCAACACTATTGCCGGTAGGTGTTTTCAATTTCGTTCCACAGGTTGCGGCCGCAGCAACGGATCCGTAAGCAAGCAATAAAAAAACCGCTCCGAGAGGAGCGGTTTTTTAAATCTATTTGATTGGGTTAGCGTTGTCTGGGGCCGGCCATTTTTGGATCATAAGCATGTCATGATGCGTGAGCTGCCAAACCGCTTCGGTGACAAACGGCATAAAGGGATGCAGAAGTTTGAGGCAGGTTTCCAGCATCGTGATCAGCATGAGCTGCGCTGAACCGCGGAGATTCTCGTCCTGTAATTTTTTCTTTGAGTCTTCTATGATCTTATCTGCGAAAGTGTGCCAGAAATAATGATAAAGCTCTTCCGAGGCATGGGCGAAATCATATTTGTCCATGAGGCTTGTAATCTCAGCGGCTTTGGCATTGAGTTCTTCAATAATTTTCTGGTCTTCAGGATTGGCGGTAAATTTATTGACCTCAAAATTTTCCATGTTTTGCAAAACGAAGCGCGAAGCATTCCAAATTTTGTTGGCAAAATTCCGATAGCCCTTAACTTTCATTTCGTCATACTTTACGTCGTTCCCGGCGCCAACCCCCACCAGCAAAGCCATACGCAGCGCATCAGCTCCATATTTTTTTATGACCTCGACAGGATCGATGCCATTGTCCAGCGATTTGCTGAATTTTTTGCCTTGGATGTCGCGCACGATGCCGTGCAGGTACACAGTATGGAACGGGATTTGCCCGAGGTGGTAAGTGCTCATGAGAATCATCCTCGCGACCCAGAAAAACAGTATTTCGTACCCTGGGGACATGAGGTTGGTGGGATGGAAGGTTTTGAGGTCTTCGGTATGTTCCGGCCAGCCGAGCGTGGAAAAGGTCCATAATGCCGAGGAAAACCAAGTATCCAAGGTATCTTCGTCCTGGGTCCAACCTTTGCCTTGCGGCGGCTCTATCGCACAATAAATTTCTTTATCCTTGTACCAAACCGGTATGCGGTGTCCGTACCAAAGCTGGCGGCTGATGTTCCAGTCGCGCAGGTTATCGATCCAGTTGAAATATACTTTTTCAAATCGAGCCGGCAAAATTTTGATCTGCCCGGATTCCACCACCTTGCGCATAAGGTATTTCAGGCTGACTTCTTCACCTGTTTTGATGCCTTCTATTTCAGAGTGGGGGAGTTTGAATTTTTTATTGACCTCGACAAACCATTGGAGCTTTGGAAGCGGTTCGATAATGCCGCCGCTGCGTTCGGCAGTGGAGATGTTCTGGTCAATAAAATCAATTTTGCTGAGCAGCCCGTTTTCGGAAAGCCATGCCACGATAATCTCCCGCGCCTCTTTTGTTTTTTTGCCGGCAACCAGATCGCCTGCCTCTTCCATCATTTTTCCGTATTCGTTTATAACTTGCTTTACAGGCAGATTATGTTTTTGGCTTAGTTCATAATCGGCCATGCTGTGGGCCGGAGTCACTCCAACTGCACCGGTGCCGAATTGCGGATTCACGGATTCATCGGCGATGATTTTAATCTTCAGTTTCGTTTTGGCAAATTCCACTTCATATTCTTTGCCAAGAAATTCCAAGTACCGTTTGTCGCTAGGATTGACAGCCACTGCCGTGTCGCCGACTTTGGTTTCCGGGCGTGTAGTGGCAATTTCGATGGGAAAATCAGGGGAATAGCGGAAAAAAAACAGCTGTCCTTTTTCCGGTTTGTACACCACTTCGTCGTCCGATACTGCAGTCTGGCCCTTGGGATCCCAGTTGATTACTCGCACCCCGCGGTAAATCAGGCCGTCGTCAAACATTTTTTTGAAAGCCGTGCGCACCGCCAGGTTTCGCTGGGCATCCATAGTAAAGGCTTCGCGGTGCCAATCAGCCGAAGCGCCCAAAGTTTTGATTTGGTTTTGGATCGTGCCGCGCGAGCGCTCGACAAATTCTTCAACCTTCTTGACGAAGACCTCGCGGCCCAAATCGTGGCGATTTTTGCCTTCTTCTTTGATCAGGATTTTTTCTACCTTCGTATTGGTGGCAATTGCCGCATGATCCGTACCCGGCAGCCACAAAGTTTTGCGGCCGCGCATGCGCTCATAGCGGATGACGGCATCCTGGATGCTGACCTCATAAGCGTGGCCTATGTGCAGGGTCCCGGTGGCATTTGGCGGGGGCATGCTAATGGTAAAAGGCTCTCCGGAAAGATTGTCTGGATTGAAATATCCGGAAAGTTCCCAAAGTTTATAAACATCGGATTCTTTGGATTGGTCGTAAGATTTTGGCAGTTCTTCCATAGGATTTGTATTCTTTAACAAAAAAACACCCAAATTGGTGTTCAAGATCTCCAAATTGTTCGGAGAGGTACCATCTTGATTTATCGCCCAAACTCTGTTAATTTGAGTCTGCAACGAGCTTAATTGGCAAGTATACGGACTTGTCCCGGTAAGTTCTACTGACAGCTTTTGAGCTGTTTTCTTCTTACAGTGCCCCGGTTGGGAAACAAAGTGACAGCTTTGTCGTTGCACTTTTATATTGCTTGCGTTCTTCCAAGCAACTGGATTATACGATAGAAATCTAACCTAGTCAATTGATCCAAGCTCGAGTTTGGATGAGGGGATTAGCTGTTTGGAAAAATGAAAAGAGGAATAAAATGGAAAAGGTTCAGCGGCCCAAGAATGGCCACCCTGAACCTTTTGGGGTTCAGGAGATTTTTGACTTTCTCGACGATTTGGAGCGACGCCGCAAAATCCCGGTCTATGTCCGAATTGAGCTTCGCAAATTGATCAGAAAATTGGCAGAGCTTGATGGGCTGACCAGGTGTCTGAAGAAAGAGTATTTCCAGCAGGAAATGCTTAAGGCAGTTCACCCCGACTACGACTTTACTGCTAGTGATCGTCGTAATCCGGACCGGCGTTCTCGTTGGTTGACTTTGTGGGTCATCGATATCAGCCATTTCAAGGCCATCAACGATACGCTCGGGCACCTGATCGGCGATGCGGTACTAAGCCGCATTGGAAGGATCCTCAGATCCAGCTTGCGGCATCGGCAGCGGATCGATTTTGCGGGCCGGATGGGCGGGGACGAGTTCGCGGCCCTGTTGACCCAGGTCACGACTTCTACCGGCGGCAAAGAAGCAGCCGAACGGTTCGTTAGCAGGGTTAAAAAGCGGCACTGGTCAGGAATCAGCGAGCCTTTGGGAAGTGTGTTATTCCCGCGGCCCGACATCGGGGTGGTTGCGTTAAACACCGATACAACTGAATTGATCACCGATCGCGACGAAGTCGAGCATGTGTGCCAGCGATGGTACTACTATGCCGACTTGTTGATGTACCGCTCGAAGAAAGATGGTGATATATATTTCCGTTGTATGGGGTACGACCGCGCCAAAGCTGACTTGGTTGAGGTTGATAGCGAATACTATCAGCTGACGACCAATCTCCTTAACCGAAGGCACTTGTAAAGTTATTTACAGTGCCTTTTTTATTTCAATTCCAGGTTTGGATCAGCTTCAAATTTTCCATTAGTTTTCGACTTCTTTGATCGTAGCTGATAATAAGCGGCGAGGCCGATCATGGCCGCATTGTCTGTGCAATATTCGAATTTGGGAATTGAAACTTGGGTTCTATATTTTTTACCAAGGTCCACAAATCCTGCCCGCAATAATTTATTGGCAGCTACGCCGCCGCCGAGCATGATCGTCTTCGGCTTATATTTGGCAATGGCTTTTTCTATTTTACCGATCAAGGATTCGACAATCGCGGTCTGGATTGAAGCGGCAAAATCCGCTTTTCCAGCATCGTTGATTTTTTTATGTTTTTGTAATTCATAGAGAACCGCAGTTTTCAATCCTGAAAAACTAAAATTAAAATCTTTGGAATTCAGCATCGGGCGTGGGAAATTGAAAGCTTTGGGGTTTCCAGTTTCAGCCAACTTGCTTAATGCCGGGCCGCCGGGATAAGGCAAACCCAAAAGCTTGGCAGTTTTATCAAAAGCTTCCCCCGCGGCATCGTCAACGGTTTCCCCCAAAATTTGGTATTGGCCGTGAGCTTTCATTAAAACCAGCATGGTATGGCCGCCGGAGACAATTAGTATTAAAGCCGGAAATTTTGGATTTTGGAATTTAGAATTTGAATTTTCACCAACGAAGTTGGCATAAATATGCGCTTCCATGTGATTGACCGGCACTACCGGTTTATTGCAAGCCAAACCCAAAGTTTGAGCGGTTTCAACTCCGACCAACAATGAAGTCAGAAGTCCTGGTCCTTGGGTCACCGCAATGTGGTTGACCTGGCCAAGTTTGATTTTGGCTTTCTTCAAAGCCAGATCAATGGTTGGGATTATGGCAGTCACGTGTTCGCGGGCCGCAACTTCCGGCACCACGCCGCCGTATTTAGAGTGCAGCTTGGCTTGGGAGGCAATTATCGACGAGATAATTTTCCCGTCCCTGATAACAGCAGCCGCGGTCTCGTCGCAGGATGTTTCGATAGCTAGAATTGTTTCGGATCTTGTCATGCCACTAATTATAAAGAAACCTTGGATTTTTTCCAAGGTTTCTTTAGGCAATTTTTTAATAGCGAGCCACGGGACGGGAAAGAGTGAACAACCGAACCAGGACGTAGGCGATCAGCCAATACACAACCATTGCCAGAAGCGTGGACCATTCCCAAACGCCAATTCCGGCAATCGCGGTCGGCCGAATGACATTGGCAAACGGATTGGCGAATGGCGCGCTGAGGTTATATATTGCGTTGGTAAATCCGGCGGCTGGATTGGCAGAGAATAGCCGGAGCAAAAAGCGCAAACCCAAAATTATATTGATGATCCAAAGGATCGTCCAGATTGCCCTCGCAATAGGCGAGTAATCGGAATAGTAAACGTCCCGGCCGGATTGGTCATAGGTCACCCGTTCGTCTTCCGGGCCGGTATCGACAATACGTGCCATAAATTCCTTTCGTTAATTTCCAAACTATTGTGGCAATGATTTAAAACCACGGCAATAGTGCAAGGGTACGACATGATGGATAGCTGCAGGCTTGAAAAAGCCCTGATTTTACTATATAATTAAGCGGTTGCATTAAGAATTTATTCAGATGAAAGTTGAAAAAAAGCAAGATTCAAATCAGATCGAATTGATTGTGAAAGTTGGCAAAAGCGACGTCCAGAGCATTTTGGAGCAGACGGCTGCCGCAATCAATAGGCAAAACCCGCTGCCGGGATTTCGGCCGGGCAAGGCGCCATATAAGCTTATTGTAAACAAGTACAGGGAAGATTATATTGTCCGGGAAGCTTTGGATGAAATAGTGCAAGAGACTTTGCGCCAGGCTATCGCTCAAGAGAATTTGGGATTCTACGGGAATTTTGATTTTAATTTAATTTCGCTGCTCACTCCCGAATGGCTTTTGGAATATAAAGCCACTGCAGTTCCTATGCCGGAAGTTGTTTTGGGTGATTGGCAAAGCAAAAAAATCAAGCGTCAGCCGATTTTGGTTCCCAACGAAGATTTGGAAAAAGCTTTGGATGAGTTGGCCGGCATGCGAAAGTCAGAAATAAAAATTGACCGCGAAGCCGGAATCAAAGACAAGGTCGTTTTGGATTTTGAGGTATTAGTCGATGGCAAAATTATCGAAGGTGGTTCGGCAAAAGACTTTGAGCTGGTACTTGGAGAAAACCGGATGATCCCGGGATTCGAAGATAAAATTGTGGGACACAAGGCCGGCGAATCATTTGAGTTTAACTTAAAATTTCCCGAAGACTACCAGGCCCAAGAACTCGGCGGCAAAGAAGCCTTGTTTAAGATAAAAATATCGGAAGTAGACGAGATCACTTTGCCTAAAATCGACGACCAATTCGCCCAAAGCTTGGGAGTGGAAAATGTCCAGGCCCTGAAAGACCGATTGAGCGAAAATATTGCCCAGGAAAAATACAAAGAGCAAGAAGACCGTTTGGAAATTGAAACTATAAAACATCTAGTCGACACTGCCAAAATTGGGGAGATTCCGAACAAAATGGCGGAAGACTCGATAGCTGATTTGGTCCACGAGTTTGAACATAATTTGGCACATCAGGGATTGAGTCTGGAGCAGTACGCGGCAACCAGCAAGAAAACTCTGGACCAGATCAAAGCCGATTTCCGGCCGAAAGCAATCGAGAAAATCAAAACGACTTTGGTTTTGAATAAGTTGGCTGTTGACGAGAAGATAGATGTTGAAGAAAAAGAAATAGACGAAGAACTAACAGCTCAGCGGAAATATTATGCCGCCAACAAAGAAATTCTAAACGACTTGCAGCAGCCGGAATACCGCGACCACCTGCGCCGAACTCTGCGCAACCGCAAGATCATCAAATTTATAAAAAGCAAAATTGTAGAATCTTGAACTCTTGAAAACCCAAGGAATTTGGGCTACAATGGTCTAGATTTTACAATTGATGGCAATTCATGGCCCTATCGTCTAACGGTTAGGACACCAGGTTTTCATCCTGGTAATCGGGGTTCGATTCCCCGTGGGGCTGCCAGAACAAAAAACTCCAACTTGTTTGGAGTTTTTTGTTTCTGAAAATCCAATGTGGAATCGAACGGGTTGGAAGTGAGGCAAGTCATCAGACGCAGCCGAACGTCGGCCAAACCTCCTGTGGAGGTTTGGGCGCCAACCCTGACAAGCCGCTTAAGCGGCGCGGAATTCCCCGTGGGGCTACCACCAAAGAAGATTTCTGTGAGAAGTCTTTTTTGTTTAAATTGCAAATTTGTTTTTGTAGAAATCGGACAATTTACGAAATTTACTGAAGTGATACGATCGTTATGAATTAATGAAAGGAGATTTTATGGTGGATATCAAAAAAGATATGGATGACGCCGAGGAAAAAGCCAAGAATGCCGGGCAACGCGCGAAAGAGGATGCCGAAAAAACTTGGGAAGACGTAAAGCCCTAAACTTAAACACCCGGAAACGGGTGTTTTTGTATAATTTATACCGTTGGCAATATTTATAGCGCCAGCTATAATTGTCTAAATTAATTCAAGGGAAAATATGATAATTGTTCACGAAACTTTTGTTTGCAAACCGGGCAATGCCAGCAAGCTGGCAAAATTGTTTAAGGATGCGTTCAGCTATGATCCGCATATCAAGCAAGTTATGACGGATATGACCGGCCAATACAATCGGGTAATTATGGCTGCGGAGTACCAAAATCTGGCCGAATACGGAAAAAGCTGGGAAGACATGAAAAATCCGACTCCGGAAATGAAAGAAGCCATGAAGAAAATGGAAGGGTATACGGAACTGTACCTTACCGGTTCGCGCGAAATATTTCGAGTTTGGTAAATTTCCTGAAAATAAAAACCGCCTTGGGTCCCAACCTGGATTTATTTCAGGATCTCTTGTAAGAGATTCCGGATCAAGTCCGGAATGGGTTACCTGGGCAGTTTTTTATTCTTGAGGTTATTGATTGGTAGTACTCGTGCTAGTTTGGCCCAGAGCTTGCTTTAATGCAGCGCTCAACTGTTCTGCAGTAGTGCGGAAAGTCTGAAGAGCAGTCTGTACAGTCTGGTTGCGGGTCTTGGCCAAAGCTTGGATTTGCGGCCCAAGCTTGTCCACGTTTTGGTGCTGGGTCTGCAAAGCTTTGATTGCTTCTTGGATGCTGGCCCGGAATGTCGCGCGAGCCGTTGCGGGTGCTACTCCGGAACTGCAATCAGATTTGGCCTTGGCAATCGCTGCATCGACCGATGTTTGATAGGTATTAATCACAGCAGACATGGTCTGTTGGTGATCGGCTACAGCTTTATCCACTCCGGTTCGAAATGTGGCAATTGCCGCGTCCACAGTTTTTTCGCGGGTGGCAATGTCTGCTGTCAAACCTGTGATAAAGGTTTGGACTGCCTGCTTTTGGGCGTCAGTAGTTGCATGGTTTTGCAGAGCCGTAAATTGGTTTTGCCGATCCTGGGCCCACTGGTTCCGCTCATCCGCCAGTTGGGTATTCAGCGCGCTTCGGCGGGATTGAATATCCCCCAGAACTTGGTTTTGGTGATCAGTAAGATTTGTCATGCGGGTTGTGAGCCGCTGATCCATGTTCGACCCGATAGTAGAAATGTTGGTGCAAAAATTCGACGTTGTGGTCACAGCGAAAGTCAGGCTTGGAAAAACCAACGACGCCGCTGCAAATACCAAAGCAAGTTTATTGAACTTCAGTGTCATTGTATACTCCTGAAAATGAATTAATAGTTTGAGTGTCGCTGCTGGTTGCAGCCGCTTCGTTGTCGGACTGTTTAACTATTGCGTCAGTTTGTGTTGACCCCGAAATTGCGGCGTTTACTATGTCGTCCGGATTGCCGGAGGCATTGGCATTGCTAGAGCTGGCGGTATTCGAGCCCGTAGCATTGTTGGTATAGTTCACAGGAGCCGGTTTGTTCGAATTGAGTTTCATATACCCGATCCCAGCAGCTATAAGCACAACCACGACCACCAGGGCAATTACAAATTTGGACATATGGTTTTGTATAAGATTTAATGATAAAACGTATTTGAATTGTGCCAAGGGCAATTGATTTAGTCAAACGCTAGCAATGATAAATATAAATGCTTATAATATAGGGTGAAAGGAGTTCATATGCATTCATATACTTATCTGAATTCTATGAATTGGGGCCCGGGGTTCAGTTTGGCTTTAGTTCCTGTTTTTGCCATCGTCATTATTTGGTCCTTAGTCTGGAAAGGAATAGCCTTGTGGCGGAGCGCGCGCAATGGACACACAGCCTGGTTTGTTGTTTTGCTTATCGTAAATACAGTGGGGATTTTGGAAATCATATACATACTGACCGCTGGCAAGAAACACCTGCCGCCAAGCTCTCCTGCAGCCTAAATAAAAAAACCGCCCAACCTGGGCGGTTTTAATGTTTTGACTTGAATAAGCTCAGCAGTTTTTCGTAAATTATGATTAAGCCGCTTAAAATAATATTGATGATTCCGTCAAAGATGTCTTTCATATACTCATATTATAAATGATATAGCTGCGGAAGAGTAGCAAGCTAGCAATTTGCACAAGAACTTGCATGAAATTGCAAAAAATTTTATTATTTATCATACTTTTTTGCGGGTTGCATTTATTACAGAAGACTTCTAAACTAAAGCCAAGTCCATTTGCAATGCAGTTGAAGTAAATTAAATATTTTGGCATGAATCAAATTTTAGAAAACGACATTAAGCCGGTTGGCAATCCCACAGAGGCGATTGACCAATTTGTTGGCGAGCAGTTTATCGAATGGCTGGTAGAATATACCGCGCATGAAATGCGGACTTTCTTGGTAGGGACTGGCATAACCAAGCTTCAGCCAAAAATCGAAAAATTGCGGAAATTTATGCTGCAGCGCTATATTGCGGCTGAAGCCTTTACCGGCGGCAAAGAAGGCGAACCGGGTTTCTTGGGCTTTGCCATTGCCAACCTATCCGAATCCGCGGATCCGGAGGCCGAATCAGCCTTGGAAATTTTGGAAAAAAAGAGGGAAGAAGAATTCGAAGGGTTAGGCAGCAGCCGGGGAATCAAGAAAGACGTCCATAAATCGCTTTGGGTAAAATTGCTTAAAGCTTTGGGCGTAAGCGATGAGGAAATTGAACGGACAGAACCCAAAGAGTGGACCCGCAACTATATTGCCGAGCTTTCGGACCTGTTTTCAAACGGGGAATGGCAGGAAGTGGCAGGAGCTTTTGCAGCGCATGAGCGGAGTGTGCCCGAAGAAAACAAAGTCCTGCTTGCTTTGCTGAAATCCATGGGCATAGCCGAAACCGACTTGGAAATTTTAACCTGGCATGCTGCCGCGGATTTCAAATACGTAGTCAACACGGGGCACATCCTGGAAAAAATAGTTTTTGACAAGGACAATAAACAACTGGTTTGGCAAGGAGTTACACGCCAGTTGCAGATCCGGAAAGATTTCTTAAACGAGCTGATCAAACATTTGGAAATATAAAAACCGCTCTATATCGAGAGCGGTTTTATTATTCGTCAGAATTTGAATCGGAATTTTTGTGGAGTTTTTCTCGATTGACCTTAATCGTAGCCAAGCTGTCTTCAATTTCAGCTTTAATTTGGGCATCGGTTATTTGGTTTTTTAACAGTTCCATTTTTTGCTCATGTTTGTTCGACAAATCATTAAGCTGTTTAACGATTGCCAAGATTTTTGAATCATTCTGACGGGATTGGGATTGGATGATTGCCACATTGGATACTGCATCGACAATGCTTTGCTGGGAAGCTCGAATTTCCGCTTGGATTTGCTGGGAATTCTGGCTGCCGGCGGGTTGGATTTGTTCCAACTCTGTGAGCCGTTGGGCGACGATATCCGTGCGGTACTGCGCTTTTTGCGTGTCAGGCAAAGGCAAGCTTAGCACGAGGTTATTTTGGAAAGTTTGGACCTTGTACAACCGTTCCCCTGGTTTGGCTTTGTTGGAGGCATAAGCTAAACCGGCTGTGGTGCCGACCAGGATTACCGAGGTTACTAAACCTGCGACATAGCGGGGGAAGAAATGATGTATCGGTGTCCTATACTTTTCAGTACCGGGCGTGGTCCGGTCTTTTAATGCCATCATAAGCCTGGCTTTGACATTTTGCTGGTCAAATTTAAAATCCTGCCGGGAATCAGCCAGGGCTTTAATGACTTTTTTATCAGTTTTGTCGTAAAAAAATGACCAATTCATTTTTTGAAATTTAAAAATTAATCGTTTTTATAGCCAGCTAATTTGGCTCGCAGCAGCTTTACGGCCCGATGCTGGAGCACACGGACTGAAACCTCGCTTTTATCCATGATGCTGGCCACCTCGGAGACGTTTAAATCCTGCTGGAAGCGCAACTGGATGACAGTTTGGTATTCTTGAGGCAGCTGCTGGATCGCTTGCCATAGATAATCATATTTTTCGTACAGCTTGGGGTCAAGCGCAAAATTAGAGAGATTTTCGACCACGGTCAGGTCAACCGTTTCTTTCCGGGTGCGCCAATGGTCGATAAGGGTATAGTTCGCAATTTGGAAAACCCAAGTTGAAAATTTAGCGGTGCGTTTGGAAGTGTAGCTGGAAAGATTATTCCAGACTTTCAAAAAAACAGTCTGCAGCAAATCTTCTGCGGTCTGCCGGTTGCGAATTCGGGCGAACAGAAAATTATATATAGGCTTGCTAAGCTCGTCGTATATAGCCCCAAATGCCTCCGAGTCTCCCTGTTTGGACCGGCTTACAAGCTCTTGGATTGTGCTTTCTTCCACCATAGATTTAACGAAAAAGTCAAGATTCTGTTACTTCCAGCTAATTATAGCTTAGTTGAGCCGGCTAGTCGTAAATGCTAGAATATTTGAGCTATGATTGTAGCTGATGGTAAACAAATTGCCAAGACTATATTGTCTCGGCTCCGCAAGACCGTGGCGCAAATGCCCAAAAAACCGCACCTGGCGGTTGTTTTGGTTGGGGACGACAAGCCCTCACTAACCTACGTACGCAAGAAACAGGAAGCGGCGGCGGAGGTTGGAATCAAGTTCTCGCTTTACAAATATCCGGCCAGCATCAGGCAAGAAAAACTGATATTGGAAATTAAACGGATTCAGAAGCAATCAGATTTGTCCGGAATCATAGTCCAGCTTCCTCTGCCAAAACAGTTCGACAAAAAACAGGTTTTAAATGCGCTGAATCCGGAAATTGATGTTGACGCGCTGACTTGGGAGAGTTTGGGCAAGCTGGTGATAGGCGAAAACCAGCTGGTGCCGCCAACCCCGGGCGCGATTTTGGAAATTTTAAAATATTATAAAATCAGCCTAAAGGGGCAGCACGTGGTTTTGGTTGGGCAAGGAGAATTGATCGGCAAGCCTTTGGCCAATATTTTAATACAGCTTCCGATTACGCTGACGGTTTGCGGTAAAGACACTAAAGACCTGGCCGTACATACTAGACAGGCTGACATTCTGATTACCGGAGTTGGAAAATATAACCTCATCCGAGGCCATATGGTTAAATCAAGGGCTGCTGTGGTAGATGCCGGGGTTTCTTTTGAGAAAGGGCAAATGTTCGGAGATATAAATTTTGCCGAAGTTTGTAAAAAAGCAAAATTGGTGACTCCAACTCCCGGAGGCGTGGGACCTGTCACAGTTGCCAAGCTTTTGGAAAATACTGTCAGAATAGCCCAAAGTAGAAATTAAATACTATTGCGAAGGTCGTCCCGAGGCTAGACTTTAGGAACAAAGCAGCCTTATCGAAAGATCGCCACGCGTTTCTGGCGCTCGTGATGGATAATGAATTGTATGTACGACATAATAATTGTCGGCGGTGGTGTTGCGGCATTTACTTCCGCGTTGTTTGCTGCCCGCCGGGGGCTTAAAATTTTAGTTATTGGCAAAGATATCGGCGGCCAAGCCAACTTTACCGATTTGATAGAGAACTATCCCGGCATTCCGGAAATCGGAGGGTTTGAATTAATCCAATCTGTCCGCCGGCAGGCCGAGCAGAGGGGCGTAGAATTTGTGCTCGCCGAAGTTTCAAAAATCAAACCGGCTTCGGGAGGATTTGTTGTTACTGCTTTCGGGCAGCAGTATAAATCAAAAGCCATAATCTTAGCTTTTGGCAAATCACCGATGGATTTGAAGGTGGCGGGCGAAGAAGAATTAAAAGGAAAAGGCATAAGTTATTGCGCAACTTGCGATGCGCCGTTGTACAAGGATAAGGTTGTGGCAGTTGCCGGCATAGGGGATCTTGGACTGGATGCCGCTTTGCTCTGCGCCAAATTTGCCAAAAAAGTTTATACCTTGTCGAAAAACGATAAATTATCCGGCCATCCCGCGCTTTTGAAAGCGGTATCCAGAAAAGCCAATATCGAACTGGTGCCGTTTATCGAAATCCAGGAAGTTGTGGGCCTGCAAAAACTTGAAAAACTTCGGCTTATGGATTTAAAAAGCGGTGAGCGCAAGGAGTTAAGGTTAGAGGGGCTGTTTGTGGAACTGGGTTACGTGGTCAAGTCGGAATTTATAAACGACCTAGTTCAACTGGATGAATTGGGGCAGGTTATAGTAAACCTAGACCAATCCACTAACTGCCCCGGGGTGTATGCGTGCGGTGATGCCACGAACCAGCCTTATAAACAAGCCGTGATCTCCGCCGGCCAAGCCGCGACAGCCGCGCTTTCGTGCTATGATTATATTAGTAAGCTTGCCGGCAACACCGGTTTGACCTCGGATTGGACGCAAATAAAAAGAGTAAAATAGGAAAAGAACCCTTTATGGACACTCATAAACTTATAATCATCGGTTCCGGCCCGGCTGGCCTCACAGCTGCGATCTATGCGGCCCGTGCCGGTTTGAAACCATTGGTCCTGGCCGGGCTCACTTTTGGCGGGCAATTAATGCTTACTACTGAAGTTGAAAATTTTCCCGGATTCCCGGAAGGAATTCAGGGGCCGGATTTGATGCAGAATTTGATCAAGCAAGCCGAACGCTTTGGAGCGCAATTGGTTTATGAGGATGTAGTGAAAGTTGATTTTACTAAAAAACCTTATATGCTTTCGACCGGCGACCATGAATACCAAACCGAAGCTGTAATCATCACCACTGGCGCATCGACAATGTGGTTGGGATTGCCCGGTGAAGAAAAGTTGCGCGGTAAAGGCGTGTCCTCTTGTGCAACTTGCGACGGGTTCTTTTTCAAAAACAAAGACATTGTCGTTATTGGAGGCGGGGACAGTGCCATGGAAGAGGCAACCTATCTCACTAAATTTGCCAGCAAAGTTACGATCCTAAACCGTTCCGAAAATTTTCGGGCTTCGAAAATTATGCTCGACAAGGCCAAATCCAACCCTAAAATAGAGTTCCAAACAAACAAAGTGGTGGAAGAATTTTTGGGTACGGACCGGCTGACCTCAATCAAGATTAAGGATACCCAGACCAACGAAGTCAAAGAAATCCCGATTGAAGGGGCATTTGTGGCAATCGGGCATAAGCCGAATACAGAAATGTTTAAGGGACAGGTGGAATTGGATGAAAAAGGCTATATCATCCCCCACGAACAGACCCGCACCAACCTTCCCGGAGTATTTGTGGGAGGCGATGTGCGGGATTATCGCTATCGCCAGGCCATCACAGCTGCAGGAATGGGTGCTATGGCTGCCCTGGATGCCGAAAAGTATCTTGGGATGGACCAGGGGTAGAAAAAAGTAAACAGTAAGCAGTAAATAGTAAATAGAAAAACCAGGACCCCAGAATCCTGGTTTTTTAATTACACCATAAATTGTCAAATTGTGCTTTTGGCCCATGAACATTGGTCTAAGTGCGCCTAAAAACCGCTAAACTATTGACTTTTTTGGTTAAAAGGAGTATACTTATGTGTTGACAATGGCATAACCTAAAACCCAGGCAATTCCGCTTGTGGTATAAGGTACAGCCGATCAACGGAGGATCACATGGCTACTTCAAACGCGGTTCGCGGCGCCAGCCTGCTGACCAATTTCTGGAAAGCAGTCGAAGAGGAAGTCATTGCCGCGGGCGGCAACGACGAACATCTCGGAGCGCTCGTTACCAAGAAGATGCGTCCGGCCATCAAGCAGTTCGCCCAGCTCGTGGTTGGCACCGGGCTTTCATTCCGCGACATGATTGCGCAAGCTAAGTTCGACTATCTCTACAGATATGCCAACAATCCGGAGCAGATCGAAGGTCAGAAGCCACATCCCGCCACCGGCAATGTCGAGCTCGACCACCCTGGGGTGACGCTCACGACCCAGCACGTCTGGGATCGATATGGCGACGGTGATCTGTCGGAGCTGCTGGATTACGCGATCATGCACCCCGACGACCAGCGTAAGGCCCCCATCGGTATTGTCTGGAAGGTCGGGAATGAGTTCTGGTGTGCGTCCCTCGGCGGCGCGTGCGGGCGCTGCCTCGGCGTCCGCCGGGGTCATCCTGGCGTGCGGTGGGGCGACGGCTGTCGTTTCCTGCGTCGCAAGTAGCTCTTGAACCCTTGGATTTGTGAACCTTCTGGTTCTTGGATCCTTGGGTTCTTTTTTATGGTAAAATATTTATGGATACTAGACGAAACAGGCCAAGGTCAAGGCTTTGACCGGTTGAATTCCTGATATTAAATCCTGCCGGAATAGAACCAGGCACGTTCTGGTTTTAGCGCGCGGTTTAAAATCAAAAAATAAAGATATTTGGTGCGCCAAACTGGAGGATTAACCAGATCCCGAAAAATAAAGATCCGACATAACCCGATTGCACAGATGGTTTGGCGTACAAATTATGAGTTCTGGTATGCGTACCTTAACGGCAACGCGAGCAGGCGCAACCTCAACGTCAACCAGGATCATCCTGACGAACAGTGGAACGACAACTGTCGTTTCCTGCGTCGCTATTATCTTTATTTTTCCAAATACTTAAGCCAACCGCCAAGCATCTTGCCGATTTCTGCGAGTGGAGAGGAAACGCTTAAGTATTTTTTATGGTCAAGGAGTTTTAATTCCCAAGCTATTTGTAAAAGAAATTTTAACGTGTCCAATTGGACGCTGGCATCTTGGATGAATATAAATTTCTGCGGCTTCGATGCATGGCTTGCCTTCGTGATTGACTCGATAGTTTTTAAAAATAGCCTGTCAATTTCCGCGCCGAGCGTGTATTTGGATAAGCGCGGGAATTGAATAAAAAAAGTATGCCAAAGCTTGTAGCTTTCGGAAGCCTTGAGGAGGACCGGAGTTCCCGACGAAGTCGGGGGGGGGGCTAGAGGACCCAAAATTGAGTTCTGTCATAGTTTTGCTGATTTAATTTCAGTGGAAAACTTACTTGCAGCCTGGGAAGAGTTTGTTTTGGGCAAGCGCAAAAAAAGTGATGTGCAATATTTTTCCCTCAATTTATATGATAATATTTTAGCTATTCATATAGAACTTGCAAACAAAATTTACAAGCACGGAAGCTATCATAATTTCAATATCTCTGATCCCAAACCAAGGAGTATCAGCAAAGCGTCTGTAAAAGACAGGTTAATTCACCATGCGGTATACAGGAAATTGTATCCGTTTTTTGATAGGCAATTTATTTTTGACTCATATTCTTGTAGGAATGGCAAAGGTTCACATCGAGCTCTTCGTCGCTTGCATAATATGTTTTTGGAAGCAAGTGATGGCGGCCGGAGAACATGCTTCGTGCTTAAACTTGATATTAAGAAATTTTTTGCCAGTATAGACCACGGAATATTGCTTGAAGTTCTGCGAAGTTATATACCGGACCAAGATATTATTTGGCTATTGAGTGAAATAATAGGGAGCTTTGAACCAGGTCTGCCGTTAGGCAATTTGACTTCGCAGCTGTTTGTGAATATTTATATGGCTCGTTTCGATAAATTCGTAAAAAATGATTTGAAAGTAATGCATTTTATCCGCTATGCTGATGATTTTATAGTTCTATACCAGAGAAGAAATGAACTGTTAAATCTATTAACAGTTATGAGGCAATTCTTGGAAAATGAATTAAAATTAGAACTGCATCCAAATAAAATTATTCTCAAAACATTCGCGTCCGGTATAGATTTTTTAGGCTGGGTGAATTTTCCGAACCATAGAATTTTGCGAACAGTCGCTAAAAGGCGCATGTTGGGGAAAATTAACGTAAGAAATCAACATTCTTATTTTGGATTGCTCAAGCACGGCAATACCCTCAAACTCAAACAGAAAATGTTAAACCAAATATACCTAGAAGCTGGAATTCCCTAACTTAAATCTTGGTTTTTTTGTCCAAAACCTTTAACGTGAGCTTATGGTATAATAGAAAAACAGTCTTAATGTATTACTATTTATGAAAACCGTATTTATTTATGTTTTGGTAATTGTAGCGGTGCTGGGTCTGGGTTTTTGGCTTTACCATACTTCCCAAAAACCGGTGAATCCTGCCAACCAGCCAGGTCAGGCGTTTCCGATTGTCAGCCGCGACCACATACCCGACGGTAGCCAGCCGACAATCCCTTACAATTCCAACCCGCCGACTTCGGGCCAGCATTACGCCGAACCGGCAAACTGGGGCGTGTATGATCATACGCTATCTGACGTGCAATTGGTTCATAATTTAGAACATGGGGGTATTTGGATTTCATATAAGTCATCGGTGGATAAAAATACTGTGGCCAAACTGCAGGATTTTGCGAAACGGTTTCAATTGATCGTGGTTGAGCCGCGTGACGCTGATCCCGCCCCGATTTCATTTGCGGCGTGGGGCCATTTGGAAAATTTCCAAAATTATGACGAAGGGGCGATGGTGCAATTCATTAACGCGTATTACAACCAAGGCCCAGAAAGACAGTAACGATATGGCTAATGCTTTTGAAAATGCCATGCAGCAGCTGTTACTGGCAGCTGCCAAAGTCAACCTCGACAAAGATATCCTGGAAACTCTGAAATTTCCGGACCGGATCATTGAAGTAGCAATTCCCGTAAAAATGGATTCGGGGGAATTGAAAGTTTTTCAAGGTTTCCGTGTGCAATACAACAATGCCCGTGGGCCTTATAAAGGCGGCTTGCGCTATCATCCGCAAGTCGACATGAACGAAGTCAAAGCTTTGGCGTTTTGGATGACCATTAAAAACGCCATTGTGAATGTGCCTTATGGCGGGAGCAAAGGCGGGGTCACTGTGGATCCTAAAGCTTTGTCCAAAACCGAACTGGAAAAAATCTCCCGCGGTTTAATAAAAAAATTATTCAAAAATATCGGGCCTATGCTGGATGTGCCAGCTCCAGATGTCAATACCACGCCTGAAATCATGGGTTGGATGGTGGATGAATATTCGTCCATTGTCGGCCAAGAAGTGCCGGCGGTGATCACGGGCAAACCCTTAGACAAAGGGGGATCCGAAGGGCGGGAGGAAGCTACTGGCTTTGGCGGCGTGACGGTGCTCAAGCAAGCTGCGGCCAAATATAATTTGCCAGCCGGGAGTACAGTTGCGGTCCAAGGCTTTGGCAATGTCGGTTCGCATTTTGCGCAGCTTGCAACCGAAGCCGGGTTTAAAGTGGTGGCGGTTTCGGATTCGAAAGGCGGCATTTACAATCCAGCCGGACTGGATATTCAGGCCGTAGAAGATTGGAAAGCTCAAAATAAGCATTTAGCAGGTTTTGCAGAATCCAAGGATGTCAGCAATGAGGAATTATTGGAGCTGCCAGTCGATATTTTAGTGCCAGCAGCTTTGGAAAACCAGATTCGCGCCGACAACGCCGACAAGATCCAAGCCAAACTGGTTTTGGAAATGGCAAATGGCCCAACCACGCCGGAAGCAGATGAAATTTTACATCACAAAAATATCCCCGTCGTGCCGGACGTGCTGTCTAATTCCGGCGGGGTGGCTACTTCATATTTTGAATGGGACCAAAATTTGCGCAGCGAGCATTGGAGCAAAGACGAGGTGCTCTCCAAGCTCACCATCCTGATGGAAGCCGCTTGGAAGGATGTGGTTGAACAAGCCGAGAGATATCAAACCAATTTGCGCAATGCCGGTTTTATCCTGGCTTTGGAACGCATCAGTGAGGCTATGAAAGCAAGGAAAAATACTTAAGTGTTCACTTAAATATTATTAATTGGTAATTATGAAATATAAATTGTTGGTTCTGGTCGCGGCTGTAAGTCTGGTTGCCGCGGCATGCAATAACTCTACAAATAATCAGGCCGGTTCAAATAGTTCGAACCAATCGACGCAAGCCCAAAGCGGCGCTGCTGAAGTGGATATGACAGCCAATGGTTTCTCGCCATCCTCGATTACGGTGAAGCAGGGGACAGTGGTAACTTTCAAAAACACCGACACTCAGCCGCATTGGCCGGCTTCCAACCCGCACCCGACTCATACTGACTTGCCGGGGTTCGATGCGCTGCAACAAGTCCAGCCAGGCCAGACCTATAGTTTTACTTTCAACAAGATTGGCACTTGGGGATACCATGACCACATCAATCCTTCCGAATTTCGTGGAAGCGTTACCGTGGTTCAATAAAACAGTTAAATTTAAAACCCGCTTGAGTTTGGGATCCAAAGTAGCGGGTTTTTATATAAGCTAATTATTGGCTGGCGCGTTCGACGTAATCGCCTGATTGGGTGTTTACCCGGACGACATCGCCTTCTTTGATGAAAAGGGGAACGTTGACCACGTGTCCGGTTTCGAGAGTGGCGGGTTTGGTGCCGCCGGTTGCGGTATCGCCTTTAATTCCCGGGGCGGTTTCAACAACCTTCAGTTCAATTTTTATAGGAAGATCCAGTCCTATGGGCTTTTCTTCAAAGAAGATAATGGAGGTATCTGTGCCTTCTTTCAGAAACCCTTGCTGGTTTTCAACTAAGGCCTTGGGAACCACAAAGTTGTCGTAAGTTTCCGGGTTCATGAAATGCGCGCCTTCATCGTCGTTGTAAAGAAATTGCGCTTTACGCCGCACGACTTCGGCTTCCTCGATTTTTTCTCCGTACTTAAACGAGTATTCCATGACTTTGCCGGTCATGAGGTTGCGCAGCTTAGCCTGGATCACCGGTTTTCTCTGCGCAGTGCGCATAAAATTGCTCCAGATGATCTGGTATGGTTCATTGTTGTATTTGATAATCTGTCCGGTGCCTTTCAGGTCGGAGAAATCGAGTACTGACATGGATCATGTTTCCTGTAACATGTAACAGCAATCATGTGGTACATGATTCATGTTACATGACTTATTTATGCAGCTACAAACGGCAGCAGTGCCATGTGTCGGGCGCGCTTGAGTGCTTGGCTGACCACGCGCTGGTGTTTGCTGCAGGTTCCGGTTTTTTTGGAAGAGAGGATTTTGGCATGCGGCGAAATAAACCGGCGCAAGAACTGGGTATCCTTGTAGTCGACGTATGAAATCTTTTCCGTGCAGAAGATGCACGGTTTTTTAGTATTGCTTGGGATGGGCATTGTTATGAATTATGAATAATGAATTATGAATTAGGAAGGAATTATTCATAATTCCTAATTCGAGATTCCCTAGAACGGTATATCCGAGTCATCGATCTGGATCGACGGGGTCGTATCGGTGTTGGTTTGGATTAAGGGTTCGTTTTCTGCAGGTTCGGGTTGTGCCGCAGAGGTGCCGGAGCCGGTGCCAGGGCGGCCAAGCATGATCATGCTGTCGCCGACAATTTCCGTGCGGTAGCGTTTCTGCCCGCTGGTTTTGTCGTCCCAGGATCGGGTTTGGAGCCGGCCTTCGATGTAGACTTGCGAGCCTTTCTTAAGGTACTGTTCGGCAACTCCTGCCAAACCCCGCCACAACACGACGTTGTGGAATTCAGTTTGTTCTTTTTTTTGCCCGCCTTGATCGACCCAGTTGAAGCTCGTGGCAACCGAGAACGAGGCGACCTTGGCGCCGTTTGGGGTGGTTCGGACTTCAGGGTCGCGAACCAAGCGCCCGATGATCATGACTTTGTTTAAATCCATATAATTTAGTTTTAAGATTTAAGATTCAAGTTGTAACTATCGTACACTTAAAACTGACAACTTTCAACTATTTTGATAGGTCTTCAGAGCCGAGAGCTGCTTCGATTTTCTGCTCAAGCTCGGTTTCCGAAAGATTGATCGGAGTAGGTTCGCCCGTTGCAGGAGCTTCGGTTCGCGGTTTACGATTGCTCTTCATTTTGTCCTGGACGATCTTGTCTTTGGCTGCGCGTCGTTCTTGTTCGCCGACATTGACCACAATGAAGCGGATGATAGAGTCGATGCTCCGGATTTTGTTTTCGAGCTGGGAAACTTTCGGGCCTTCAAAATTGAAAGATTCTAAAATATAAAAACCGTTCCGGGTTTTTTTGATCGGATATGCCAGTTTCTTTTTTCCAAGCATTTCGCTGGAAATTATTTTGCCGCCTTGGTCTTGGATGAATTTATCGACCTCGGCAGCCACAGCTGGCGCATCATTGTCGGATACGGCTGAAGAGAGTATATACATCAGCTCATATTTTGGCATAAGAAATCCTTTCTTATCGGCCAGTCAATTGCTGACCGAATATGTGCTTTATTAATATTTGGTTGTAAAAGCCTGCTTATATTAACAAAAGATGGGGTGCTAGTCAAGGCTAAAGGAAATTAGGCATTCACCCGGAAATGCGCGACATCTCCGTCTTGCATAACGTATTCTTTGCCTTCTACCCTAAGCCAGCCTTTGTCTCGAGCTTGCGGATACCCGCCGGCTTCCAATAATTTGTCCCATTGGATTATTTCGGCGCGGATAAAGCCTTTTTCAAAGTCGGTATGGATTACACCCGCAGCTTGCGGAGCTTTGGTCCCGTTGACGATTGTCCAAGCTTTGGATTCTATCGGCCCTGCTGTGAAGTAGGTGATTAAGTTCAATAATTTATATGACGCTTTGGCCAATCTGTCCAGGCCCGACTCGCTGATCCCAAGCTCTTTCATGTATTCAACCCGTTCTTCGTCTTTGAGTTCGGCAAGCTCGGATTCAATTTTGACATCAATTGGCAAAAGCTCGAGACCATTGAGATTGGTTTTTGTCAGATCATTGGTATTGGCTACATAGAGTGTTGGCTTCATGGTCAGCAGACTTAAGCCTTTGATTAGTCTAGACTCATCTTCGCTTAAGTGTACTGTTCGGGCCAGATTCCCTTGTGAGAGTGCCGCTTGCACTCGCTCCAATGCTGCTTTAAGCACCACAGCTTCTTTGGAACCGCCTTTAACTTCCCTCGTTAGGCTTTCAAGCCTTTTTCCCACGGTAGAAAGATCGGCCAGCATCAGTTCCGTGTTGATGACTTCAATATCTCGGGCAGGATCGACAGATCCGTCGACATGAATGATGTCTTTATTTTCAAAAAACCTAACGACCTGGACGATAGCATCGACTTCGCGAATGTGCGATAAGAACTTATTTCCCAGGCCGGCGCCCTCGGCCGCACCTTTGACCAGTCCTGCAATATCCACGAATTCAATTGAAGTCGGCACCATTTTTGCCGATTTTTCGAGCTTGGCTAATTTTTCGATTCGCTCGTCGGGCACGTTTATGACACCGACATTGGGGTCGATTGTAGTGAATGGAAAATTGCTTGCCTGGGCTTGTTGTTTGGTGAGCGCATTAAACAATGTTGATTTGCCGACATTGGGCAGACCGACAATTCCGACGGAAAAAGACATATGCTAAAAATCTAAAGCTATTAATTGCGTGCAATATGCCTGCAAATTGTAGCAAATTTATGATTAATTTGATAGACTTCTATTGCTTATGGAAATATCTAATCCAAAAAACCTCACAAGCAAACAATTGGTTGTTTTTGATTTGGACGGAACGCTTACCCCAAGCAAGTCGCCCATGAAGCCTGATATGGTTCAGGCTTTTGTAGCATTAACCAAATCAAAACCCGTGGCAGTAATTTCCGGAGGCGAGCTGAAACAATACAAGATTCAGCTTTTGAACCCGCTAAAAGGTCACGGGGCTAATTTGAAAAATTTGTATCTGTTTCCCACAAACTCTACGGCTTTTTACAAATGGGAAAAAGGCGCATTAAAGAAAATTTATGCCTTTAAACTAAAGCCAACGGAAGTCAAAAAGATTCGGAATGCGTTTAAGGAAGCTTATGAAGAGACCAAGTACCAGCATCCCAAGAAGACCTACGGTCAAATTTTAGAGAACAGGGGAACCCAGGTAAGTTTTTCGGCCTTGGGTCAAAAGGTTGTAGCAGCTTTGGGCGAAAAAGGAGTAAAGTTGAAAGAAAAATGGAGAGATACGCAAGATGCCAGGCCGATGCTTGTGAAATCTTTAATTCCCAAACTTAAACAATTTTCTGTTCGCATAGCAGGGACCACGACAATTGATGTGGTAAGAAAAGGCGTTGACAAAGCTTACGGGATCAGGCAGATCGAAAAAAGATTGAATATCCCGGTTAAAAATATGGTCTTCGTGGGAGATGCCATAGAACCCGGGAAAAACGACTATGAAGCGCTGAAAACCGGAATTGATTATGTAAAAGTAAAAGGCCCGGAAGAAACGAAACAGTTTATCGAAAAAATTTTGAAATAACATAAAGAAAAGGCGGTCAGTTGTGGGAACTGATCGCCTTTGTGTTTGCTAGTAGTCAGCAGGATGCGCCATATCATCTTCAGTAGGTGAAGTGATCTGATCGCCCCAGCTTTGCAGGGTTTCTTCGGGTGACGGTAGGGGTTCGTCGGATTCGAAAAATCCGAAGTTCATGACGAATTCCATGTGCAGCAGGCGATAACCGATTTCGCGTAGCTGCTCGTCGTCCACCCGGTTGAATCCAGGACGAGGCAGAAGTTCAATCTCCACGGTTTGCTTCCGCTCCAAATCGAGCGGGCTGTATCTAGCCGGGGTGATCCGGCCAGAATCGAAGCACCCAATCATTCCGAAAT
>CAZOKE010000009.1:0-6486 GCA_964580495.1 uncultured Candidatus Saccharibacteria bacterium
AGCGCGGCCGGGTCTTTCTCTGCAAAAATAGCCACGCGTTTTTTATCTACAATCAAAGTCCCCACGGAATAAACCGTGGAGTTGGCTTTTTCTTTTTTGTCGTCGCTGCTCACTTCCCTTTCGTACACCCCATAGTTAGTGTCGTACCGCAGCAGGTGTGCTAGGACTTTCGGGTCAGTCAGATCATTAATAGCAACAACGTCTAATTCTGGTTTGGTCAAGGCAATTTTAAATGCCTGTCGGCCGATTCGCCCGAAACCATTTATTGCGATCCTGATTTTGCTCATTTTTAGTTCCTTTTTTATTTTATCTGACAATCGCGTACAAAAAAGTGGCGATCACCAAAAATCCCGCAACTACCATGAGGTATTCCTGATCGTTTTTGGCGATCTTGTTGATCTGCTCATGCATCCAATTTTCTAATCCCATTTTTATTTTCTCCTTTGATACTATTACGTATCAAGCTTTATTATTTGCTTTCAAAATTTTAAGTTTCTTTTCTGCGGTTTTCTGAAGGGCCAGAGTTGCCGGGGCAAGCAATTTCCGAGGATCATAAATTTGTGGGTTTTCTTTTATATTTTTCCTCAGCGCTTCGTTGAATGCCACCCGGAGGTCGGTATCAATGTTGAACACCGCTACATTATACTTAATGGCGGCCCGCAGTTGGGCGTCCGAAACCCCAGAAGCTCCATGCACAACAAGTGGAATTTTAACTTTCGCCCTGATCGCGGCCAGACGTTTGAGATCGATATGTTCTTTCAAAGTATGCAAAATCTTTTTGGTCGCGGGATTTACAGGAATCCCATGCCAAGTACCAACTGCCACTGCCAAAGTATCTACACCGGTTGCGGCCACAAATTTGGCGGCTTCATCGGGATCCGTCATGAGGTCCTGGCCCGATTTCACGGTTTGCCAGTCTTCGTTGCCGAGCAGCCTGCCGATTTCGGCCTGGACCCAAACTCCCCGCTTGTGTGCATAATGCGCCACTTCGCGCGTCAATTTCACATTATCTTTATATTCAAGTGCGGAAGCGTCAATCATCACCGAAGAATATCCCAAATCAATCAGTTTTTTTATCAACTTAAAATCTTTGCAATGGTCTTGGTGCAACGCAATCGGGACCTTGGCCGCGCGCGCCGCGGTTTTATTCACCGCAATAAGCTCCTCGATGCCAGCATATTCCAAAGCGCCTACCGAGGTCTGCAAGACTATGGGCGCTTTCTGCGCTTCTGCCGCGCGGATGATGCCCTGTGTAATTTCAAGATCAGATGTGTTGAAAGCCGGCACTGCATAATGCCCAAGCATCCCTTTGTGAATGATTTTCCCAATATGTACAAGCATTAAAATCTCATTCCGGCTTTTAGAGCATCAAGAAAGGACGGAGGCTGGGGCACTTTGCCTTCGCAAAAAGCGTAAACCAAATGCCATTGGCAATTAACTTTTTCGGATTTGATTATCTGCATGGACCCGCGGATATAGAAAAACGCCGTAGCTAAAATAATTAAGACAATTAGAAGTTTCATCCTGTTAGAAATTGGTTAATTATATACATTTCCATAAAATTTTTTTTCAAAAATATTTTGTTTACGATTCCCGTCCTCTAAATTTCTAACGGGATCATCGGATTCCTGTATCAATTGTAAAATTCACAGTTGAAAGTTGGCCGGATTTGATCGTAACTTGTTTGCCAGTCGATGTGGTCGGATTTATGCCGTAATTGCTTTTATAGCTCACTGTATAATCGCCAGGAGCCAAACTCAATGAATAATCGCCAGAGTTATCGACGTTTGCAGATTGAATTACATTTTTGGATCCTACAGTCGCGACAATTATTTGTGTCTGCGAATAATCGGCAGTGTTGAAACAGCGATTCTCGAGCAAATCATACGACACAGGGCCTGGACAAAGCGGGCCGACATCCACGTGGCCTTTTAGCACGCCGTTCCCAAGCTTCACACAAGTCCCTCCCGCATCAGGATAACTGCCGTCTGGCACGCAGGTGTTGCCGGTAATACAAACCTTGCCCGCAATACCGCCGCATTGCGGATTTCCGGAATTGGTATTTTGTGTGTTGTTGCTTTGGTTACCCTGATTACTTTGGCTTGCCCCTGTGAATCTAAACGAATTCAGGATGTCCTCAAGCTTGCTCCAAGCCTGACCTTTATTGACTTGTGTCACAGTTCCCGGCGGATAATTTGCGATATTGGAAGTATGAAGCGTCAAGCTGATTTCAAAGCACGTGCCTGCGTGAAAAACTCTATACAGCCTGGTTTCGTAAAAATTTCCCGCTCCCGCGCCATTAAACTCCGCCTTATCGAATCTTATCCCGTTAATGTCTTCTGTTTTGTCTGTTTTGGACAGCTGGGCCGCGCCATTGTCGAATTTTTTGCAGTCAGCCGAATTTTTAATTGACGGATCACTGCCAATGATGACATAGCTTTCGCCAAAGTTCGTGTTGGGAAAAACAGTGCTTGGGACATGGATTTCCACATCCGGCTTTACATGCGACGAAAAATAAGTCCCCATGCCGCCCTCGTCATCGGGCTTAATCAAAATGTCGGATTTGGGGTAAGTCACGGCAAACTGGCCAGCAGGGTCGGTAAAAGTTTGGAAATTATTCTGTTCATGCTGGATGGTCGGAGCCAAGGCAACATGTTTGTTTTGCCACAGCAAAGTCAGCCAGATAATCGCGGCCAGGACTATGACCAAAAATGCGTAACCCAAAATTTTGTACTTCATATGGACCTTCTTGCAATCCTGACGAAAGCATGCACTCACGAAAGTGATGTGTCGGGATCTCTACTGATTAGACCCTGAATCAAGTTCAGGGTTGCGTATGTGGTTACTTCTTCCTATGTTTAGTTTTCGCGTCGCGAATCATGACGCCGCCGCTCACACGCGAAACCTGGACTCGTTGCCTGCCCCGCCATTTAAGATCTTTCACAATCGAGACCGGAATCACGACCGAGATCGAGCGCTTGCTTCCAACTTTATTCAATTTTCTTTTTATGGTTTTGCTCATACTTTGCTCAGCGCAAGCTCGGTACTTTTAATTTTTGCAAATTCTTTCGCCTTAAATTTGGGGTGGCGGGAAATCCAAGTTTCGATCTGTTTTCTCGTCTGCAGGCCTTTGTGCGGGCCGGTGTACAAAACAACATTGCCGCCGTTGATAGCGCCCCAGAGCATGGCTTCTGGCACTGTTTTGCCGTGAAAAATTGCGGCCGTGAAAGCTGTGCCGAATGCATCGCCGGCACCCGTAGCTTCTATCAGCGGCCCCGGGAAATGATCGAGAAACCAAATTGTTTTGCCGTCGGACGCATATGCTCCGTCGCGGCCGTCTGTGATGACGGCAATTTTGGGCCCGAGCCTGTGCATAGCTTGGGCAAGTTTGCTTATATCGCGGCTTTTTTCACCTGTGACCAGCTGGGCTTCTTCGCGGTTGAGGAATAAAATTTCCGTTCGCTTATAAATTCCCGCAAGTTTTTTGGTGCCCATGCGCATTTGGAACGTGCCGGGATTAAAAGCCAAACGGATCTGTTTTTGTTTGGAAAGCAGTTCGGACAATTCTCGGTGCACGCTGTCGGTACCCTCGGCCAAAGATGAAAAATAAATCCATGCAGTATCCAACGACGCAGGCAGCCGGTACTGGTATTTTTGGTGCTTGATTAGTATTGTGCGTTCACCGCGGAAAACCAAAACAAAATGGAAATTGGTTGGAACGCCTTTGTTTATTTTCACAAGC
This sequence comes from uncultured Candidatus Saccharibacteria bacterium, assembly GCA_964580495.1. Lineage (GTDB taxonomy): Bacteria > Patescibacteriota > Doudnabacteria > UBA920 > O2-02-FULL-48-8 > JAIFWV01. The sequence continues at coordinate 3,743 of CAZOKE010000009.1, forward strand.
TGGGTATCTACGCTTTCAGAATCGAGCTCTTTTATGACTTGCTGCCCTTGATGATCATCGCCCACGGCGCTTATAAAAGCCGCTTTCATCCCAAGCCTGGATGAACCAATGGAATTGTTGGAAGAATTGCCGCAAGCCGGAAGTATCTGCAGTGATTCATAAGGAATTTTGTCCGCAAAAGACATGCAGAGCTGGCAATCTTTATGATTGAGGCCGCAGTGCACAGAAGCCTCATGGAGTTCGATGAATGCATCAAGCGTGACATCTCCGATTGAGACAATATCAAATTTAGGCATTTTGTTTTACCCCGTTAGAGATTGGAAATCGGTTCAAAAAAACCTTTAACATTTGTTTATTTTTGCTCCCGTTGCGATATCCTATATCTTCTAAATTATCTCTAACGGGGTAAATTTTTCTTTCGGATTCGAGCTGATTTACATTAAATATTATACCAAAATGCCAAAAATTTGGCAAATTTAAATTGCCCGACAGAATCCTGGCAATTTTTTTAAATTCTATTTCCTTTTAATGACCTTTTGGACTGCGTTTATGATTGCTTTTTTGTCCATTCCCCATTTGGCGATCAGTTCGCCTTGCTCGCCTGACTCGCCGAAGTGGTCCGGCATGCCCACAAATTCCTGCGGCACCGGAAAATTTCTCGACAAAACTTCGGCCACCGCTGACCCCACGCCTCCGGTGGTCTGATGTTCTTCAGCACTGACCACGCATCCGGTTTTTTTGGCTGACGCAATCAAAGCAGCTTCATCAATCGGTTTTACAGAAACTAAGTTTATAACTTCGCATTCAATTCCCTCGGAAGCCAAATCATTTGCCGCATCGAGCGCATAATAGACTTGCGGACCGACTGCCGCAATCGTACAATCCTTCCCTTCGCGGAACACAAAAGCCTTGCCAATTTCAAATGGAGTTTCATCCGAAGTAAATTGTGACGTTTTTTCGCGCGCGAGGCGGATGTAAACCGGGCCGTCCATGCTTGCCGCGGCCAAAGTGGCTTTGCGCGCCTCAATCGCATCGCAAGGCACGAGCACTGTCATACGGGGCAAAACTCTGGTGATAGCAATATCTTCCATGGCTTGATGCGTGGCGCCATCGGGCCCGACCGAAATGCCGGCATGTGAGCCGATTATTTTCACATTATTTCCCGAATAGCAAATCGAGACACGGATTTGGTCCCAATTCCTGCCCGGAGAAAAAGTCGCGTAGGAAGTAATAAATGGGATAAAGCCCTCGTGCGCAAATCCGGCACCCAACCCGGCCAGATTTTGCTCGGCAACCCCGACTTCCACAAACCGATCCGGATATGCTTTGGCAAACTCCATCATCCGCGTTGATTCGGTCAAATCGCAGCAAAGCCCAATGACTTTTGGGTTTTCTTTTCCCAAAATAATTAAGCCTTCGCCGTATCCGTTGCGGATCGGGACTTGTGCAACTTTATCGGTAAACAAATTTTCCGCGAGTTTAGTCATTTAATTCAACCTCTTTTTAGTAAATTTTTTGAACTCATTCTTCGTAAGTTCCTCGGATTCCTCAACATCGCTTAATGCCAGCAAAGCCTTGTCTTTGGCATGTTCTATTTGGTCCACCAACTTATGATCATGATTTTGATGGGCTTTTATCAATTGCTTATCGAGATCCTGGAGATGCGCTTCGAGTGCTTCCTTAGTCAATGGCTGTAATTCCACAAAAGCATCATGATAACCTTTTGGCGAAGGCTCCTCCTGGTTTTCTTTCGCTTCCAAAGCTTTATTGAAAGCTTCGTCTGGATCATGCTGTGGTAAAAATTCCTGTAAAACTTTTCTATTCATGCTCGCTCCTAATCTTCCCTCCCAACGTCCTTAATTCTTCCAAGGCTTTTTTCCCTTGTTCGCCTTTATGCGGAGCGCCGGGAATCTCGCCGGCATCCGGCGGGTTGCCGTGCCACTCGTAACGATATTCCATAAAATCCACCCCTTTGCCCGGAATCGTATGGCAAATTATGACAGTTGGTTTCTCATAAATAGCTTTGGCTTCCTCGCACGCATCTATGACTTGCTGAATATTGTGGCCGTCCACTTCCAACACATACCAGCCGTAAGCTTTCCATTTGTCGGCAAACGGCTCGAGCGGCATCACGTCCTCGGTGTAGCCGTCGATTTGGATATTGTTTCGATCTATAATCCCCACAAGATTACGCAATTTGTATTTAGCAGCGAATTCCGCCGCCTCCCAGATCTGCCCTTCTTCTTGTTCGCCGTCGCTCATAACGCAAAACACGCGCCAGGGCTCCTTTTTCAGTTTCAGTCCGGCGTAGGCCATGGCCGCGGCTTGCGACAAACCCTGCCCGAGAGGGCCGGAAGTGTTTTCCGCTCCGGGCAGTTCTTCGTGATGCGGATGCCCTTGCAACCTGGTGCCTAATTTACGCAAACTGGCGAGTTCGCTGATTGGAAAAAATCCTGCATGGGCCAAAGCCGCATACCAAACCGGAGCTATGTGGCCGCAGGACAAAACAAAACGGTCCCGCGATTCCATCTTCGGATTTTTTGGATCAAAGTTCATCACGCCGCCAAAGTATAAGGCTGTAAACACATCAGCCATGCCCAAAGGGCCGGCACTGTGTCCGGATTTTGCCGCCATGAGCATTTGGATAATGTCTTGGCGAATTTCGTTGGCTTTAGTTTCGAGTTCTCGAATTGTCATATCTTCCTTTTAGATCTCCCCTCTCCCTTGAGGGAGAGGGGTCGGGG
>CAZOKE010000009.1:6496-33880 GCA_964580495.1 uncultured Candidatus Saccharibacteria bacterium
ACCCCCCCCCGCCCCCGGGGGGGGGGGCGGGCCCCCCCCCCCCCCCCCCCAAAAAAGTTAATTGGTTTCTGAATAAATCTTATCCAAGACTTTATCCAATTCCTTATTAATCTGACTATTCCAAAATTTTAGTATTGTGTACTGGTGCTTCATAGCGCATTCAATCTTATCTTTGTTATTATTATTTTGTGTTCTTTTATGCCTGTACCCATTCAATTCAATAAGGAGCTTCTGTTTTTTAGCACCAAAGTCGAAAATATATTTTTCAAGAACAACCTGTCTTTTGAATTTTACCCCAAACCGATTCGCTTTCAAATGTTTCCACAAAATTTCTTCTTCGGGAGTTTGTTTTTGCCTTAATTCTTTACTGAATTTTAATAGACTTGGGGGCAGTTTAGCCATAGTTCTACCTCTCCCTCATTCCCTCTCCTTCAAAGGAGAGGGAAGTTCTGTAAGGAACATTTATCAAAGTAAATCCAATTCTCTTTTAAACGCTTCCAAAGCTTCTTTGGGATGCGTGGCGTGGAGTATGCCCGAACCGATGATTATCATATCAGCCCCCGCTTTCACACATTTACCGGCAATCCCAAGCTTGATCCCGCCGTCTACAGAGATTATGACATTTGTCCTCAAAGCTTTCAATTCTTTGATTTTGTCCAAAACCTTGGGTTCAAACACGCGCCCTTGTGCACCTGGATGCACGCCCATGATTTGGATTAATTCAAAATCCGGGAGCACTTTTGCGGTTTTATGCAATGGGGTTTCCGGGTTTATGGAAAGACCAATATGCAATCCATTCTCTCTGGCTTTTTCAACTGCATACAAGACGGCATCATCGGTTTTGAATGCTTCATAAGAAATTATAACCCATTTAAATCCAGCTTTGCGTGCATCTTCAAAATATTTTTCAGGACGAAATGTCATGAAGTGTCCCATGAGTTCAAAAGGCGAATTCATGAAAGTTAAATCGCTCGGCATTACGGTTTTACCCTCTTCGAGGAATTCGCCGTCAATAAAATCTATGTGCAATTTTTTGAAATTATGCCCGAGAGGCAAAAGCGTTGAATACTTCAACTTAAAATCTGCGACATCATTCGTTAAAATTGCAGGTACGACTTCTACCATTAGAATCCCAATCGATTAAACACGATCGAAGCAATCGCCAGAATTACCGTGCCCCAAAGTACCGTATTTATAAATACATCCGCTCGGGATTTCTTTTTCATAAAATGCGCCACAACATAGAAATCTGCAAAAACAAACAGTAAAAACCACCACTTATGCAAAAGCGCATTTGGCACATACGTTACAAATAGCCACGCAAGAAAAAGAATGATTACAAGTTTAATTAGTTTGCTGGTTTCCATTTTATAAATTTACGTCGATCTTTTTTACTTTGTCCACGCGACGATGGAAGCGTTCCTCTTTGCCAAACTCTGTAGTCAAAAACACATGTACTGCAGCTTTGGCCTGGTCCAAAGTTACATAGTCAGCCGGGAGGCAGATGATATTCGCATCGTCGTCATTACGAGCAGCTCGAGCCGAATGCTCATTCCAGACAAGCGCTGCGCGAGCCCCTTTGGCTTTGTTGGCCACAATCGACTCACCTTGTCCGGAACGGCATGCCAAGACCCCCATAGCACCTGGTGTGGATCCGACCTTCACCCCGACAGGCCAGGCAAAATCCGGATAATCATCTTCTGGTTCAAACTTGTGCGCTCCCAAATCTTCATAATCAAAATTCCACTCTTTGAGCCAATTTTTTATTTCCTCTTTCAACTTGTACCCGCCATGATCGGCACCGAGATAGACCTTCATGTTACCCTTTCGTTGAATTATGAATTAAGAATTAGGAATTATGAAAATTGTCATAATTCATTAATTTATAATTCCTTATTCAAATTCTGTGAACTGATTCCCGATTAAACTCGTCGATAACTCTCCAGAAATTTTCCAGCTCCAAACTTGCCGCTCCCACCAATACTCCATCTATCTCAGGATAGCGAGCAAATTCATGGACATTGTCTTTGTTCACAGTGCCGCCGTAAAGTATGCGCATGTTTTTGGCCCGCTCCACACCGATGCGCCGCCCCAAAAGTGATTGGATATGCAGAATCAGTTCCCGCGCGTGCTCGCCCGTGGCAGGTTTGGAATTTCTCATGGTCGAAATGGCCCAAATCGGCTCGTAGACAAATATAATTTTTTCCAAATGCTTTTTATCCAAATCTTTTGTGACCTTCACAAATTGTTTGGTGACCAAAGTTTTCATTTCACTTTTGATTGCACCCTCTTCGCCGCCCAGACAAACCACTGGAGTGATCTTGGTATTTAAAGCCGCTATGATTTTGGCATTGACCATGGAATCAGTTTCACCCAAATATATCCGGCGCTCCGAGTGCCCCAAAATAACATATTGCACATTCCAAGCTTTTAATTGATTGGCGGAAATTTCTCCCGTGAATGGACCTCTCTCCGCCCAACTCATATTTTGCGCGCCAAGATGCGACAAATTGTGGTAATGGAAGATTGCCGGAAGAAAGGTAAAAGGCGGGCAGATGACCACCTCGGTTTTTTGGAAAACCAAATGCATCCGGTGCTCCAATGACGACACCAAAGCCCGGGCATCCTGGATGCTTTCGGGATTCATTTTCCAATTAGCAATAATAAGCTTTTTCATGAAGGTTGGCGCAATAAATCTGCGGCCTGCTCAGGCAAAACCGTATTTACATATACATCCGACCCAAGCTCAAATCCGCCCCAGATATTTAAGCGCGGCAATATTTCCAAATGCCAATGGTAGGAGCGTTCATCGTAGCGGGTCAAAAGCGAATGCGTCACCGGCATGGTGTGAATATAATAATTGTACGCCGGATTGCCGAGCTTGTAATAAACTTTTTGCAAAGAAAACTTAAGCACCTCGACCAGTGATTTCCGCTCTTCCGCGGAGATGTCAATGAAGCTGGACCGATGTTTTTTGGCAATTATGCGCAGGGCGTAAGGCACGCGCGCGGCAAAAGGGCAAAAAACCAAATAATCCGGGTGGTCCAAAACAATTCTGTTTTTGTCCTGAAGTTCGCGGTAAATCATTTCACAATAGACACAGCCGCCGTAATTCCGGAAATAAATATTGGACCCGATGACCTCGTCATGGAGATGCTCCGGCACAAAGGGAGTGGCAAATATCTGTGAATGCGGATGCAGCATGGACGCGCCGCCCTGGTAGCCGTAATTTTGTATGACGTGGACATATTCGACTTCCGCATGGTCCGAAAGCTCGCGCATGCGTTCCTGATAAACTTTCAGGTTTAGATCCAACAATTCGTCCGGCATAAATGCTGTGAAAACATTGTGGGGACGCGTGATAATAACCTCATGGTCTCCGATTCCCTCGCGGACCATATAAAAATCCGTGCGAGCCCGGCCGCCGATATGGCCGAGGGCTTCAAATTTGTTCGGAATCACGCGGACTTGCCAATCCTTGCTTTTGGGATAAGCCGCAATGGTTTGATTGAGCCCTTCATTTACGGCGCAAAACGGGCAATGCGAGTCGGAATCCGGAATAGTTTTTGGATCAGGCGTGGCTTTGGCACGCAAAAAATCTTCCGGACGGGCACTCCTGTTCGGCGCAAACAAAATCCAGTGTTTGGAAACAATGTCTTGGCGGAATTCGCTCAATAAATTGTCCTTTGTTTATTTCAGGAAATGGATCGTGCGGAGGATTTGGTCAAATAGATCCGTGGTACCTCGCAATTCATACAATCTTTTTCCATTTTTTACAAATGCGATGCGCTGGAAATTTTTTCCGCTGCTGTTGTCGATAACTCTTATTGCCGGCTTGCCATCGATAGTAATCTGCCTGACATTGGCAGATTTAAGATAATTGGTGTAGGCCGGGTCGTTTGCAGCAGGATACGAGAATATCAAAAACGAATCCTGATTTTTTGGACCAAAACCGACGTAACCTGTACCCGGATCAATCAACCATTCCGCTGGATACCTGAAAGTAACATTGGCATCCCTGTAAGTGTGCCAATAATGCACGTCGGTATTTACGGCAAGCTCGCTGTCGACCTTGAGGTTGCCGATATATATGTATGAAACCAACATCCCCGTAACCAAAAGCGCGATCACCACCGCCCAAACCAGAAACCGATTTGGGTGTATGACAATCTTATGGAATTTCGTTTTTCTTTTTGCCATTTATTTGTTTTCCTTATTGAATTTTGTTTGATTAATTTTAATTTAGTTTCGCTTCGCGTCTAGGTAACTTTGGAGCAGCTGCTGCGCCGCGAGATTATCGACCAATCCCCGCTGGCTTTTTTCTTTCAGGCCCTGGTTACCCAGAGTCTTGGCAGCTCCCACCGAACTAAATCGCTCATCTATATACTCGATCGGGCATGGGACTTCCAAACCAAGGTCCTGGCGGAATTTTTCTACCAAATCCGTGGTTTGGGTGTCGCCTCCGGACAAATTCTTCGGCTGGCCCAGCAAAATTTTTTCGACTTCGAGCTCGTCAACGATTTTTTTTATTTCTGCGACTCCGTTTTTACTTTCAATAAATTTATCCAAAGGAAATGCAATTTTGCCGTCCGGATCCGACACCGCAGCCCCGATTCGAACCGTACCCCAATCAAGCGCTAAAGTTCTCATCTAACTTTACTTGGTCTCGCCTAAAGTCACAGAAATATCTTTGGTCTGGCTGCCGGACAGAACTGTCATTCGGACCACATCACCCGGGTTGAATGCCTTCAGGTAACTCGCTAAGCTGTGGTCCTGGTCAACTTTTTGCCCGTTGACCTGGAGAATAATGTCGCCGTTTTTCAAACCAGCCTTGGCCGCAGCAGAGCCCGCCACGATGGCCGGAGAATTCTGATCGCCGGTGATAAGCGCCCCATAGTCAACTGTCAAATTATTTTCTTCTTTGACGGTCTCGTTCACCAAAACGTAGCGAACTCCCAGAAACGGCTTCGTTATATTGCCAAATTTCTGGAAGCTGGAGAGGTCTAGTTTGATATCGTTTACAGGTATGGCAAATCCAACAAGCTGGCCTTGTTGATCAATGGCTGTATTGATCCCGATCACGGATCCGCCGATGTCGAGAAGTGGGCCGCCGGAATTGCCGGGATTGATCGCGGCATCGGTTTGGATCACGCCTTCGAGCTGTTCGGAGCCTGTCGTAGTGCCTCCCGCGGTAATGGTGCGGCCAATGCCGGAGACAATTCCGGTGGTCACGGTGTTGCGGTATTCACCAAGCGAATTGCCAATAGCAATCACGCTTTGCCCGATTTGCAAATTGGAAGAATCGCCCAAAGTCAGTGTGGGCAAGTTAGAGGCTTTGATTTTTACTAAAGCTATGTCGTTGTTGGGATCTCGCGATAAAATTTGGGCATCATATTTTTTGCCGTCATTGGTCAGTACCGTATAAGTAGCCGATGTGTCCTCGACCACATGCTTGTTGGTGACGATCAAACCATCGGCGGAAATGATAAACCCGGACCCGCCGCCGACTTCCTGGATATTTGGCGTATTGCTGCTGGAAGAATTATCTTGGTTTCTGGATTGGAAAAATGGATCCAGGCTGAATGGGCCAAAATTAAACGATGAACTTGAGTTGCCTGGAAGTTTGTTGAGATCTTTGGAAATGATTATTGAGACCACGGCGGGGCTGGCTTGCTTCACGACATCTATAACTCCGGATTGTTCGTTGACCTGGACTGTTTTGACCGCATTGGTCGATGCAGCTCCGGAAACAATGCCTTGGCGGTTTAAGTACGGCATCAGATAAACATTTGCCAAAACCGCGCCGACCGCACCAAAGATCAGGCTTAAGGCCACCACTGAACTAATGATTTTATTCCCGACCCCTTCGGTCCTAGGCAAATCCGAAGTGAGGGATTTCTCTTTCTCTGGGGAATCCATAATTATTCCTATTTCTTAGATTTTTGGCAAAATGAAAATTAAAAAGCAGAATTATTATACCACATTCTGCTTCATCTGCCAAAATTGCTTAATTTCAAAGTTTATTACAAGACAAGCCCTTATTTCTTACAATTGTTAACAGCCTTAAATCCAGTAAAATCCCTATGCAAGGGTGGGGGTCAGAATTTCGAAGCCGTTTTCCGTAACAAGGATGGTGTGTTCAAAGTGGGCGGACCTGGATCCGTCCAAAGTCAACACAGTCCAGCGGTCTTGCGCAAAAGCCACTTCGTACCCGCCTTCGTTGACCATGGGTTCAATTGCCAAAACCATGCCTTCAATTAATTTAGTACCGGTTCCTTTTTTTCCGAAACAGGGAATTTCCGGATCTTCATGCACGGATAAGCCGACGCCGTGACCTACCAATTCGCGGACCACTTGGAAGCCCGCAAGTTTGGCGCAAGTCTCCATGGCAAAACCCAAATCGCCTGTAGTAGCTCCGGGTTTGACTTGCTCGAGAGCTAATTTGAGGCATCGTTTGGCGCAAGCAATCAATTCCGAATTTTTTTTCGAAATTCTGCCAACGGGAACCGTAATCGCAGCATCAGTGAATAATCCTTTGTAATTGACTCCCAAATCCAGTCCCACAATGTCGCCTTCCTGCAAAATTTTGCTCTTTGTTGGGATGCCGTGGACTACTTCATCATTCACAGAGACGCAAAGAGACGCCGGGTATGCCGGGTCAGATTTATGCGAGCGGTAATTTTTGAAGGCAGGACTGCCTCCGGCTTTGCGGATGCTGTCTTCGGCCAATTTGTCTAGTTCAAACGCAGAAACACCTGGGGCGACTTTACTTGCCACCAGGTTTAGGGTTTGGGCCAAAATCTTTCCGCTTTGGCGCAATAGTTTAATCTGTTCTTGATCTTTCGTAATCATTTAGGGCTTTCAGAATCTCCTTGTTGACTTCTTTAATGGTTTTGTTGCCGTCTATGAATTTCAGCTTATTTTTGCTTTGAAAGTAGCGAACTGTTCGCGCGACTTGGCTTTTGTGCCAATTAATGCGAGTTTGTACATACTTTGTATCGTCTGCATTGCGCATCCGTTTCTCGGATCTTTTCCAGATCTCTTTTACGGGCAAATTGATGTAGAGCACCAAATAATCCCTTCTCGAATCCAGCAAAAGCTTGGATAAATATTCTGCTTCCGGCCGCAGCCTGGGGTTTCCTACAAACAACAAGTCGTAATTTTTGGAAACCCGCGAAACGTTCGCCTTCAAGAATTCTTTAACCAGAGAGCTCGGCGCGGGCAAACCTTTAGCAAAATTATTTTTCAGAGATTCCCCGGTTTTTGTCCGTAACCTGGTTAATCCGCGCAGGTATCGGCCTGACTCTACAGATTTCAAGGCAAATTTGCGCTCCAAAAAACGAGCTTGCGTATCTTTCCCAGCAGCCGGAGCACCAAGTAAAATTATATCGAATCCTAATCTCTTTTTACCCATAATAGAAATATTTCAACCTTATCTCAATGTATTCCATTTATATTTAGCTTCTGCTGTATCTCCTTATGTACTTCTTCAATTGAATGGTTGCCATCAATTGCAATCAGCACGCCTTTATCCGAATAATACTTCTTTAGGGGAAAAGTTTTGTCCTCATATTCTATAAATCTGGTGTGAATAACTGACGGATCATCATCCATACGGCCAGAACTCTCGCCGCGATTGGTAATTCGCTTTAGCAGATCCTCTTCTTTAACTTCCAAAAACAAAACTTTCAAAGTTTGGGCCTGATGCTCTGCCATAAATTGTTCCAAAATTGGTGCTTGTCCGATATCACGAGGGAATCCGTCCAAAATAACACCGGGGGCATCAGGCAAATTGGAAATTGCTTCTCCAAAAATATCTTTGATCCAAGCGTCGGGAATTATGATCCCGGCATCGATTGTTTGTTTCACCTTATAAGCTAAATTTGTGCCTCGATTGCTGTAATCGCGCAGGTACTGGCCCATGCTCAAATAATTGTAATGCAAATCGGCGGCGATTAATTTGCCTTGCGTACCCTTGCCGGAACCGGGCGGACCCAAAATCACAATTACATTTTTTATAGTCATCTTAGTTTTAGAAATTCGTTTTAATTCGTCCTCCACACACATCATAACATATAACCCAAGCAAAAAGAAAAGCCACCAAGAATCATTCTTGGCGGACTTACGACGCTGCGGGCCATGCCGACTTTTGCTTGAGCATTTTGGTCCGATCACCAAGTCGCAAAACCAACTATTTTCATTAAACAAAAAGCTGCTGGGCACTTGCGTACTCAGCAGCAAAAACTAGTGACAACAGCTTACGTGCGACACAATACATCAGAATGATTCAAGAGTTGGAACCTCCTCAATCGGTCTGAACGACAACTCCCTAGCAATCAGATCAGCGCCAATTACTCTCGCGCCGGTCAAAACTAATCGCTCGATGGTGTTGCGCAACTCTCGAATGTTCCCCGGCCACTTGTATCGCGACATCATTTCGATAGCTCGGCTGTCCCAGGTCACCAAAGGCTTGTGGTTAATCAAGCACAGCACTTCTGTGAAGTGCTTGATGAGTGCCGGTATATCCTCGGGTCGTTCTCGGAGAGGCGGGATGCTGAGCTGCACGACATTGAGGCGGTAGTACAGATCTTCCCGAAACAGCTTACGGTTGACCTTCTGTCTCAATTCGCGCTTGTTAGTACAGAGAACGCGGACTGAAACCTGGCTTCCTTTGGTCTCGCCTATCTTCTGCACCTCTCCGGACTCCAGCATCCGCGAGAGCAGACCTTGCACCCGCGGCGGTATTTCTGAAATTTCTTTGAGCAGCAATGTGCCACCATTTGCTGCTTCGACAAGTCCTGGTTTATCGCGGAAAGCACCCGCGAAGCTTCCTCGCACATGCCCGAACAGTTCTGATTCCAGAAGTCTTTCCGGAAGCCCAGCGCAGTTCAGGGACACAAATCTGGCATTGTGCGAGTGGTCGTGGATCAAGCGAGCGACTAATTCCTTCCCGACGCCGCTTTCCCCGGTGATGAGCACCCTGGCATTGGTCCTGGCCAAGTGCGGAATTCGTTCCAGCAATTTGGCCATTTTCCCATTCTTGGCTGTCACCATCGTGGCTGTTGTCATTTACCCTCCTTGGCAACTGACAATTAAAGTCCGAATTTGCACGGACGATGTAGTTTACCTTATCAAGTTTGAGAAGTCAACGGGATTACAAGGAACTCTCATACTAAAAAAGTATTTTATATTTGGTTATTTTAGTTAATCCAACCAAATACAAATCACAATAATCCACAGAAATAAAAAGCCCGCTCTAACGTACTTGGAGAATACGTTCGAAGTAATTTGTAACAAAAAATAAACAACCACCTCGAACGAAGACCCGTCTGGCGGGTCGAAGTGAGAGGTCTCGGTATTCAACACCGAGATTTCTCGTTGCGCTCGAAATGGTTTATGTTTCTTCTACTCAGTACTTAGTACTCAGAACTTAGTACTTTTTAAAAGTTTTCGTAATCGCGCATAACCATCTGCGACTGCACCTGGTTCATGACTTCGATGACCACGGCTACTACGATCAAAATTCCAGTACCCCCTAAACTCAAGGTCTTCGTGTTGGTAAAGCTTTGGATGATGTAAGGCAATACTGCAATCAATCCCAAAAATATGGCGCCGGCCAGAGTGATGCGATTCAAAACCTTGTACAAAAACTCGGCTGTCTGGCGGCCCGGGCGAAGGCCTGGAATAAATCCGCCTTGCTTCTGGATATTGTCAGAGATTTCTTCCGGATTAAATACAATCGCTGTGTAGAAATAAGTAAACGCCACCACCAAAATGAAATACATGATCCCATAATACGTCTGGTTCTGGAAAAACGTGTTTATATTTGTTGCAGCGTTAGCAATAAACGCAGTTTTGGCGTGTGAGAAGAAATTTGCAATAAGTCCGGGGAACAGCAAAATGGAAATGGCAAAGATGATCGGGATGACTCCGGCTTGGTTGATTCGCAGAGGCAAGTGAGTGTTCACACCGCCATACAATTTGTTGCCCCGCACTCTCTTGGCATAAGATACCGGGATATTGCGCTGTGCCTCTGTGACCAGCACGATTCCGGCAATTACCAAAACAGCCAATGCGGCATAGACCAAAATCGTGATTATGCCTTGGGTGGTCAGGGAACCAGAAGATGTAGTCAAATTCACCCAGATTTGCTGGACCGAAGTCGGCAGTTGGGCCACGATACCGGCAAAGATGATCAGCGAAATGCCGTTGCCAATGTGGTATTCAGTGATAATTTCACCAATCCACAGCAGCAGCATGGTGCCGGCGCAGATTGAGAGCAAAGTCACGAACCATTGGAAAGGCGTAAAAGTCGCAATGATATTTGAACCAGTCGTGCGGGACAACAACACAATCGTGCCATAAGCCTGCAAAGCAGTCAGCGGAACCGTTAGGAGGCGCATATAATTGTTGATCTTGGCGCGTCCGGCTTCCCCGCCCTCTTTTTGCAGCTCGCCCAGTTTCGGGATGATGATAGTCAAAAGCTGGATGATAATGGAAGCGGTGACATAGGGACCGACGCCAAGCATGGCCACCGAAAAGTTCTTGAGTCCGCCGCCGGCAAAGATGTTGAAGAGGCCGAACAGCTGGTTGGAACCCAAGATGCTGCGCAAACTGGAAAGGTCAATGAATGGAATCGGAATATGCGCCAAAATGCGGGTGACGAGCAAAAGCAAAGCCACGATAATGATTTTATTTCGTAATTCTTTGACTTTCCAGATTTGTGATATTCTTGACATATTTATTGAAGCGATCCTAATCTACGAATCATCCGAATGCTACGAATTTGTAGATTCGGATGATAATTCGGATCATTCGGATCGCGAAATTATTTTTCCCCCGGCTTTATTTATTAGTTCCCCTGCGGTTTTGGAGACCAAAACTTTTTCAAATGTCAGCGCTTTGGTAAGTTTGCCCTCGCCCAAAATTTTTACTGTGTCTTGGGCGGACTTGATCAAACCTTTGTTGTAAAGCTCTTTGGGATTTACAGTTTGACCCGCGTTGAATTTGTCGTTGATGCGCGTCAAATCCAAACCCACGGCTTTGGGTTTAAGGCTCTTGAATCCTCGGAGTTTCGGCATCTGGCGCTGCAGAGGCATGCGGCCGCCTTCAAATCCGACCGGAATAGAAGATCCGGAACGGGCTTTTTGGCCCTTGGCTCCCCGGCCCGAAAAAGTGCCATGGCCGGATCCAACTCCGCGTCCCACAACTTTACGGCGCTTGGTTGATCCTTTGTATGGTTTAAGTTCGTGAAGTTTTAACATAATAGTAATTATAACGAGTAAAGAGTGATGAGAAATTAGGCGGCGACTTTTTGCAGATCCGCACTTTTTGCGGCATTGATCTGTTCTCTGGAACGCATGCTGGTTAAAGCTAAATAGGTCGCCATCACATTATTGACTTTATTGGATGAGCCGATCATCTTCGACAAGACGTTCTTTACGCCGACCAAATCCAATACCGAACGGATGGCGCCGCCGGCGATAATTCCAGTTCCTGGGCGGGCCGGTTTGAGAAAAATTACGGAAGATTTGTACTTCATTTTTACCTCATGCGGGATTGTGTCGTTGACAATCTGGATTGCGACCATGGTTTTCTTGGCGGCATTCACGGCTTTGGCAACAGCTTCGGTCACGTCAGCTCCTTTGCGCAAGCCGATTCCAACCTTGCCTTTTTTGTCGCCGATCACGACCAAAGCGCGGAAGCGCATGCGCTTGCCGCCGGCCACCACGCGGGTGACTCTTTTGACTTCCACGACTTTCTGCTCGAAGTCCCGCTTGATTTGTTCGTGAGGCCCTCGTCCCCTTCGTTCTCGTCTTTGTTGTGCCATATAATTGAAATCTCTTCTTAGAATTCCTCTCTCCCTCGAGGGAGAGAGGTTTGGAGAGAGGGTGTTTACCTCTCCCTTGGTCCCTCTCCTTCAAAGGAGAGGGAAAAACTATAAGGTAATTACAAATTAAATTTTTAACCCTGCTTCGCGAGCGCCTTCGGCCAGCTGCTTAATTCGTCCGTGGTATTGATATCCGCCCCGGTCAAAAGTCGCTTCTTTGATCCCGGCTTTCAGGGCTTTTTCAGCCGCTAGTTTGCCCACAGCAGCAGCGATTTCCGATTTCTTGCCCTTGCTTTTGATCTCCTGGCTCGATGCCGCAGCCAAGGTCTTCCCGGATTTGTCATCGATAAACTGCACATAGATGTGAGTGTTGGATCGGAAGACATTCAATCTGGGCTTGGCACTTGAGCCGGAAACTTTGGCCCGAATGCGGTTATGTCTAAGTTTTCTTTGTTCTTTGCTGGTTCTCATAAAATTACTTCCCGCCTCCGACAGCTTTTACGACTTTGCCGGCCTTGCGGCGGATAACTTCGTCGGAATACTTAATACCTTTTCCTTTGTAAGGTTCTGGCGGGCGCTGGGAACGGATCACGGCTGCAAATTGGCCGACTGCCTGCTTGTCAATCCCTGTGATAGTAACTACGTTTTTCTCAACTTTGGCTTCGAGTCCTGCCGGAATTTCCATGTCGATTGGATGCGAGTAGCCCAAATTCAAAGTCAGTTTTTTTCCTGCAACCGCGGCCTTGTAGCCGACACCGTTGATTTCCAAAATTTTGGAAAACCCGTCCGTAACGCCCTTAACTAAGTTGGCGATCAAAGACCGATAAAGTCCCCACAAAGCGCGTTCCTGCTTATTGTTCTCG
Organism: uncultured Candidatus Saccharibacteria bacterium; assembly: GCA_964580495.1. Classification (GTDB taxonomy): domain Bacteria; phylum Patescibacteriota; class Doudnabacteria; order UBA920; family O2-02-FULL-48-8; genus JAIFWV01. The sequence continues at coordinate 19,190 of CAZOKE010000009.1, forward strand.
TTTTTTACGCTGACCAAAAGTTCGGTTTCAGTTTTTTCCAGTTTGACTTTTGGGTGCAGCGCCAAAGACAGCTCGCCTTTCGGGCCTTTAACCTTTACCGCATTTTCTTTTACATCCACTGTAACTCCGGTGGGAATCACAACAGGCTTTTTGCCGATACGTGACATAAATTTACCAAATCTGACAGATAACTTCGCCGCCAACTTTGTTCTTACGCGCAATCTTATCTGTCATTAATCCTTTAGATGTCGAAACAATGGTAGTCCCAACGCCTCCCAAAGCTCTTGGGATTTCCGTAGTTTTGGAATAAATTCTCTGGCCCGGTTTGCTTATGCGGTTAATTCCGGAAATCATCGGCAAGCCTTCGGAAGTGTACTTTAAAGCCAGTATCAATATCTTGATCTTGCCCTCGTCTTTAGTCGAGACGGATTTGATCCAGCCCTCGTTCGCCAAGACTTTGGCCAAGTTGTGTTTAAATTTAGAATAAGGCAATACGACTTCTGTCTTTTTGACAGCAGAGGAGTTGCGTATTCTTGTTAACATGTCTGAAATGGTATCCATAATTTATCCTATTGCTACCAAGAGGCCTTTACTACTCCGGGGATTTCTCCGTTGGAGGCTAATTCTCTAAAACAAATCCGGCAAATGTTGAATTCCCGCATATAACCGTGTTTGCGGCCGCAGCGCCAGCAACGTCGAACAACCCTAGTCGAATATTTCGGCTTGGATAGCGATCTCATTGATTTGATGTATTGCGCTTTGGTAGCCATATTAGTCCTTTGCGAACGGGAACCCTAATGATTTAAGCAATTCTAATGCTTGCTTGTCGTCGTCTGTGGAAGTCTGAATGTTGATCTCGAATCCGAAAGTGTGCTCGATGTGCTCGCGGGTGGTTTCCGGAAACACGATCTGCTCCCTGATCCCAATCGAGTAATTGCCGTGTCCGTCGAAACTCCTTGGATTCAAGCCTTTGAAGTCACGGACCCGAGGCAGTGCGGCTTTGACCAGTTTTTCCAAAAAATCATACATTCTGGTGCCGCGCAGCGTGACCACAAGCCCGACAACCTGGTTTTCACGGATTTTGAATCCTGAAATAGATTTCTTGGCCAGGGTCTTAACCGGAGTTTGGCCTGTGATGCGCTTGAGGTCTTCGATTATGGCATCCAACATCTTGGCGTCTTTCAGGGTTTTTCCGACTCCGGCGTTGATAACCACTTTCTCGACTCGAGGCACAGCCATGGTGTTATCCAAATTCAGCTCTTTTTTGAGATGCGGCACGATCTTTTCTTTAAATTGTGTCTGTAAATTATTCATTCTAATTACTCGTTACTGTTTACCCGTTACTAATTAATTAACTTTCCGCATTGTTTGCACTTTCGGAAGTTGCCGTTGTCTTTCGACTCGTGCCCGACTCGCGTCGGCTTGCCGCAGTGCGGGCAGACGAGCATGACTTTATTCACGTGCATCGGGGCGGGAAGTTCCATGCGCTGGCCTTTTTGGCCTTGCTGCTTGGGGCGCGAGAATCTGACAGCTATATTCAATCCTTCCACCACGACTTTGGCATCCTTTGGCAACACTTCCAAAACCTTGCCGGATTTGCCTTTGTCCTTGCCGGCCAAAACTTTGACTTCATCGCCTTTTTTAATCTTGAGAGTATTCATAATCTTGCCAACTTTTAAATCTTGATCAATTTTGCCAATTATATAACTTCTTCTGCCAATGATGTGATTTTTGTAAATCCCAGATCGCGCAGCTCGCGCGGGATGGGGCCAAAGATGCGGGTGCCACGTGGTTCTGTAGAATCTTTGTTGACCAGTACTGCAGCATTATCGTCAAATCGAATGTAAGAGCCGTCAGCGCGGCGAACTTCCTTGTGAGTGCGGACGATCACAGCATAAACCTTGTCGCCCTTTTTAACCTGGCCTTTTGGGCTCTCCACTTTTACCGAAGCGGCCACAACATCTCCCAATCTGGCCCAGCGGCGGTGGTTTTTGCCGGACACTCCGAAAACTGCGATTTCCCGCGCACCGGTGTTGTCTGCAACTTTTAATCTGGTTCTTAGTTGAATCATATAGTTCTTCTTGTCATCCTGAACGCAGTGAAGGATCTTATTTAGATTCTTCGCTCCGCTCAGAATGACCGGTGTTTTTAAACTTTTTTAGTCACCACCCAATTAACTGTCTTGGAAATCGGCTTGGATTCTGTAATCTCGACTTTATCTCCGATTGCCACGTCGGCTAATTCGTTGTGGGCCGGATATTTTTTGGTCACCGTATATCGTTTGTGATATTTGGGGTGGACCTTGACCGAACTGACTTTCACGACGACAGTCTTATTCATCTTGGCGCTGGCGACGATGCCAATCATTGTATGCTTACTCATATTATTCCTGATACTGTTTAAGGATAGTGAGAATGCGGGCGATGTCTTTGCGGACCTTATGCAGCTCATGGGAATTTTTGACCTCTTTTGAGTGCACTTTGAAATGCAAATCACGCACCTGCTCGCGGAGACTGGTCAGCTGTCGCATAAGCTCATTCTTATTCTGTTTTCTCAATTCAATCGCCTTCATAATTCCTAATTCATAATTCAACCTAAATTTGGTTCCTTAATACAAATTTAGTTTTAATCGGAAGCTTGTGGGAAGCCAAGCGCATTGCTTCAGTGGCTTGGACTTGGGTCACGCCGTCCATTTCAAATAAAATCCTGCCTTTTTGGACAACGGCGACGAAGTGGTCCACAGCGCCTTTGCCGGCGCCCATTGGGGATTCATTGCCGTGAGACGTTATGGATTTATCCGGGAAAATGCGAATCCAGACTTTGCCGCCGCGCTGAATGTACCTGGTCATGGCGCGCCGGGCCGCTTCGATCTGTCTTGAGGTCACCCAGGAATTTTCCATGGCTTTGAGGCCAAAAGAGCCGAACGCGACGAAATTGCCGGACATGGCTTTGCCTTTGGACTTTCCTCTGTGATGCTTGCGGTGTTTAACTTTCTTAGGGATTAACATAAATGTTTAAATTAAAATGAAAAAGTGAAGATCTTTTAAACTTTCAATTTTTCCTTTTTACTTTCAAATACTTCGCCTTTGTTTATCCAAACCCGAATCCCAATCGTGCCGTAGGTCGTGAATGCCGTGACGCGGGCGAATTCTATGTTGGCGCGCAATGTATGAAGCGGAAGTTTGCCCTTGAACAATCGTTCCGAGCGGGCAATTTCAGCGCCGCCCAAGCGCCCTTTGCATTCAATCTTTACGCCCAAAGCGCCGGCATCCATAACTTTCTCAATTGCCTGCTTCATGGCGCGGCGGAAAGCGATGCGCTTTTCGATTTGATCCGATATGTCTTGCGCCACGACTTGGGCTTGCAAATTGACATCTTTGACTTCTTCAATGTTTATTTTTAAATCCATTTTCTGGCTTAGGGCCTTGTTGATCTTCTTCTTCAAAGTTTCGATCCCCTCGCCGCCTTTGCCGATGATCATGCCCGGCTTAGTTGTTTTTACTGTCACCGTAATGGTTTTGTTGAACCGTTCGATGTCGATGCGGACCAGGCCGGCTTTCTTCAATTCATTCGCCAGGAAAGAGCGGATCCGGGTGTCTTCCTGCAGGTACTTCGAAAAATCGTTCTTGGAAAGCCATCGGGATTTCCAAGTGTCAGTGATGTTCAGTCTTAAGCTGTTTGCATTTACTTTCTGACCCATATTATTGTCCTGATTTACGGTTAAATAATCTTCGCTTTAAGCTAATCTTCGATTGCTTATGCTTCTCTTCCGATCGCGGCGCGCCTTTGGGCTGCGACTGCGTTTTATCGGTTTTGCCTTCCGCAACTTCCGCATCGTGGTCATGCTTGTGCTCTTCAGTTTTGGCTGATTTGCCGGGACGAATCGCTGCAAAAATTGACCTGGACGATTTGCGCTTATGCTGTTTGCGTTCTTCCAAAATAAGATTGATGTGGCTGGAACGCTTATGGATGGCGCCGGCCCGCCCTTGGGCTCGCGGCTTGTAGCGCATGAGCACCGGGCCGCCGTCTACGGTAACGGTATGTATAAATAAATCTTCTTTCCGGATATTAAAATTGTGGACAGCATTGGCAACTGCTGAATTGATAAGTTTGGCCAAAGGCAGTGCGGCTTTCTTTGACGAAAACTGCAATTGCTCCAAAGCCAAATCCACGGGCTCGCGCCTAACCATATCCGCGACCAAACGGAGCTTGCGCGGGCTCATCTGGATGAACCGGGCGGAAGCGCGGACAAGCTTAACAGAGCTGGCTTTTTCAGCGGCTTTGGTCGTATTAGGTTTTGTAGCAGTTGTCTGAGGCATAAATTTAGCGTTGAGCGTTGAGCGTTCAGCGGGAAGAGACTATACGCTCTACGCTGACCACTGTATGCTATTTCTTGGGTCCTCCTGGGGCTGGGGCTGCTGCTGGCTTCTCGGCCGCTGCCGCGGCTTGGGCTTCTTCTTTCGCCATCTTGCCGCCGTGTCTTATAAATTTGCGGGTAGGGGCGAATTCACCGAGCTTATGCCCGACCATATTTTCTGTCGGCTTTACCGTAATGTGGGTTTTGCCGTTGTGGACTAAGAAAGTCAGGCCTACCATTTCGGGAAAAATTGTGGAATCTCGCGACCAGGTCTTGAATTCGATCTTGCTGCCCGGCTTGGCATTCTGAATCCGCTTCCAGAGCTTAGGGTCTATAAACGGTCCTTTTTTTAGTGATCGTGACATATTATTTAGTGAATTTAAAAGTTGAAAGAAACGGATCTAAATCGCCTTTATCAATACCGCCGGAAATTAGATATTCAGCTCCATCGTGGACTACAAAAACCTGAGTTGAGCCCACATCTCCAAAATGATCAACATACAATTCCTTTGCAGGAACTCCGCTAACTTTAATATCAGTGGTTGAAAAGTCCTTTACTTGATAATCGGAATTGGCACTCACAGTCTTTTTCCAGTCAGTGTAATATTGGTTGAAAACTTCCGTTAAGCTTCGTTTAGAAGGGGCGTTGACGTTTACATTATATGACCATTTGGAATCAGGGATTGCTGCAGAAAAGTTTGTTCCAGTTGTTGAGCCATTCGATTGGCTATAACTTGTAACCGTCATATAACCCGGGTATTGATACTGAAATCCATATTGATCATTGGTGTAAGTTTTCCAATCAGTTGCTTTCAATGTGTGAGCAATCAGATCCGCCTCTTGCCAACCTTCCGCATAATCATAGTTATAACGCGCTGGAAGAGCAAAAACAAATCTATTACTACGGGACAGCTCGGTTGGTGATATCGGAGCCCCACCTAGACTAATCTTTCCAGCTGAAACCAAGTACCATTGACCCAAAGTAAAGACCATAACGGGTATATCTTCGTAGTGTTTGGATTCAGTCCAATTTGGGTTTCTATATATAATTTCTGGGACTTGTTCGATTATCTTTCCCGTCGAAACATCCTTTCCCTGCAAATTTTGGTCTAGTTCTGTCTTCAAATCCCAATCCTTCGGAAAATTTATTGTGAATCCATATACATTGTTATATGTACTCTGGACAGTTTCTGAACTATTTTGGGTTGACCCACTCTGATTATTTTGACCATTATTAACACTCGCCTGCTTGTTGCAGGATGCAGCGATAAGGACCAATGCTGATGTGAGTATTAATAGTTTTTTCATAATCTCGGATTAGATTGCTTCGTCGCACTTCGTGCTCCTCGCAAATGCGTAAAATATTTTCGCGCATCTGCGAGGCTGCGAAGCGGCCGTGGCAGTCTGTTTAATTATTTTCTTCGTTTAACAATAAATTTCCCGCTTGCTTTTTTCGGGTTGCGGGTGCGGACCCCCAAAGCATGCTTGCCCCAGGGAGTTTTAGGGTACTTCAAACCGATCGGGTTGTGGCCTTCGCCGCCACCATGCGGGTGGTCAATCGGGTTCATAGCTTTGCCTCGGACTTGCGGGCGGCGTCCCATGTGGCGGACTCGTCCGGCCTTGCCGATACGGACATACATCCAATCGGTGTTAGAAACTTGGCCGACAGTAGCATACGCATTGGAAGCAACTTTGCGGATTTCTCCGGAAGGCATTTTCAAGGAAATATAATCCGGTTCGGAACTCTGGATAATAGCATAAGTTCCAGCGGACCTGGCAATGACTCCGCCGCGTCCCGCGACCAATTCAATGTTATGGACATTGGTGCCCACGGGAATATTTTTGAGCATCATGCGGTTGCCCGGTTTGATGTCGGCGCGTTCGGCAGTCATAAGCGTCTCGCCGACTTTGATTCCGTCCGGAGCCAATATATAGCGCTTTTCGCCGTCTTTATATGCCAAAAGAGAAATAAACGCGCTTCGTCCCGGATCGTATTCCAGAGTCTGGACTTTCGCTGGGATATTCATCTTCTCGCGCACAAAGTCAACAACTCGGACTTTGAGCTTAGCTCCGCCGCCGCGGTGGCGAATTGTAATCTTGCCTTGGTTGTTGCGGCCAGCAGAATTTTTAAAAGACACAACCAATGACCGTGGTGTGGCCACATTTTTCCGCAACACCGAATAATCCGTAACTGAGTGGATTCGGCGTCCCGCTGAAGTTGGTTTGTAGATCTTAATCGCCATAATTTCTTCCTATCCATCCCGGACTTGATCCGGGATCCACTACTTAGTTAACATCCAATTGGTCAAGTAAGACCTATTTGATATTAATTGTTGTAGTAGATTCCAGCTTTCGCTGGAATGGTTATTTTTTAAACGCCTTCTGCCAATCCGGCGATTCTCTCGCCGTCTTTTAATGTCACGTAAGCTTTCTTCCAGGCCGAGGTCATGCCGGTGGTGCGTCCCACCCGGCGGGCTTTGCCGGGATTTTTGACGATGTTAACGCTGATCACATGCACATCATAAACTTTTTCGATGGCCTTTTTAACTTCCAGCTTGTTAGTATTTGAAGCAATTCGGAATACATATCGTCCCGTGGTAGACATGGCATTGCTTTTTTCGGAAAGGTGGTAATTGTGGAGTACATGGTGAGCGTGGCCGGTATCTTCCTTTAACTTCACATCTTTCCGATCTTCTTTAGGAGCTTCCTGGACCATGTCCAAAACATTCTCTTCTTTCGGAGCTTTCTTCTTCTTATCTTCTTTTTTGCCGCCAAATAGTGCCATATCGTCGTAAATTGGTCGTACCTCCGCCTGAATTTTGCTTCGCAAAATTTCTGGCTCCGGTCGACTTACTACTCCTCTCGAAAAAATTGTTCTCGTCCGCCGGCTGGCGGACTGCGACTCAATTTTTTCGGTTTTAGTCTATCATCCTGACCGCAGGGAAGGATCTATAAAAGATTCTTCGCTTCGCTCAGAATGACAGAATTGTTTACTTTAAATAGGTTTTTTCAATTACTTCAAAGCCGTCTTTGGTAAAAATCGGGTTGTACTGCAAAAGGTCAACCAAGTTCAGCTGGTTCGCCATCAAAACTTTCGCATTCGGCAGGTTCCGGGCGGCTCGCTCGACTTCTTTGTTGTGCGATCCCAAAACAAGCACAAATTTTTTGCCCAAGCCGGCGTTTTCAGCGATTCGGGACAGCATCCCTGAAAGTTCTTTGGTCTTAGCTACTGTTTCAAGCTTGTCTACAACCGCTAATTTATTGTCTCGGACTTTATCGGTTAAAACGGTAAACAAAGCTTTGCGGAAAGCGCTGCGGTTCAGTTTGACAGACCAATCAATCTCGTTTCGCGGGCCAAAGGTGATTCCGCCGTGCCGCCAAATTGGAGAACGGACGGATCCCGCGCGGGCCCGGCCGGTGCCTTTTTGCTTCCAAGGTTTTTTCCCGCTGCCGGCGACTTCGCCACGATTTTTGGTGTGTGCTATAGAACGGCGGGAATTATTGCGCTGGGCGCGAACAGCCTGGTGCACCAAATTTGCATCAAGTTTTTCCAATCCGAAAATATTTGGATTGAGATCCATATCGGATACTTTTTCGCCTGCTTGGTTATAGACTGCGGTCTTCATAAAATTTCTTTGGAGCGAGGATAATAATTTTTTAAAGGACACGAAGGCTTTCAATGCCTGAGACTTTAGTCCGCATCAGCGGACGTGTCCTGAAAAAAATTTTTATCCAAGCGGAACATTTCCGGGTAATCGGTGAAAATTCCATCGACTCCCAGTTTCTTCATTCGTTCGTAATCGTTTTGGCTGTTTGGAACCCAGACATAAATCTTTCGCTTTGCCAATCTCAACAGAGCCATTATTGGTGCCGATACGATTGAGAATTTCGGATGGATTGAATACAAATCCAATTTCTTAGCAAAGTATCTCGCCAAGGCAATCATATGGAATCTTTTGATTCCAATTATGAGCGCTAAACGAATATTTCCATCCAAAGTTCTAAATTCCTTCAGAATTTCCGGGTAAAACGAGGAAATCAGAACTTTGTGCGGAAAATTTTTAATTTTATTCAATACTTTAGCTTCAATGCCGTGCACTTTGATTTCTAAATTCAAATCAGTGTGGACCTGTGCGAGCACTTCATCCAGGGTAGGAATCTCGCGGCCGATAGATATAGCTTTGAGGTCTGCCAAATTCATGTGTACCACAGCTTTATCAATTCCGAACAATCTTTTCAAACTATGATCATGGAAGATTACCAGCTCGCCATCTTTGGATTCGCGGACATCCATTTCGATCATATCGACATTCAACTCTTCTGCTTTTTTAAAAGAACGAATCGTATTCTCAGGCTCCGTCCCCGAAGCTCCTCTATGAGCGATGACCAGCATTTTACTTTCCCGCTAACTGTATTTTGACAATTCCGCCATTGGCTCCTGGTACCGCACCTTTTACGGCAATCAAATTTCTTTTGGCATCAATTTCCACAACTTCCAAATTCTTTACAGTTCGAGTTCCCGCCATATGACCGGCCATGCGCAAGCCCTTGCGAACGTGCTGCGGGAAGCGGCCGCCGATTGCGCCGACTGCGCGAGGATGATCGTGCCCGTGGGACATCGGGGCCCCGTGGAAACCATGCCGTTTGATCGGGCCGGCAAACCCCCGGCCTTTCATCTCGCCTGTAACTTTGACCTTGTCGCCGACGGCAAACGTGTCGACTTTAATTTCCTGGCCGCGTGAAAATTTAGATGAATCGTCCACTCGAAATTCGATAAGCTTGGCGAAATTTCCCAGATCTTTCGTATGCCCGGCCAAAGCTTTGGTGGCTTTCTTTCTTCGCCCGAATCCGACCTGGACTGCCTGATATTTGTCTTTTTCGGCGGTGCGGATTTGCGTGACTTTGTTCGGAGCTACCTTCAAAATGGTAACAGGAACAACTTTACCGTCTTTGGTAAAGATTTGCGACATTTGCAGTTTTTCAGCGATGAGGAATTTCATAATCCTAATAAAAAACCATTTAGATCCCCGGAAATCCGCCAGCTGGCGGACAGAAACCTAAATGGTTCTTCATCAACTGGCGATTTCCGGGTGGATCTATCCAATTGGCTTATTAAATTGTTACCTACATTTTGATCTCAATATCCACGCCAGCAGGAAGGTTAAGGTTGCTTAAGGCGTCGATAGTTTTTGGCGTAGGCTGGGCGATATCGATCAGACGTTTGTGAATGCGCATTTCGAACTGCTCTCGGGCATTTTTGTGCACGAAGGTGGATCGGTTCACGGTATACTTGGATTTTTCCGTAGGCAACGGGATCGGGCCGATTACTTCAGCACCCGTTCTCTTTGCTGTTTCTACGATGGATTTGGCCGATTGATCAATAAGCTTATGATCATAGGCTCGAATCTTGATTCGGATCTTGTGAGTTCCTGAATTTTCTGTAGGCATTAGGTTTATAAAGAAACAAATAAAGTTCTACCTCTTAGGACTCCCCGCTCGCTGGAGAGGGGTTGGGGGTGAGGGAAACATTATTTACAGAGTTAAGCACTCGGACATATTACAGGTTTTTTGACATTTCGTCAACCCCGTTAAAATAGCAGAGTTAAGCCAAAAAACCAGCAAAAGTCCAGCCCCAAAATTTGGGGCTGGACAATTTTTGGCTATTTCTTGATTTTAAGTACGACTCCGGCGCCCACAGTGTGTCCGCCTTCGCGGATAGCAAAGCGCATTTTTTCTTCCAAAGCGACCGGATTAATGAGCTTGATGCCCAAAGTCACGGTGTCGCCCGGCATGACCATTTCCTGGCCGGCTGGAAGTTCGACTTCTCCGGTGACGTCTGTGGTTCGGATGTAGAATTGCGGCTTATAACCTTTGAAGAACGGAGTGTGGCGTCCGCCTTCTTCTTTGGTCAAAACGTAAACTTCCGCATCAAATTCAGTATGAGGAGTGATGGATCCCGGTTTGCACAAAACCTGTCCGCGCTCAACTTCATCTTTCTTGGTGCCGCGGAGCAAGATTCCGGCATTGTCGCCAGCGCGCCCTTCATCGAGCTGTTTGTTGAACATTTCGATGCCGGTAACGACTGTTTTTGTGGTCGGGCGGAGTCCAACGATTTCTACTTCGTCGTTAAGCTTAACAACTCCGCGCTCGATTCTGCCGGTAACCACAGTGCCTCGGCCTTCAATCGAGAAGATATCTTCGATAGGCATAAGGTATGGCTTGTCGGTTTCGCGCTGCGGGTCGGGGATGTAGGTGTCCAAAGCTTCAACCAATTTCATGATTGATGGCTCGCCAATTTCCGAAGTGTCCCCTTCCAAGGCTTTGAGCGCTGAACCGCGAATGATAGGAGTATCTTTGCCTGGGAATTGGTATTTGGTCAAAAGGTCGCGAATTTCTTCTTCAACCAAGTCGAGAAGTTCTTTGTCCTGCACCATGTCTACTTTGTTCATATAGACCACGATGTAAGGGACTCCGACTTGCTTGGCAAGCAAAATGTGCTCGCGGGTTTGTGGCATCGGGCCGTCAGCTGCGGACACGACCAAAATCGCGCCGTCCATCTGGGCGGCACCGGTGATCATGTTCTTGATGTAGTCAGCATGTCCCGGGCAGTCCACGTGGGCGTAGTGGCGCTTGTCTGATTCGTACTCGACGTGAGTGGTATTAATGGTGATTCCACGGGCTTTTTCTTCAGGAGCATTGTCGATTGAATCATAGCCCCGAGCCTTGGCCTTGCCGGTTTTGGCAAGCACCGTGGTAATGGCCGCGGTCAAAGTGGTTTTACCATGGTCAACGTGGCCAATGGTTCCGATGTTGACGTGCGGTTTGGAACGGTCAAATTTTTCCGCCATTTGTTCTTTCCTTTGCAATTTTAATATGGCTCCAGTCCTCCCGAATCCTTAGCTAAATATCGTAACGACGCGGTATTTAGCCAAGATCAGGATGACGCCTAACTTAAAATCGCACTAAATTAATTTTAAACGCCCTAGAATTATAAGGGATTTGCGGGTCTTTGGCAAGTCCTCCGAAGGGTGTGGATAAATCCCGGCTTACGAGTTAGAATATTGACTTGCGTCGGACAAAACTATATGCTGGCCTGTAAACAGGAGGAGGAATAAATGGCTAGGATGAGAAATCTTGGAGGACCCAGGAGAACGATGAATCGCTTTGCCTGGGAAAAGCAAATCAACGATAAGGCACTCAAAATCCTTATGGATGATTTTCCAAATCTCCAAGGTGTTACTGATTTAATGACGAAGCTGTCGGAAATTTTGAAAAGTTGCGATGATCCCAAGGGTGTAATAATCAACAGGCCGTCATCGATGGTTGAACATTTCCGCAGGCATCCCGGATGCCAGGAGAAGGTCAAAGCACTAAAATGACTGGCGTAAGTTTCTGGCCAGACAAGCGTCTCAGCAAATGAGGCGCCTTTTTTTAACTAGCCCTGGATTTATTTTCCGATAATATGCTAAACTTCTATTCATCAGGTTTGAGGAGGAGTTCACTAAAGATTCCAGGACGGAGGGAACTATGGGGCTGTATGGACTTCCCGACTCGGCCGCCAACGAAATCCGCAGTCACTTGATGTCACGTGCCGGTTTCTCGCTGTTCAAGCATGATGAAGCCCATGGACTGTGCTCTGAAGCATTGAAAAAGTTCAATGCAGGTGATCCGTTTCCCGCCGTCCAGGTCCTCCAGGCTGACCTGGCATGGATCAAGGAAAAATGTCCGGCGCACTACAACAGATTCGCCGGATATGTCGAAGCATTGCGGGCTCACAAGCAGAATTAAGTTTATCTGGCCGCTCACAGCTTTAACGACTGTGAGCGGCCATTATTTTTAGCCGGAGGAAATTATGTACGATCCTTTGTGGTTTAGAATTGCGGTCAATCTAGCCTTTTTCGTTGGGCTACCCATATTTTTCATTTGCCTTGGATTGTACAGTTACGGCAAAGAACAAAACACTGAAACTCAGCGTGACCTGTAAAGTTTCGATGCCTGCACGCCTATCCGAACACGTTTAATTCGGAATTGCGGCAGGCTTTTTTTATTTGTTTCCAAATGCTAAAATCCATACGGAATACAAGGAGGGGTAAATGCCTTGGAAAATCTGCCATTTGCGTGACGGGATTGAAATTGAATCGAGCCGCAGCGAGTTCCGAAACCGCAGTGGCGCTGTTATGTTCGCTGATGCTTTGGTTGATCAAATTCAAACAGAAAACGGCGCCCGGCCAAAAGGGACGATCGATAAAATCTTCCTGATCAGCCCGGAGAACGTCCGCGATCTGCACGCGATCATCCAAGACCTTGATTGGACTGAGCATGTGGAATCAGTGAAAGGGTCTATTGAGGAGATTGATCGAAGGGCCGTTGAAGCCATCGCGGGAGTCAGCGGCATTCCAGTTTCAAACGAAATAAAGCGTAAACCCTAATGGTTTGCGCTTTTTTGTTGTTCGAATACAAAAACGGCGTGACCGCAAATGGTCCGCCGTTTTTTTCTGCTTACTGTTTACTGATTACTATTTATTACTTTCCTACTTGTCCTACTCTAATTTTCCCGGATTCTCCAATAATCTTTTCAGCAACATTTCTGGGTACTTCCTGATACTTTAGGAACTCCATAGTGTACGAAGCTTGGCCCTGTGACATGGAACGGATTTGTGTGGCGTAGCCAAACATTTCGGCCAGAGGCACTTCCGCATCCACGACTTTTAAATTTCCTCGGTCAGACATCTCCAAAATATTTCCGCGTTTGGCGTTCAAATCTCCGATGACATCGCCCAAGGATGATTCAGGGGTAAGCACTTCCACTTTCATGATCGGTTCCAGCAGAATCGGCTGGGCTTTTTTCACAGCATCTTGGAATGCCATGGAACCCGCGATTTTAAACGCGATTTCCGAAGAGTCAACTTCGTGGTAACTGCCATCATAAAGAGTTGTTCTGACATTTAGCACCGGAAAGCCGGCGATGACGCCGCGTTCAGCTGCTTCTGCAATGCCTTTTTCTATCGGTTTGATGTATTCCTTCGGCACGACTCCGCCCACAATCTCGTTGATAAATTCATTGCCTTTGGCCGGATCATCTTGCGGTTCGATTCTGATGTAAACGTGCCCGTATTGTCCGCGGCCGCCGGTTTGGCGGATGTATTTGCCTTCCGCTTCGGATTTACCTTTGATTGTTTCTTTGTAAGCAACTTGAGGCTTGCCGACATTTGCTTCCACTTTGAATTCGCGCTTCATGCGGTCGACAATAATTTCCAAGTGCAATTCGCCCATTCCGGAAATCAAAGTTTGGTTGGTTTCCTCATCTGTTTTGATTCGGAAGGTTGGGTCTTCTTCAGCCAGTTTTTGCATAGCCAAACCCATTTTTTCTTGGTCAGCCTTGGTCTTTGGTTCAATAGCCACAGAGATAACAGGTTCCGGGAACTTGATAGCTTCGAGAATAATCGGCTTTTCCAAATCGCAAAGCGTATCGCCGGTAAAAGTATCTTTGGGGCCGACCAAAGCCGCAATGTCGCCGGCGTAAACTTCTTTGATGTCTTTTCGATCGTCGGCATGCATGAGCACCACGCGGCCGACGCGTTCCTTGTTGCCGGATCTGGAATTGAGAATATAGCTGCCGGCTTCGAGTTTGCCGGAATAAACGCGGAAGAACGCCAGCTTGCCCACAAACGGGTCAGTGGCAATTTTGAACGCCAGAGCCGCAAACGGATCGTCATCCGAAGGCTTGCGCACCAAAGGCTCGCCGGTTTTCGGGTGGCTGCCTTTGACTTCGCCTTTGTCGATTGGGCTTGGCAAAAAGTTGGTCACGGCATCAAGCAAAGTTTGGACAATGATGCCTCGTCCGTCCCCGCCCAAGACAGGGTAGAATTTACCGGATTGAGTAGCTTTGCGGATCGCAGAGAGGAATTCTTGTTCGCTCAGCTCTTCACCCGCCAAATATTTTTCCATTAAAGCGTCATCGGATTCCACCACATGCTCCATGAGCTTGTGGCGCCATTCTTTAACTTTCTCCTTCATGTCTTCAGGCACATCGCCGATCGTAAACTCTTTGTCGGTATATTCTTTGTATGTATATGATTTGAGGGAAATCAAATCCACAACGCCGCAAATTTCTTTTTCAAAGCCGATTGGCAAATGAATCGGGTAAGCATTCGGGCTTAGGCGTTTATGGATAGCATCGAGTGATTTATAAAAATCCCCGCCGGTTTGGTTGATTTTGTTGATAAAGCACATCCGAGGCACGTGGTATTTGTCGGCCTGGCGCCAGACGGTCTCCGACTGCGGCTCCACGCCCATTTTGCCGTCAAACACGACAACTGCGCCGTCGAGCACGC
>CAZOKE010000010.1:0-31410 GCA_964580495.1 uncultured Candidatus Saccharibacteria bacterium
TAACAAGGCATCGGTAGCGGAAGCTGTCGATGGATCACCTCCTTTCTAAGGAGAATCTGCTCGGTAGAATTTTTTCGAAGATTCTGCAGGGTACATTCACGAACATGGACTAATTTTCATGCTCGACCGATGGTCGGTCTGATTATTTATAATCAGTCCATATCAATAAATTAGTCTCATAACTTATTCTCAATAAATTGTTTGCAAACAAGCCCGCAAAGGGCTTTTTATGTTACCTCAAAAATCAGAAATCGATAAAAGTAGTGGGTTGTCCTTTGGACGTGCTTCTTTCTCGGGTGAATTACCGGCTAGTAATTTGGTGCCAAAATTCCTCCTTTTTGCCCGCTATGAACTCTCACTCAGAGAAGATACAGTCAAGAAGTATAACTACTCTCTAAAGCAGTTTTTTGACGCTGTAGGAGACCTCAAGCCGGGGGATATTGGTCTTTCGGATATGACTTTGCTGAAACAGAAAATGACCGACAGAGGTGTTAAAGGCTCAGGCCAAGCTTCAGTTGTATATGCCCTCAAAGCTTTTCTTAAATATTGCGAGGAAGTGCTTGAGCTAAAAGTTTTGAGTTACAAAAAACTCCGGCCACCTCGAATACCAAGACGTGATGTAATCTTTCTAACAAAAGAAGAAATCGAACAGTTTGTCGAATCAATTCCAATTTACAAAGGTTGGAATGGAAAAACCCCGGGCAAATATGTTCGAATGGACGCACTTAGATTCCGAACTTTAGTTGAAGTTCTGCTCGGAACAGGTATGCGAATTTCAGAAGCATTATCTCTGTATAGGGGAGACATCGATTTTGATAAGGCGGAGGCAAAAATAGTTGGAAAGGGTAATAAAGAGCGAATCGTATTTTTTACGGGTAGAAGTCTGGAGTGGGTTCAATTCTATTTGAAACAAAGAACGGATAATGAAGCGAAACTTTTTGTTGGTAGGACCTTAACTCCTATCAAGACCTATGACGTGAGTAAGTTTTTTAAATGCTATCGGGAAAAATTAGGAATCAATAAAAAAATAACCCCTCATATTCTCCGGCATTCGGTTGCAACCCATTTATTGTTTAATGGTTGTCCAATATCTCATGTTAAGGAAATTTTAGGGCATGAAAGATTGGAAACCACTTGCAGGTACTACTTGGGATTAGATAAAACAAAAGCTAAAGAAGCTCATTCAAAATATCTCAAATTTTAAAGCTCCAAGTTTTTGACAACCTTGGTGATTAGCGGATGTTTTTTATTGTCGTTAAAAGTCAAATCGTAATGATGACCGCGATGTAATTCATCTACCATATCACTGGAAATATAAGCTTTGTATTTTCCTACATACTCTTCATCTTCCACTGAATATAAATCGAAACGGATTTCGTATTCGCCTTTTATAACTAATTTGTCCATGAAGTGTCGTACCGTGTAAGTATTACCATCTGCCGGAAAAATCTCAGTTCGCCCATTTGGACTTTGGCTTTTAGCAAACTTGCCAGAAACATGACCTAGGTCTTTTGTTGTAGGGGATTGTCCAAATCTCTTTGCAGCTTTATCTACCAAATTAGCCAAGTCAGTACTTTTGCCCTTAATTTTTAAAATATTTACAACGACTTTCGTTCTTTGATTGAGATACTCACGCCATAGACAGTGGTTTAGTATAGGCTTACCATTATGATTTCTCCATTTATTCTTTCTCCATTCCGCACAAATAAACTGATTGTCTACTATGTAAGCAGAATCCGAATGAATATCGAAGGTTGGGTATTTTAGTCTTTTTTGGTTTCTTTCTATCCACTTCATTGCTTCAATAACAGCACGTAATTCCATCCGGTTATTAGTAGTAGAAATATAGCCCTTACCGCATATAATTTCCGGTTCTTTCCAGTTAGCGGAAGGATACTCAAGAGCTACAGCGAAACCTCCATAGTCGGTTTTTCTATAGTTATTACCGTCACTGTATAGGTTGTAAGCATGAGGATTCATGAGCTAATTTTAATAGAATTGCGGAAAATTACCTAGTCGCACAAGGACTGTTGTAACCACTAGCTAAAATAAGAAAAATGGCGAATTCCTAGAGAAAATGCCATTTTTTATCACACCACACGGACTTTCAAAAAAGTGCTAAAATAAAATGGCTTAATTAAGCCAAAATTTTTTTCACCTTTTGTCAAGTTTTATGCCTAAAATCAGTAGAGAAGAATTTGTAATGAAAAGCTATACAATCCTTGATTGGCTGGTTAATTTTAATGAAGCAAATTTTCTAAAACCAATCCAGAAATTAAGAAAAAAATATGGAATAAAGGCGCCTAGGAGAATTACTCATGGTTTGAATAAAACAAAGAAAGCGCTGAAAGAAGCTGTCGTCCCAAAGCATTGGATAATGAAAAATGACGCGTTCTCATATCTGATAGCGAAAGATTATTGGGATAATAAAAATAAAATCGGAGATTTCTATAAAATGATAGGAGAGGAGAAGAAGCAAGAATTTAAAAACGGAATTAATGATATTCTCAGAAAAAATAATTTAGGGTTAGAGTGGTTTTTGACAGTAGAATCAATAACAATAAACAATTACTTCTTCGCTCCAACAAGAAATCTTTTTATCAAGGACGAAGGAATACCAAATAGACAATCGGTGGAGTTAAGTTTAAACCCAACTACTACGTTGGAAGATATTAAATATATTTGGCATACAATTGAAAAAGAAAAAGAGAAAGCATTTGGCAAAACAAAGCGTGTTTATACAAAGAAAAATTATGCAAGGGATGTTGAATTATACTTAAAATTTAAAAACGAAAAATCAATAAATAAAAAACTTACAGATTTAGATGTGATAGGAAGACTGTTTCCTAATGAAAAAGATGATTCGAAAAAAGCTGATATTAAGAGATTGAATAGGCTAAATCAGATAATTAAGAGGCTGGAGAAAGGCCCGTATATTTAATAAATTCCCCTTGGGGAAAATATAATAAAAGTAAAAATCCTAAGGACTATACTAACAACATAAAAAATATTTGTTAGTTTTAATTCCAAGGGAACTCTTTATTTTCAGCAGGTAACAAAACCCTTGGAGCCTGCTGTAAGTAGGGAGTTTTTTGTTTATGAAATATGAATACTACAAGGACAATCCACTGTTGGTTCAATTACAATTCCAAATTAATAATGATTTCGGAATTTGGGTAGAACTCGATGAACTCGATTTGCTTACCTCCAAATTACAACCATATTGGTGGTTATTAACTGGGTTACTTGAAAATGCAGGAACTCAAAGACCTACTACCAAAAAAGAAATATAAGCCTACCCAGCCTGCCAGTTTTCAGGGCCTGCCCATTCGAGAGTCTGTGCGAAATACTCGTGCTGTAATTGATAATGAATATTTCCTTAAAGGGTATGCCAAACTGTTTGGGTCAAGAGTTACTACAATTTACTTGTACCTGGCTATGCGTGCTAATCAGACAACTCAAACCTGTTTTCCATCAGTTGATTTAATGCGGAAACAATCTGGGGTTTCAAACAGGAATAAGATAATTCAAGCTCTATCAATTTTATTAGCTTACGACATCATTCATATCGGTCACGCGGGAGGAAGAGTAAACTATTATGCTTTACTTAGGTGTTCAGCCTGGAAACCGGCAGGTAGTATTCCCATCGATACTATCATTAAACCAGTATCAAAAAAGGGAAGTACCCTGTATCAGAATGCCTCACAAAGCAGTATCC
Source organism: uncultured Candidatus Saccharibacteria bacterium (assembly GCA_964580495.1). Taxonomy (GTDB): domain Bacteria; phylum Patescibacteriota; class Doudnabacteria; order UBA920; family O2-02-FULL-48-8; genus JAIFWV01. The sequence continues at coordinate 3,719 of CAZOKE010000010.1, forward strand.
CCGTTGATACGCTAAATCAGCTAAGTAAATCAGTTAATGAAATCAAGGAAACCGATTTAAAAATTAAAGAAGATAGACCAGTAAGAGGGTTAGATAGACTTCGGGATTTAGTCCAAGACCTAGAAGAACGAGGGAAGATTCCAAAACGTACCTGAATTTTGCGGTCGCAAAAAGGACCCGGGGAGGCTCACCTTTAAGTCGGCCTTTTGATGTTCGAGTACCTATTAGGCCACAATAGCTAGGGAATAACTAGGTAAGAATTTAGGTTACGTATTATAGGGATTTTCGGATTTTAGCTTAGCTATATATACAGGGAATTTTCGGATTTTAGGCAAGCTATATGCATGACCTTCGGTGGGCCGGGGTGGGGTTTGTGTGGGAATCATATAGGCTCTCCGAGAGTTCCCTAGAAATTTGAATTTCGCGGCCGTAAAAAAAGGCTCTGCCAGCATACGGGGGACACCCGATTTGCTTTCACATCTATAGATATTGCGTACCTATTATCCCTAGTTTTTAAGAATAAAAAGGAGTTTTTAAGTAGTTTTTGGGTCTTTTTCAGAACAAAAAGAATATCTGCTTGGACTAAAACGTTAAAAACATTAAGGATTTAAGATAAGCGAACCTATAAAAAAGACTTTGCGTTTAGCTTGCGTTGGTCTATAATGGCGGTACAATTAAATAGCCTAAACTTTGGTATACCAAAGCATGGCTGAAAAACCTTGAGAGATACTGGACCCCGCGTTCAGCGTCCTCTCAAGGTCGTGCTCAGAAAGGAGTACGTGGCCGAAAGGCCTAGCTGGCGTGGGGTTTTGTGCGCCAGCAGAAAGTTAAATATGAAAAAGCGCCTATTTGTCATCGGTCTTATTTCTGTATTATTGTTTGCGGGTGGAATTGCTTATGCAGATTCTCAACCAAATGGTGACCCTTTCAAAGCTATTTGGGATGCTATATCAAATTTGCAGAATCAAGTCAAAAACATACAGTTGATACCTGGTCCACAAGGTCCTATGGGTCCGAGGGGGCCTCAAGGTAATCCGGGTCCTCAAGGTCTACAAGGAATTCAAGGACCAGCAGGAAATTCATTTCATCTTTATGATGCAAATAATCAGGATTTGGGCATGATTTTAAATAGTGAACTGTATGACGGAAGTATCACCCCGCATTTTACCACTTATGATTCTTCTAATGGAGTTATATTAGAATTTCAAACAAATCCAAAAAAGCAGACCGTTTATATGATTACTCAAAATAATTATCCGGGAGTGTATTTTGACGGCTCTAATTGTACTGGTAATCCTTATGCTTGGCCGACTTCAGAGAATGAACCAACGACAATTACTCAAGCTAACGGCCAATTTTATAAGTTTACTTCTGATAAAGGAAGTGTTCAAAAATTATTATCTTATTTTGATGGATTTTCATGTCAGACATTATCATCAAACAATCAGATAAATTTTGTATATTCCTTAACTCCAATCAATTTAGGTTTTAAGCAAAATTTGGTTTGGCCATTAACAGTGAAATAGAATTATGTCTTGGTTCACAGGTTTGATTTTGACAATATGGTTGATTTGGTGGGGGATTCATTATTTAGAATCCTCTGAACAATTAGAGAAAGAAAAACGTGAAGAGAAAGAAAGATTAATGGAATTAATAAAGGAAATGAAATCCGAAATAGAAGAATTAAGAAACGATTTAGATAATGTGAAATCAAAAAATCGTTATAATCATATAGAATATTAAGGCTTGACCTGCTTGAGAAAATAAAACTATCATTAACCATCAAGTGGGTGGCCTTTTGTGTCCATTAAAGTTAGTAATCAATCCAAATATTTTTATGGAATTTATCACGTATATAATAATCTCCTCTTTTATTTCAGTTGTTGCAGGCTATATTTATGATACCTTCCTTTCTTATAGAGGAAAAATAAAAAAGTTATGGAAAAGAATCAAAGTCCGTAACATAGAATTAGCTGAGTTAAAGAAAAAATATAATGACCAGTACGTTATTGGTATTTTGGAATATAAGTACAAGGAAGCTGATGATAAAGATGGTCGCTTTATAAATGTTTTATTAGAAAATTATTTTGACGAGGAAGCAGACTCCGATTTTATAAAACAAAATAAGTATCATTAATAGGGCTTGACCTACTAACAGATAGTATACCATTATGTGTCCTGTCTGTTTAGCGGGTAATGTTTGCAGACAGTTCATTGCGAATAAAGAGACAAATCGCACCACCTCCTTTCTAAGGAGAATCTGCTCGGTAATTCTTTTTCGAAGGAATTGCAGAGTACATTCATCCCTCACATTCTTCAATACAGAATTCTCTGTGTAGAATGTGAAGGGACCGATGGTCGGTCTGATTATTTATAATCAGTCCAAATCAATATTCGTCTCAATCTATCCCACACTTTCTACGCTGAGAAATCTGCGAGAAGAAAGTGTGCGGACTTATTCTCAATAAATTGTTTGCAAAGTTTGCAAACAAAAATAAACCGCGCCAAGCGGTTGTTTTTGTGGGAGGGTGAGATGAAAAAGAGGATCATGAATCCGTTATCTCTTTCGATTGCGGCCGAATTGTTCGGTCGTGGCAAAGCTTGGGAGATGCAGCTTGAAGGCGCGGTAGATGTTGAACCGGTGGTACTGGAATGCCTGGCTCTAGCAGGCAGTGATGGCGGTTACGAGTTTGAAGGCAGAGCCGTCGCAATCGATCGTCCAGTCATCGGATATGTCTCTCCAACATATACGAGTTGGGTCGAGATCAGGTAGTCAGAGGTGTTCGCAAGAACGCCTCTTTTTTTTCGCCATTTGGGCGATTTTTTGTTATGTTAACTTTTGACAAGTTGGTTAACATATGTTAACATACAAACATATGGTTAAGAATATAGAACAAAAACCTTATTTTACAGTAAAAGAAATCGCCGAACTGCTTGGCTTAAGCCGAGTTGCGGTTTTTAAGCGTATTCAATCAGGTAAGATTAAAGCACAAAAAGTAGGGAAGACTTACATCATTGAAAAAGCTGAACTTGGAAAAGTATTACGTACACAGATAAGGGAAGAAGATAAATTAAAAATCGAAGCCGCGGTGAAAAAGACTATAAAAGAATACGGAGATGTATTAAAAATGCTCGGAAAAGAATGAGAGTAATTACGTTGCAAGAAGTGCAATATCTGGCTCATAATTTGGCCCAGCAGACAATGAACTGGGATGAACCAATTCCGCCTTTCCGAACTCGTTTTCCAAATGTTTTGGAGAGTTGTATAGCTACTCCCTTTATGGAGTATGAAGGAAAAGATCTCTATTCAGGCTTATTAAAAAAAGCCTCAATTTTATTTTATTTGATGATAAAGAATCATCCTTTTGAAAATGGAAACAAAAGAATAGCAATGACAACCCTTTTAACTTTCTTATTCTTCAATAGCAAATGGTTAAAAGTGGATCACCAAGAGTTTTACAACTTTGCAAAATGGGTAGCATCAAGTCCTCCAAAATTAAAAGATGCGACCGTTGATGCTGTTGAGAAATTTGTTTCTCTTTATATTGACGATCTTAAAACTTAAAATTGCACTTTTATTGCTCACGGTGAAAAGGGGAGAGGGTTGAGGGAAGAAGTGAATCGGAATGCCAGGTACCTTTGTTAACAACAACGCCAGCTTTGACGTTAAATAATTGATAGGTATAATAAACTTAAACCTAAACTTAACGAAACAAATTATGAAAAAATTGCTAGTGATTGTGGTCGTCCTGGTTGCCGCTTATGTCGGCATTAAAGTGAGCAATGCTTCCGCTTCGGCAGGAATTTTGCCAGGAAGCAAGTTGTATTGGCTGGATAAGGCGACGGAGCGACTGGATGAGATGGTCACATTTGGTGCTGCTAATAAAGCCAAGATCGAAGTGACTTTTGCCAAAGAACGCCAGGCGGAACTGGCCAGCGTGTCTCTATTATCCAATTCTGATGAAGCCAGCACTGCCCTGGCTGGCTTGGTAGAGAGCAAAACCAAAGCCAAGGACGATGTGGACGAGATTTCGGATCCGACAGAGAAAAAACAGCTGTCCGCAGAAATAGACAATGACTTTGATGAAATTGAGCACCAGGTGGACAACAACTTGGGCCAGCAGATTAAAGCTTTGATTGAAGCTTTTAAACCAAAGCGCGAAAGTTTGCACCAACAGATTAAGGACGCCAACAAAGCTGGGAATAAGACATTGGCCGCCCAACTCCAGTCGCAACTTTTGACCGAAGAAAAAACTCTAAGGGATCAAATAAGTGCCTTGCAGGCCAAATTTGATCCCAACAGCCAACAGCAATTGAAGAATGCTGAGAAAGATCTGGAAGACAACTTGGATACGAAAGAAAAAGACGATGAGCAACAACAAGACCTGGAGCAAGATAAACAAGACCAGCAGGATGAGTTGAAAGCCGAAACTGACGAGCTGGACCAACAAATCAATGATTTGAAGCAAGGGTCGCATGATCCGTCGGAACTGAAGCAAGTGGAAACCGAAAAAACCCAGATGGAAACGGAATTGGAAAAAGATTAATTGAAAGGGCCGGCTCCGAGATCTTTTTGCACTTTTATTGTTTATAGAACTAAAGAAGTCATGACTTCGTATCGAGGTGTTCGCGTTGAACGTTCAATCGTTCCGCGGACACTTTTTTCTTTTGCTCATACCCACCCGAACGGACCGTTCGGATCGGGCGGGCTTTGCTCAGCGCAAGCTCATACTTTTTTTATTTCCCCAATTGAACTATACTAATGCAAATAAAAAGGAGGTACGAATGGAAGATCGGGTTGTCGTTAGTATTAATCTTTCGTCAGAATTGCTGGCTCGAGTGGATGCGGTGATCCCAAAAGGAAAAAGAACCTCATTCATTTTGGACGCCGTGGCTGAATTCATCAAAAAGAACGAAATCAAGAAACTCGAGGAAGGGTGTTTGCAGGGGCTTGCCTGACAAGCCCTTTTTCTTTTGCTCATACCCGCCCGAACGACCATTTTACGGTTGGGCGGGTTTTTTGTTATGCTAATAGTAACCGGAGGAGATATGCGGAAAAGCGCCATGCAATAGAAGATGCTATTTGGGCGATTTTTTGTTATCAAAAAAGCGGCTTATGCCGCTTTTTAGTAAACCATCATTATTTAATGCCGACTTTTTGTTCCACTCGCTTGAGCCGGGCTTCTATATGGCTAATTTCCTGATAAGTGCCTTATCTAAATTTGTCTCAACAATTCGAAGTCTCTTATCGACTTCTTGGACGTCAGACTTAACGTCGCCAAAGCCAGTTTGCACCATAGCTGCCAACTTGTCTAAATTCATGGGTTTTCCTTTGTCCGTCGTTTTCATAGTACATAAATTATAAACCTAAAAATGAGCTGTCAAACTGTAAGTAATTGCATTTTTATTGCTCCCGTTATATAGTTTAGGCGTTCTATTTTTATAACTCCAAAATGAATTCTACAAGTCGCATTACCTTTTTGTTTTTAGTGCTTTTGCTGGCAGTGGCTGCTTTTATTTACTATCCGCAATATCTAGACGACAAAGCAAAAACGGCAAGGTTGTCAGGACTGCTATCCGGTTCGTCAGCGCTTAGCCTGCAAAGTCCGACTAAAACTTCCGGTTGTATAACGCAAAATGCACTGCCAGATGCCGCGTGCACGCCAGGAGCGGTTTTTGCAAATGCGTCAGTGGCACAAATATGCGTTGCGGGTTATACCAAAACCGTGCGCAATGTCCCCCAAAAATTGCGCGAAGAGGTGTTTGCACAATACGGAATTGCTTACCCGCAGCCGTTTGGCGCTTACGAAGTTGACCACCTGATACCGCTGGCGTTGGGCGGCAGCAATGATATTTCCAATTTGTTTCCCCAGCCAGCAAATCCAACTCCTGGTTTCCACGAAAAAGATTTGGTCGAAGTTTTTCTGCAGGAACAAGTTTGCGACAAAGCTGTAGCACTAAGCGCTGCCCAGCAGCAGATCGCCAAGGATTGGCGCCAGGTTTATCAAAATCTAACTTCAGCACAAATCCAACATCTGAAGAGTAAGTACAAAAATTGGGCCAATTGAGATTGGAAAAACAATGCCAAAGCATCTCATATTTTTCTTAAGCCTGCTAAGTTTCTTGTCGGGTGTGGTGTTTGCCAGCTTTGGGCTTTCTTTTTTGCTGGCTTTCATACCCGCAGCAATTTTGTTCGCGGCGATTTTTGCATCAGGTGTCGACTACCGCATCGCGCTGCTTGCCGCATTATTGTTGATTTTCGGCGGCGGTTATTATTCTTGGTCCGATTCCGCTTATCAGAAAGCTGCCGCAAGGATACCTCGGGAAGGGGATCTGGCCGGAATTGTTGCCAGTGATCCGAAACAGCAGAATGACGTGCAGAGCTTTTATTTGAAAACCGATTTCGGCAAACTCTTGGTCCAAACTAAGTCCGCTTCGAATTATGCTTATGGCGATCGTTTGGCGGTAGCGGGGAAAATTAACCAGCTTCAAGATAATTCGTACGGCAAGTATTTGTCCGGGCAAAACGTTGTCGGATTAATGCAGTCGCCGCAAATTACGAAAGTAGCTTCTGGCGCTGGCAATCCTGTATTCGGGTTTTTGTTTCAAGCCAAACACAAAATCAATGCTTCTTTTCAAGGAATAATGCCAAAGACAGAGGCAGCGCTGCTGTTCGGGATCATGTTCGGTTCCACCGAAGGCCTGCCCAAACCATTTTTGGAAAGTTTATCCATCAGCGGCACCAGATTCTTGACTGCGATCGACGGATTGCATATGACTATTGTCGTGTTTATGGTTTTTGGTTTATGCAACTATTTTTTGCCCAGGAAGTACGCTTTTGTTTTAACTTTTATTATCATATTTTTGTTCATCGCTCTGACAGGGTTTACAGTTTCGGCAATCCGGTCTTCGCTCATGGCTTTTCTGGCGGGATTGGCCATGCAAATTGGCCGGCTTTATGCGGCGCAAAACGCGCTGGTGCTGGCTGCGGCAGTTTTGGCCCTCATCAATCCCAAAGTTTTGGTGTTCGATGCTGGTTTCCAGCTGTCATTTTTGGCCGTCATCGGCATTATTTATTTTTTGCCCATTTTGAAAAATCTTTTTCATTTAAACGGGCGCATGAACCTATGGGGGTTTAAGGAATTGTTTTTGGCATCTGTTTCCGTTCAGGTTTTGACAGCGCCAATCCTGATCACCCAATTCCAAAATTTTTCACTCACAGCCATGTTTGCCTCAAGCATGGTGTTGATTGCTGTACCTTACATTTTGTTTTTGGGATTTGTTTTAGCTGCGACTAGTTTTATTTTTCTGCCTTTGGCCGGACTTTTGCGATTTATCATTTCTCCGCTGCTCAATTACATCATTACGATTGTCAATCTTTTTTCCCATTTAGCAATCCGGTTCAACCCTCCTTTGGGTTTTATCGGAATAGTCGTATATTACAGTCTCGTATGTTTTGTGATGTTTTGGTTTTATCCAGCGCCATACAGAATGGAAGGTACTGGATTTACAGGAAAGATAAACTAACCACAGTAATTTATGCCAAATAATAAAGCTAAAATTATCGCCAGTATTTTGGTGGTGGCTATAGTTTCCATTGCTGCCGGCTTGCTTGAAAAATCCGGGAAATTTTCAAATTTGTTCGGCACTACTAAAACGGACGAATCCACTGCAGCAGCGGCTCCAACTTACGAACCATGCGTGTTCTCCACTAGTGCATTAGCACCGGATAGGTCTCGGATCGTATTCAAAGAGATCGCCTGGATGGGGGACAAAGACAGCCCAAACAATGAATGGATGAGTATCCAAAAACTTGCAACCGGCCCGCTCGGAGTTTCCGGTTATCAGATTTTAAACGAGAAGGAGCGGATTAAAATTATAATTAAGTCGAATACGGTTTTGACCGACGAAAAACCAACTTTGGTTTTGGCCAGGAAACAAAACATAACCGGTGTCACTGCTGACGCGATTTATACCGGAGCTTTAGCTAACTCAGGTGAGGGGCTGCGTTTGTTTGATAACAAATGCAATTTTTTGGATGAAGTTCTGGCTCATCCGGACTGGCCGGGCGGCAGCAACGAGACCAAACAGACCTTGAAACGCGATTTGTCCGATTTAACATGGATTGGCTTCAAAGTTGCTGCGGAAACTGCCAAGAAAAAACCTGCATCAATTGCGGCTATAGTCAAAACAGTACCGCCATCTGTTTGTCCGCAGACCAATTTAGCAGCGCCAAGCCACAGCGTTTTGATAAACGAAGTTGCGTGGGAGGGAATAAGTAAAAGCAATGCGACCAAAGAATGGATCGAATTAAAAAATGCCGAGGATTCGGATGTCTTGCTCGAGGGCTGGCAGTTGTTGAACAAGTCCGGATCCATAAAAATATTTTTCGGAAACGAAGACAGCATTGCTGCCGAAGATTTTTACTTGCTGGAGCGGGGCTTGTCTGATTTTATTCCCGGCCAAAAAGCCGATAAGTTTTTTACAGGCAGTATTGGAAACAGCGATGAATCACTGCGGCTATTTGATGCTGATTGCCAGCTGGTGGATGAAGTTGTAGCGGACAGCGGCAAGTCAAAGGCCTGGCCGGCCGGAACCACGGCGCCGGATTATCGCACTGCACAGCGTGCCAGTGATTTTTCTTGGCATACCTACTCAGGCCAGGGTATCAACGCTATCTTTGGCACACCACACCTGGCAAATACTAATTAGACACTGTTGTTTTGCTGTTTTTCGAAAAAGGTTTATACTGCGGCAAAAGGGGGAGCTTATGGAAAGCCTCAAACTTTTTGCATATCACGTTGAGTTCAGGCTGGACCAGATGAACGACGATGATAAATTTATTTATGACATTGCTTGTGGTTCCGGATCGGCCGAAGTAAAAGGCTTGACAGTTGATGTATATTTGTGTGGTGTGTACAGATATCAAGGGACTGTGGTTTTACATTTCATTGTGTTTGAGACCCCTTCCAAAAATCTGGATAGAATCGATTGAGCTTGGCCTTGAGTCAAGCTTTTTTTATTTTGATAATGCGAAATCAATGCAGTGCGAATAATGCGAACTAAGTATGCTTAAAAGCAATGTCTTTGGCCAATTTTATCTGGATTTTTGCCCTTGACTTATGCTTGTGATTAGCTTATAATTTGGGGTCGGTTACAACCGGCGCCAAATTAGATTTTTTTGCACTCGGGGCCCTCCCAAGTTTTGTGAAAACCGTGGAGGGCTAGCCCCTTCACAAAAAAATTTCACAAAGCCCAAGGAGGGACGCATGGCTCGAGTTTGCGTTATTCTGTTAGCTCTGTTGAGCCTCGGTTGTTCTGCCCAAGCCTCTGCAGCGACCTATACGGTCCGCCCCGGAGACACTCTGTCCAAGATTGCCAAAGTTTACTACGGCGACTCAACAGCTTACGGCAGAATTTACGAGGCCAACCGCGATCAGGTTTCGAACGTGAATCGGATTTTTCCCGGCATCAAGCTTCGGATCCCGATTGCTGTGAAAGATCAAATTGCGGCCCCGTCAGTTCCTACTGATTGGCGGGCGCGCAAGATTGATGTCTTCTTTGCCCAGCATCGGATGCCCCTGCAAGGGTACGGTTCCAAGTTTGTGGCCGAAGCCGACAAAAACCATATCGATTGGCGTTTGCTCGCCGCGATTTCCGTCAAGGAGTCATATGGCGGCTGCCGGCAAATCCGAGGCAACTACAACCCATTCGGTTGGGAATCAGGACTGGTCCGATTTGCGGACTACGACAAGGCTATTACTTTCATCTCCCAAAAGTTGGGCAGCGGCAAGTATTACAAAGAGAAATCTTCTCGAAAAGCTGAGGACTTATAATCCGCCCACGGTCGAACCGTTGTACGCTCAGCGCGTACTAGGGATTATGAACCTTATCTCTTTAGAGTAGCCGCTGTTCTACTCTTTACGTTCCCGCCGTTCGTAAGATAACAAATTCGCGCTGCTGTTTGTTTCTGTACAGCTTAAACGACAGAATCAAACACTAGGTGTTCCGCAAGGACGCCTCTTTTTTTTGGCAAAACGCAGGCATTGATCTTTTGCCTGATGTTTGCTATGCTGTTTTAAAGCAAATATAAGAAAAGTAGTCGAGTTTCAAAACATATTTATTGCCATTTATCTCTAACTATAAAATCCATGAACGGTGTAATCAAGAAAAAGACTGACAAGGGTTTTGGCTTCATCAGCGTTGAAGGCCAGGACAAGGATCTTTTCTTCCACAGCAAATCATTGGTCGGCGTGACTTTTGACGAGCTCAAAGAAGGAGCTGCTGTCAGCTTTGAAGTCGAAGACTCCCCGAAAGGGAAGAACGCAGTCAACGTCCAACTCGCTTAAAGCAAATAAAAAAGCGCCTCCATTCGGAGGTGTTTTTTGTTATAATCAAAGCATATGATAATTTCAGCAATAATAGGAATTGTTTTTGGTTATATCTCGAGCCAAACGTTTTTTGCCCATTCGTATTTGGCTCTAATCCCATGGGGTTTAGTAGGGGTTGGTGTTGGCTTCATAGCTAAAGACAAAGGCCGCAGGTTGTGGTCCGGAGCCTTCTATGGTTTTTTCCTTTCCCTCGTTTTTTTGATCGGCGGATTTCATGGAAAATCCTCAAGCATTCCTGGATTCACGATCCTTACAAGCATAATCACTGTGATTGGTGCAGTTTGCGGCACCTGCCTAGCTTATATTTCAATATTGATCCGCAAATCCTAATCAGGTTGCTCATACTTTGCTCAGCGCAAGTACCGAGCAAAATAAAGATCCTGAAACCCGCCCGAACGTACCGTTCGGTACGGGCAGGCAAGTTCAGGATGGGTTAGAATGTGCTAAGATCAATCTATGTTGGAGAAAACTAGAAGTATAATTCATAATTCGTTCGAGATCGGCATTTTTCTAAAAGCTCTGGATGGCGTGCTGCAAATTATCGGGGCAGTTTTGATCTACTTTGTAAATCCCGGCCGGATCAACAGCTGGATTAGATTTCTAACCAGCCATGAATTAAGCCAAGATCCCAAAGATTGGATTGCCAACCATTTGGTGCAATTTGCCAGCGCTTACAGCGGGCAAACGCAATTTTTTGCTGCTATTTATCTGCTGGTGCACGGGGTGGTTAAGATATTTTTGGTCTATAACCTCTGGCGAAAAAAACTTTGGGCGTATCCCATTGCCATAATCATCTTCTCTCTATTTGGAATTTATCAAATTTATCGGTTCACATTTACGCATTCATTTGGACTGGCGCTGCTGACCGTCTTGGACGCCGCGGTAATTATCTTGTCTTGGCTGGAATATGAACAGTTAAAAGCTAATCCTTCAAGTAGGATTTGAACCTAGACGGGCTTTTTTTATTTGTATTGCAGGTGTAAGCTTAAACCAGAGCAAAGCATTAAGAAACAAATATATGGCCAACTATATTTTGGTTATTTTGGTCTTATCGGTTTTGGGGGTAATAAATACCTTGTATCTTTCGGCGCACGTATTCTCCAAAAAACCGGTTAAATGTTTATGGTTTCCCCCGGAATGGTGCCAGAAAGTCCAGTATAGTTCTTACAGTAAAACTTTCGGCATCCCAAACCCGTTTGCCGGCTTGGGAATGTATGTGGCGATTCTGGTACTGACTTTATTTTTTGCAGCTGGGAGCATACCCTTTGCGCCAATTTTTTGGATAATTGTTATCGGTTTTTTATTTTCCATGTACTTCCTCGGCATCCAAGCTTTTGTCCTCCATGCGTTTTGTACTTGGTGCGTAGTATCTGCTGTGGAATTTACTTTGCTGTTCTTAACCATAATATACTTGAGCTAGGACAACCGGATACATTCGAGCCCCGAAGAGGGCTTTTTTTATTTTGCCCCAAAGTTTAGGATAATTTGTCTTTATGCTAACTGAAAAAAAAATTCTGGCAGAAAGCAAATGGAATTGGTTTTATTTGCCCTTGTTTGAGCTTAGGGCAATGGTAAGATACCAAACTGAAAGGTCGAAATTAATTAAAGGAGAATAGATATGAATCAGCTAAAAAAGACCTTGGCCGCGGCAGCCTTAGTGGGAAGCCTGGCGATAGCTCCGATGGCATTTGCCCAAACCTATAATACTGGGACCGGAAATACGAATGGAACTTCCAGCACCACTCCAAGTACAAATACCAACGGAACTACAAATACCACAAACGGTACCAGCAACACTTCGACTAACAATGGCACCACTAACGGCAGCTCTACCACCACCAATGGCACCACGTCAACCGGCAGCACTTCACAAACCCCTACCGGTGGAGTGAGGGCCGGAGCTGGCGGGATTGCGAATACTGCAGTGGAGTTGGTATTCATCCTAAGTGCCGTCGGCGCGGGAATTGGCGGAATTGTTTTGGCACGGAAGCAGTCAGAAGCCTAAATCTCATGGATACAGGACGATCAAAAGAAAATTTTGACAGGCCGGAGCCCAAAAGCTCCCGGCTTGTTTTATATGTAGTCTCGTTTTTCTTGATTCTGCTTGGATTGGGGTTATGGTGGCATTGGTTTTCACCTCCGGGATTAACTCATATCCCGGTGCTGCAAACCATTGCCAACAGCAAGACCGCAGATCCGGTCCAGATCAACATTCCGAAACTTGGGATAAGCGCTAGTATGGAAAAAATGGGTTTGAATCAGGATGGCAGTTTGGCTGTGCCGGCTAAATGGAATGATGTCGGATGGTATGCGGCCGGAACCAAACCAGGCGACGTGGGGCCTGCTGTTTTGGTGGGCCACTTAGACTCATATACCGGCCCGGCAGTGTTTTGGAATTTGCGCAAATTACAGGCAGGCGATGACATCGAGATCCAAAGAGCGGATGGAACACAAGTCAGCTTCCGCGTCACGAGTTTGGAACATTACGATCAAAATAACTTTCCGACGCAAAAAGTTTATGGTCCAACTGCTACTCCTTCCTTAAGGCTCATTACGTGCAGCGGCAATTACAACAGGTTGCTCGGGCATTATAGTCAAAACTTGGTGGTTTACGCGGAATTAAAATAATTCTTTGCTTGCAAAAACAATTTAACTGGTTAAAATAACCTGGCAGAAATTCAATGCAAGGAAAAAAATGTTCAAATCCACCAAATGGAAGATTTTAAACCTCTCGATAGCGGCTGGAATTGCTATATGGGTCATATTGCCTATGCGATTTAGTCATCAAACCCAAACAAATTCAAATTCGCAAAACCAACCAAATCCAATGCCAGCTAAAGATATTGCCGATATTCCGCCAACTCTTCCTGCTGACGCTCAGCCAAAAAATACCGCGCCAATCGCCAAGGAAAATAAAGCTGCGGTCGAAACTGCAGCTGAAGAAAACATCGACCCGATTACCCTAAAAATTCCCAGCATCGGCCTTACAGCCCCTCTGGTCAAAACTGGTTTGGAATCCGATGGCAGCTTGCACGTACCATCGTCTCCCGATCAGACCGGATGGTACAAATATGGTCCTATTCCGGGAGAAATCGGACCGGCAGTAATCACCGGGCATTTGGATTCTAAAGATGGGCCTGGGATTCTGTGGAATCTAAATAAAGTCAAAATTGGGGACTTGGTCCAAGTGCTGCGAGATGACGAATCCACCGCGGAATTTATCGTTGATAAATTAGAGACTTATCCGCAGGATAATTTTGCAACCCAAAAAGTTTATGGCCCGATCCCAAACGCGGGGCTTAGGATCATTACTTGTTCCGGCACTTACAGCCGGCAGGCGCAGCATTATTCCGATGATCTAGTGGTTTATGCCAGCCTCAAAGATATACTTTCGCCTAAAATCTTTGCCCCTCGTTAAACAAAATCGCCCGAACTTCGGGCGATTTTTTCATCCAATTGATTGTGACTTATGACTATTGATGAGACATAGATTTAAAGCTAAGTTTCTTGGATGGAGAAAGAAAAAAATTCAAGCTGGAAGGAGGGTGTAAACAAGCCACGCTTTTCTGAGCTTACCAAAGATTTAGAAGCCGATGTGGTTGTAGTTGGAGCCGGCTTAGCCGGAGTTTTGAATGCATATAAATTGGCCCAAGACGGCAAAAAAGTCATAGTTTTGGAAGCGGAAACAGTGGGAAGCGGTGCTACAGAATACACAACTGCTTTTATTACACAGGATGTAGATACGGATTTTCCCGAGCTCATTAAGCTATTTGGCGAACAATCAGCTCGTTTGGTTTGGCAATCCGGTGCCGACGCTATCGACTTTATAGAAAATTTGATAAATACGGAAAAAATTGATTGCGATTTTGTGCGCACAGACGTTGTGGCTTATGCCAATAATGATAAACAATTGGAAGCTCTTCGGAAAAACCAGCGCGAATTGTCGCAGGCCGGATTCGATGTAGGCGAGATAATCGAGCCAAATGATTTAAATTTTGAAAACTCCGGATATTACCGCATCCATAACCAAGCCAAATTCCATCCGTTAAAGTTTCTAGCTGGAGTAGTTGAGAGCGCTGTCCGGTTGGGTGTGGAATTTTATGAAAATTCGGAAGTGAAAAAAATCCAGCACAGGCGGCAACGAGTTTTGGTCCAAACCAAAGGACATACAGTGACGGCCGAAGCCGTAGTAATAGCGACTTATCAGCCATTTCATAACCGGTTACGTCTGTTTCTGAAAAGGGGAATGTACCGGAGTTTTGTGCTAGAAGCCAGAATCCAGAAAAATTTGATTCCCGAAGGGATGTATTTGGATTTGGATAACCCTTACCATTATTTCCGAATTGATCCCAAATCCGGATACGACCGGGTTATACTCGGTGGAGAAGATGTAAAATCCATGATCAAAGTCAATTCTGCCAAGAATTTTTTGGCCCTGGAAAATTATTTAAAAAATATTTTACACGGCGTGGAATTCGAGACCGTCCGCGAATGGTCAGGGCCAATTTTAGAACCCTCGGACGGCTTGGCTTTGATCGGCGAAACTTATGACAATGAATATGTGGCTACTGCTTTTTCCGGAAACGGCATGACTTACTCCGCCATATCCGCGGGTTTGATTTCTGATCTGGTCATGGGCCGCAAAAATGTTTATGCCAAGCTTTATGATCCCCAGCGTATCCCGTCTTTGAAACAGCTATTTTTAAAGGGCGGGGATTATGCCGATGAGTTTTTCGGTTCAGCCGGAAAAAATCTGATTAGAAGAAAACAGCCAGGGCAATACTAAGGAAAAAACTTAAATATAATCGTAATTTTTTTGATGAAGCAAAGCTTGCGGTTTTGTTGTATAATATAGGAGATGAATACAATCAAAAACAAGCTTCTAAATCTTAACCCTCTTCTAATCTTTTATTATTTTGCCCTGACGACTTTGGCCATTCGGGGCGCTATTCTATGGGCTTGGACACGCGGGGATTATCCTGCTATCTACCTTCGAGGGGTGCATTTGCACCATTTTACTTTTGGATTTTTGTTCTTAGCCTGGTCAATTTGGGCAGCTTACAAAACCAGTACACCGCGCTGGGTATTGGAGCTGACTTTCGGCATTGGATTCGGCTTGGTTTTCGACGAATTTATTTTTTGGAGTTTATACCGGTTTGATTATTGGAGCATGGGGAATTTTTTCGCTTTGGTATTGGCCGCGGCTTTAGTCGGGATCTTAAGCATAAACGACCCCAAACCGATAAAAATTAAAATCCGCAAACAGCTGCCGCCGAGAATTTCCAACCCTTTGAATCCCAAAGTTTCGGTGGTCATTCCCGCTTACAATGAGGAAAATTATATTGAGCCGTTATTCCGAAGTTTAAGCCGCCAAACATACACGGATTTTGAAGTCGTGGTTGTAGATAACAATTCCACTGACCAGACTGCGGAAAAAGTCCGGTTTTTCGGCGGCCGGGTAGTTTATGAAGCCACGCCCGGCGTGGGCTTTGCCCGACAGAGAGGATTTTTGGAAGCCAAAGGGGAAATTATTGTAACTACCGATGCGGATGCGGAAGTTCCTAATAATTGGATAGAAAAACTTGTTTCTGAATTTGACCATGATCCGGCATTGGCTTGTGTCGGGGGATTGTACCGACTGTCATCGGGCCCGGTCAGCGCGAGGTTGTTTTTCCCACGCGTGGCAACATTGTTTTGGAAATTCGATCACTGGTGGACAAAACGTTGGAGCATCCCCGGAGTAAATATGGCGGTCCGCAAAACAGCATTCCTAAAAAGCGGAGGGTTTAATGTTGCTCTTAAAATTGGCGAAGATGCCGATTTGTCGCGCCGGCTTGAGGAATTCGGTTTAGTCAAATTCCTACCCAGACTTTTGGTCCGAACTTCGGGCCGAAGGTACCGCCACGGGCTTATCGCAGGGCTTACCGCATATCTGCCCAATGCCTTTGCACGGACTTTCCTGTCGAAAAACAAGAATTCAGAATTTCCATCCGTACGCACTGATTATTCCGCGATCCGCCATGTGATTATGCCATGGCTGTCTTTTTCGGTTATCCTGCTGGTTTTGTTTTCCACACAAAATCCCGGAATTGCGCATGCCAAGGGCTTGGCCGTACTAAATGTGCACCGCACTTATAGCGAAGAGCACGTTGAATTGAGCAGCTATTGGTCAAACCAAAAAGTGAAATTGCCGCACTATTACAATAAATTGCATGGAAAGTTCAAAAAAATCCATACTCCTGACGTTTGACGACGGCCCGAACCCAAAGGTGACGCCGCTGATTCTGGATATTTTGTCGCGCTACAATGCCAGGGCGACTTTTTTTGTGCTTGGCCGCAACGTCGAACTTTGGCCGGAATTGGCCAAGCGGATTGTGGCCGAAGGCCACGCAATAGGCAACCACTCTTTTAGCCATTCATTCTGGAAGACGCTTACCGGAAACCTGCAAGACGAAGCTAGACTAACCGACGACGCAATTTACAAGGCAACTGGAGTTAAGACCAAACTTTATCGGCCGCCGTGGGGGCATGTTGCCACTAAAGCCTTGAAGAATTTTCTCCAAAAAAACTATTCAATTTTTTTATGGGATATTTCTGCATATGATTGGTTTAGGCCGTCTCCAACTTTCATCGAAAAAACTATAATCAGAAAAGTTACGCCGGGGTGCATTGTTTTGCTGCACGACGGCTCAGGACAAAGCCTGAAAGGAGACCGCTCACATACAGCCGAAGCTCTGCCGGGCATAATTGAGGCTCTGCAGCAGCAGGGTTATGTCTTTGAGACTTTGGCAGAAGTCCGATAAGTTTTATTTTGCTTAACTTCGATTCAAAAAAAGGAGGAGGGGATGCATAGGGATGAAAATAATCATCTGACTTGGCGAAAGCTCATCCATTGCTTCCAAGAATCCCAGTGGCAGACAATGGGTGACGTGCTGAAGTGGGCTCAAGCAATCAATCCCCAGGTCAGGCACGCCGATTTAGCAGCAGCCATCCGGATTCTACAGAGGGAGAAAAACTTTATTGAAGAAGGGGTACAGCCGCCGCCGGAGGAATGCATCAGGCATACAAAGGCAAAAGCGAACCTTGGTACCGCTTGAGCGCAAAAGGGGTGAACTATTTGAAGAGGAAAGGGGCTGCATGAAATGTAGCCCCTTTTGATTTGATATAATGACATTATGAAATCAAAACTTATAGGATATATCTTGCTGATAGCTATCGTATTCGGCGCGATTTATTTATATCGTAGTCCATTAGGCAAGGCCAAATCTTATTTCCAGGAGAAAATTTTTCCGTGTTCGCAACCAATCACGTACTCGCTGGGCAATGTTGATTCCCGTTTTGGCCTAAGCCGGGACAAAGCGATTTCCGACCTGGCTGTCTCATCCAAACTCTGGGACGATGCCAAACATAAAACATTATTCCAATACGTCTCAAGCGGCGGGATGGTTACAGTGAATTTTATCTATGATTCCCGCCAGCAATCGACAATGCTGCTCAAGAGCCTGGGAATAACAATTAATGATGACGAGAGCACTTACAATGCTCTGAAATCAAAATACGATTCTTTACAGTCTAGCTATAACCAACAAAAGCAGGCTTTGGACTCTGCCGTGGCGGCTTACCAGCAGGAAAAAGCCAGTTATGAAGAGCAAGTGGCTTACTGGAATTCTCGGGGCGGGGCGCCCAAATCCCAGTACTCCGAACTGCAAGCACAGCGGCAGAAACTTGATGCGGAAGCCCAGCAAATCCAAACACAAGAAGCCGGCTTCAATCAGCTGGTCGATACTATCAACGCTTTGGCAACCCAGCTCAATATATTAATCTTCGAGCTTAATCTCAAAGTAAATAATTACAACAGCGTCGGCAATCAGCAAGGCGGCGAATTCGAAGAGGGTGTTTACAAATCCAGCCTGCAGTCGCAGGAAATCGACATTTATCAGTATGATGATCAGACCAAGCTGCTGCGGGTGTTAAGTCACGAGTTGGGCCACGCTTTAGGTTTGGACCACGTCAATGATCCGCAAGCCATCATGTATAAATTTAATCAAGGCAATTCCGAAAAACTAACCCAGGCCGATCTTACCGAATTGAATTCCGTTTGTTCTTCAAAATTCCAGCTTTCTAATTTCAAGAGCGTGATGCCATGAGCTTAGTTGTAAGCCTGATTTTACTTGTGTTTTGCGTTCTCGTCCTCTACCAATTATCGCGCGGCGCGGCTTTTGTCCCCAGCCACATGCAAACTGTGGAGCGGATCATCAGTCTGTCCCAAATTAGACCAGGTATGAAAGTGGCGGACATTGGCTCCGGGGACGGCCGGATAGTCAAAGCCTTTGCGGAACAAGACGCGATTGCTATGGGCTTTGAGATTAATCCGATTTTGGTTTGGTTTTCCCGGTGGAAAATTCGCCAGGCAGGTTTGGATAAAAAAGCGCAAATCATATTCGGAGATTTTTGGAAAGCTGATTTTTCCCAGTTCGATGTCGTGGTGCTGTTTGGAATCGATTACATCATGGCCAGATTAGGAAAAAAATTGCTCCGGGAAATGAAGCCAGGATCAATCGTAATTTCCAATGCTTTCGAATTTCCCGGCTGGACAAAATCCAAATCGAATTATGGAATTAGTGTTTATGAAATAAAAAAACAGGCGGCTTAAATGCAAGCGCCTGTTTTTAGGATGTGGGCTTGTTTAATGGGCTCAAAGTTACGAACCAGCTTTCGCATTCCTGCCGTGAACCGCCAGCCATCACAGCTTCGAACTTCAGGTTCGCTTTTGCGATATCCCAACGATGTTTGCCGAACCCGTTGACGACTGTCACCTCGTACGGAACCAACAGGTTTTCCGCTGAATTGTGATCCCGGTGTTCGTCCTGAATGTTTTTGAACAGGGCAAATTCATGGTAAGGACCCAAATGCAATTCAAAGTCATTCCCATCCGGTCCTTTGTAATCATATACTCGTTCCGAGTAAACGCCTCCTTCCAGGCATGATTGCCAGTTGCCTTCCAAAATCGATCTACTCCTGTCGTTGAAAGACGTAAATTGGCCGGCGAGTTGTTGGCTGCCCATCAGTATTAAGCAGCCAACTGCCAGTAATTGCCTCATTTTTTCCTCCGGATTTGAAATCATTCTAAAGCAATTAAATAAAATTAACAACAAAATTCTTTTTAAGACAAGAGCAAATATTCCTTATACACTTGACATAAACCGGAACTTTGCGTAAATTTTACCAATGACCTATTTTTCTAAATTTGCAACAGCAAAGTACCGTTGGCACGCATTGGTGTTTATAGCAGTCGGTTTGGCCATAGTGATTATTGATAATACCGTTCTGAATGTTGCCATACCTTACATTCTACGCGATTTAAACACCACCCTAGATGCGATGCAATGGATTATCTCTGGTTATGCTCTGATTATTGCCACCCTTCTGATTTTTATGGGTCGGTTGGGAGATGTCGTGGGACGAAAAAGAGTTTTCTTGGCCGGCACAGTGTTATTTGCTATAGGATCTTTTATTGCTTCGATTGCCAAAAGCGCTGGAATATTATTTATAGGCGAAGCTTTGATTGAGGCCATAGGCGCTGCGGCCATGCTTACGTCCTCTTTGGCATTGCTGGCATCGGAATTCCAGGGCCGAGAACGAGCTTTGGCTTTTGGTATCTGGGGCTCGGTGGCCGGCGCTTCGGCAACTATAGGTCCATTGTTAGGTGGCTATTTTACTACTTACCATTCTTGGCGCTGGTCTTTGCGGATCAACGTCGTGGTAGCTTTAATCGCAATTTTAGGTTCGATTTTCATACAGGAATCAAAAGGTGAAGAGGGTAAAAGATTTGATTGGCTGGGGACGATACTTTCTGGCCTCGGTTTTTTTGCCTTGGTTTTTGGTGTCATAGAAGGGCGAAATTACGGTTGGTGGCACATCAATAAAACATTTTCCATAGGTTCTTGGAATTGGCCGCTCCATGATTTGTCGGTAATCCCTCTCGCTTTTGCCGCAGCCGCATTGCTTTTGATCTGGTTCGTGTTTTATGAAATAAATTTGGAAAAAAATGGAGGCGAGCCGGTGGTTAGAATGAGCTTATTGAGGAGCCGGGGATTCAGTTGGGGTTTGATTGCTGTCGCAATCATGTCCCTGGGCCAGTTCGGGGTGTTCTTTGTGATGCCTATTTACCTGCAGAACGTTTTGGGATTAACGGCGCTGAAAACCGGTTTAGTTTTTTTGTCCAGTTCCCTCATGTTTATGGTCGTGGGCCGGGTTTATAGCATCGAAAATTAATCCCAAATGGGTGATTGTCACAGGCATGTTCATCACATCAGTCGGAACATTTTATCTGGCGCGATTGCTCTCGGTAAACGCGACTGGCTGGACTTTGGTTCCGGCTCTGGTTGTGTTTGGCATTGGCGGCGGCATGTCGGTGGCGCAAATAACCAATGTCGTGCTTTCCGCAGTTCCTGTGAATTTTGCCGGTGAAGCTTCGGCTCTGAATGCAACCCTGCGGCAAATTGGGACGAGCATCGGGATTGCTATCCTCGGGACTGTTTTGGCAACAACAACTTTGAATAATGTAAGGCAAAATATTTCCAATGACCAGGTGCTTCCTGCTTTTGCCAAACAGCAAGTTTCGGCACGTCTCACGGATTCGTCTATAGAAAGCGGGGAAGAGGAGTCCTCCGATAAAGTTTTTGGCGAGGACCTTCTGGCCAAGCTGTCGCTCAAAAATGATGTTAACGAAGGGTTGGTAAAAGCCGCCAAAAAATCCATGGATACGGCACTGATATTTATATTGGCCGGGTTTGTGGCAGTTCTGTTTCTTCCCCAATCAGAAACCGCCCATAAAGATTAAATAAAAAAGCCCATAAGGGCTTTTTTGTTATCTATAGGTTTCTGGTGGACCGCACCGGGCTCGAACCGGTCACCTCCACATTGCAAATGTGGCGCTCTACCAAATGAGCTAGCGGCCCTTTTTATTGCCCAAAAACTGGTTTGAGCGGGCCGAGTATGAAACCGATACTGCCGAACATATAGAGGAATGCCAAGAAGATGATAATAATTCCGGCTATTTTGTATAAACTATTGGTACCGCCGCCGCCGATATGCTCTTCGGCCCAGGGAATATGGCCAAAGAAGTTGGTTAAAGGGAAGCTGTATTTGATAATTCCGATTCCGATCGCAATCCAGATAATTCCCCAAATAAATTTCATAAAATCCAATTAATTTTTGTTTTTTGGTGGGCGACGATGGACTTAAGGTTCGTGCTTGTGCGCTCACATCGGGGCTGCGCCAAAATGTCCACTGGACATTTTGTCGACGCTCGACTGCGTCTGATGACTTGTCTCGCTTCTGCCCTTCGAGTCGAAGGTGCTCGTATTGTTCTTGGTGGGCGACGATGGACTCGAACCATCGACCTCGTCATTATCAGTGACGCGCTCTAACCACCTGAGCTAGTCGCCCGAATCTTGTTAACTAATGCATAATTTACCAGAAATCAGGTAAATTGTAAACCCATGCCCCAAAGCCTGAATTTATTTGACATCTTATTTATTTTTTGGCATACTTGTGGGGAAGTTGGACGGAAGATTCCATCAACAGTTGAAACAAAATGTTATTTAAGAAACAAAAAAGCCAGCTTGGTATTGATATTGGTACATCCAATATCAAATTGGTGGAACTAAAGCCAACAGATAAAAATCTAGTACTGCAAACCTATGGTATTGCAAACGTTTCTTTTAACCTGACTGGCAAAGACAGCGCTCCTTCCATAAACCAAACAGCCGCTGTGATCAAAGAGCTTATGAAGCGAGCTGGTGTAACCACTTCCAAGGCCGTAGCCAGTTTGCCAAACAGTTCGGTTTTTACTTCGCTTATCGAGCTGCCAAAAATTCCGCAGAACGAGCTCAAAAGCGCAATCGAATTTGAGGCAAAAAAGTATGTGCCCTTGCCTTTGGAAGAAGTGGCTTTGTCATGGTCCGTGCTTGAAGAGAAAGAAGGCAGAATCGGAAAAGACACCAATTTAGGAACTTTGAAGGCAGATGAAAGCAAACAGAAGATCTTGCTTACAGCTGTGCCGACTGTGGTAATCGACAATTACCTTAAAATTTTCCAAGCTGCCGGTATCCAGCCCCAAGCCTTGGAGATCGAAGCTCTGGCTTTGATCCGGTCCATTCTCAGCCAAAACAGCAAGGCTAACCTCATCATCGATATCGGGGCGAAGAGTACCAGCATAAATTTGGTTAATAACGGGTACTTGCGGTTATCAAAAAGTCTTACAGTCGGGGGTGATACAATTACCACAAGCTTAGCTCAGAGTCTGACCGTAAATTTTGCCCGGGCCGAACAGTTCAAAAAAGATTTTGGCATGAAGCAATCCGGCCAACAAATCCCGCAGGTCATGCGACCCATCCTGGATATAATAAAAAACGAAACCCAACAGCTTATTAATATATTTGAAAGCCGCGGCGAACGCATAGACAAGATTTTTCTTACCGGCGGCGGCAGCAAATTACCGGGATTAGTCGAATATTTTTCGGCTCTGGATAAGAAGGTTGAACTGGCCCAGCCCTGGACAAATGTTTCCTTAGCCGCAGACCTTAAACCTATTATCAATCCTTTGGGGCTGAATTTGGCAGTAGCAATCGGCCTGGCCATGAGGCCAATGACATAAAAATAATTTAAAGTTTCCGGGTAAGACAATGCAAGAAATCAACTTATTACAAAACAAAGTCAAAGATCAGACTTTATCTTGGGAGAGACGGAATCGTTTCTTTTTGACTTTGCTCACATTGGTATTGATTCTCGAAATCCTCGGAGGAGTCGGCTTATATATTCTGACTAAAACCACAATGAATGATACCCAATCCGTACTTCAATCAAACCAAGATATCCAGAATGCCATAAACTCCAATCAGAAAGATTTGGCTAATGCCAGGGGATTGCAGGCCCAGTTGAAAAATATCCAGCTTTTACTCACAAACCATATATATTGGACGTCTTTTCTTAAGAATTTGTATGCGGCTACTACAAAAAAGACGCAATATACCGGAATTTCTGCGGGAACCGACGGCAAAGTTCACCTTTTGGGGACAGCTCCGACTTACACCGATATCGGCAAGCTTATTTTATCGCTTTCAACCACAGAAAATATTACTAGCGTAAAGCTTACGACAGTAACTCCAGCCGAAGGAAAGGTTTTTGGGTACAGCTTTGCCTTGGATCTAAAAATTTCGTCGAAACTATTTACAAAATAACCATGAATTTTCAGTCAAAAAGCATTCTCGCAGTCGTCCTAGTCATAATAGCTTTGGCTTTGGGTTATTTTGCTGTCTTACCCAGATGGGCCAGTTATAAAGACGCCAGAGCGCAATTGGCAGATGCCAATACCAAGCATGAACAGCTTGTCGCAGCTCAGAAACAGCTTGATAGTTTTCTTGCGGAATACCGCCAGCATTTGACTGAAGCCCAAAATTTGAACAATTCACTGCCTTTGAATGAAGGACAAGTCTATAACTTTTTGAAAAACTTGGATGATTTAAGCAAGGCCACCGGTTTGTCACTGGGCAACCTTTCTATAGTCGACAGTCCCGATGCGGATCCCTTGGGAGCGGGGCCAAATACGATCCGGGCGGTTAATGTTTCGTTTGTGACTTCGGGCAGTTCGGCTGCCGTCACCCAATTTTTGAGCAAAATCGAATCGAACTTGAGGATTATCGATATTACCAATATTGACATGAGCAGCGATGACAACACCGGCAACATTATCAAATACCAAATAAAATTGCGGGTCTATTACCAAAAATAATATGGACAGAAAAAAAATTTATATCGCGATTATCGTTGTCTGCTTCGGAGCCACTGGCGTAATTTTGTATTTTAATTTCCGTTCTGCTCCAGCCAGCCCGCCAGCGCCGGCGGTACTAAACCAGGTTTCGACCGGGACCGACACTACCACGGCTCCGCGTCCGGCTATTTCGAGCATTCCCGGCAGCATGGTTTACCCGGCTCCAACCGTATTTCCGAATGACTCCAAATTCGATTGGAGTCTGCTGCAGAATTCCAAATTCCAAAGCCTTACTCTGGATCCGGTAATTACTTTGGATCCGAGTGAAGTTGGCCGCGATGATCCTTTTAAACCATTTTAGCCCATGGCTTCTAACCAAACCGCGACGGCAACCTCCAAAATAGCGAGTTTTGAAAACTTCTTGGTGGAAAAGAAGTTTTTAAGTATCGAAGCGCTGAACCAAGCCAAAACCGAAAGTGCCACAGCCCACCGAAACCTTTTCGATTATCTCGTGTCCGAAAAGGTTATCGGGGAGGAAGATTTAACCAAGGCGCGGGGCCTCTTTTTTAATTTACCGTATGTCGATCTAAAGACGACGACCGTGAAAAAAGAAGTGCTTGATTCGGTCTCCAAGGACGCGATCAGTCATTACAAATTCATGCCGTTTGAGATCGAGGGCAACGTCCTAAAAGTTGCCATTACTGATCCCACCAACCTCGGGGCGCTGGAAGCTTTGGAATTCGTATCCCAGAAGAAAAACCTCAAAGTTGAAATCTATATCACTTCGCTGTCCAGTTTTGCTTCTGTTTCGCGGAAATCAGGAAGCCTGACCAAGGAAGTCAGCCAGGCTTTGCGGGAAGTTGAAAAGAAAGAGCAGGATGAAGATCGGAAAGTCACTAAAGTTGAAAAGCCGGTCGAGCAAAAAATTGTCGACGAAGCCCCGATTTCAAAAATCGTCGACGTTATCCTCCGGCACGCTATTGAAGGCCGCGCTTCCGATATTCACATTGAACCAACAGAAGATGATTTGCGGGTGCGTTATCGAATTGACGGGGTATTGCACAGCTCTTTGATTCTCCCGAAAACAGTCCATGCCGCCATTGTCTCGCGCGTAAAGATCCTTTCCAACCTGAAGATTGACGAACAACGTTTGCCGCAAGACGGCCGTTTCCACATCAACCTGGAAGGCAAGCCTATAGATTTTCGTGTTTCGACTTTTCCCACTGTGATCGGCGAAAAAGTCGTGCTCCGTATCTTGGACAAATCTACCGGCGCTCCGACTTTGGAAGAACTTGGGATTTTTGGCAAACGCCTGGAAATGGTTTTGGATTCCATTAAAAAACCGCACGGGATGTTCCTGATGACCGGCCCTACCGGCAGCGGCAAATCGACTACCCTGTATGCGATCCTGTCCATGCTCAACCAGCCCGGAGTGAACATCGTGACTTTGGAAGATCCAGTGGAATATTTTATGGATGGCGTGAACCAAGCCCAAATCCGTCCCGAAATTGGTTTGACATTTGCGTCAGGATTGCGCTCTATTTTGCGCCAAGACCCGAACATCATCATGGTTGGTGAAATCCGCGACAAGGAAACCGCGGAACTGGCCGTGAACTCGGCTCTAACCGGACACTTGGTATTTTCGACTCTGCACACCAACAGCGCGGCTGGAGCGATTCCCAGGCTCATGGATATGGGCATTGAACCTTATCTGCTCACAGCGTCTTTGAACTTATTGGCGGCCCAGCGTTTGGTCCGGAAAATTTGCGATAAATGTATTACCGAAACCAAACCGTCGACAGCGGTTGAGGAACTCGTCCGGGAAGAACTGAAAAATATCAAACCGGAAGAGCTGGAAGGAGTTGATACAAAAAACCTGAAGGTTTACATCGGCCGCGGTTGTCCTGTCTGCGGCAATACGGGTTACCGAGGCCGCATCGGAATTTACGAAGTTATAGTTGTTAATAAAAAAATTCAGGATTTGATTAATAATCGGACCCCGGCCATTAAGATAGAGGAGTACGCAACCAAAGAAGAAGGCATGCTTTTGATGAAGCAAGACGGTATTTTAAAATCACTCCGTGGTTTAACCACGGTGGAAGAGGTTATTCGCGCAACAAAGGAATAAATTTTTATGTATAAATTAATTTTTATCCATCCCAACCAAAAGCTTTCCGCTCTATACCAAAAAAAGCTTACACCGTACTTTAGCGTGGATTCAGCTCATGATGGTTTGTCTGGTGTCAGGCTCATAACCAAAAACCGGCCGCATATAATCGTCAGCGAATTTCATCTACCCGACATATCCGGGACTTCGGTTTTGCAATTTGTCCGCAATCACCAGCATTTGAACTCCGTCCCATTTATCTTCCTAAGCGAACTCAACCCCAATCTGGAAAGCCTGAACCTGGGGGCGAACGAGTGGTTGATTTTGGCAGAAGCCAACCCTGATAAACTTCTAGAGACGTGCTTTAAGCATTTAAAAGTTAACCGCCCATATTCCTTTGCGGGTTTGAGCGGACAGGAATTTTCATATGTATAAATCGACAGAGCTGGAAATTAATAAACTCCTCAATGTTGTGCTCCAGAAAAACGCCTCTGACCTCCATTTGGTTGCGGGGAAGCCGCCGATTATTCGCGTGGACAGCCAACTTGTCGAGCTTACGGATTATGAAACGCTTTCCGGAGCGGCCATCGGTCAGCTGATCGACGTTTTGCTCGCCTCCGAGGAGCGGAGGCGCCAGTTTAAAGAAAATTTAGAGCTCGATTTTTCTTATTCTTACAAGGACAATCTTCGCTTCCGCGTGAATGTCTACATGCAAAAAGGATTTCCGGCGGCGGCTTTGCGTCTCATCTCCAACAAAATTCCAACTGTCGAAGAGTTGAACCTCCCTGATCAGCTGAAAGAGTTTACGAAAAATAAGCAGGGCTTGGTCCTAATCTGCGGACCGACCGGGCACGGCAAAACGACAACCCTGGCATCGTTGATCGATTTGATCAACCATGAGCGCGAGGAAAACATTCTTACTATCGAAGACCCGATCGAATATGTCTATACCCAGGACAAGAGTCTGGTCAACCAGCGCGAAGTGGGGCAGGACACCAAATCATTTGGCAAAGCCTTGCGCTCTGCGCTTCGCGAAGATCCCAATGTGGTGTTGGTCGGTGAAATGCGCGACTTTGAATCCATCGCAAGCACAATTACCATTGCCGAAACCGGGCACTTGGTGTTTGCAACTTTGCATACCAATGACGCGGCCCAGAGCATCGACCGTATCATTGACGTTTTTCCGTCGTACCAGCAAAACCAGATTCGAAGCCAGCTGTCTACTATCCTTTTGGGTGTGATCTCCCAGCGTTTGCTGCCCCGCATCGGCGGTGGGCGATTGCCGGCTGTGGAAATCATGCTTAATAACAATGCTGTGGCCAATGTCATTCGCGAAGGCAAAACATACGAATTGCCAAACATTATCAACACCGGCACGACTTCCGGCATGATTTCCCTGGTCCGCAGGTTGGCCCAGCTG
>CAZOKE010000011.1:0-31217 GCA_964580495.1 uncultured Candidatus Saccharibacteria bacterium
GATGATTTGATTTGGGTCCAATCTCCGCTGCCAAATACGCAAATAGCAAGTCCCATCGCTGTTTCCGGTTCTGCGCGGGGGAGCTGGTATTTTGAAGGCGTGTTTCCAGTTCGGCTTATGGATTCCAACAACAAGATACTGGGCCAGGCCCAGGCCCATGCCCAAGGCAGCTGGACCACTTCTGATTATGTTCCATTTACAGCTACGATTACGTTTTCGAAACCGGCTATTCCCACCGGCACTTTGGTATTAGAAAACGATAATCCTTCTGGAGCATCGGCCAATAAAAAAACACTTACGATTCCGGTGCAATTTGTTCCTGCCCAACAAACAGTGAAATTGTTTTACCATAATCCGAGCAAGGACAAAGACGCTTCGGGCAATGTTTTATGTTCCCGGCAAGGATTGGTTGCGGTAAACCGGCAAATCCCTGTGACAAACACCCCGATCCAGGATACGGTTAAACTGCTGCTTGCGGGAAATTTGAGCGCTGCGGAAAAAGCGCAGGGGATTAGCACAGAATTTCCTTTGTCCGGAGTGGGATTAACGAGTGCTAATTTGTCTAAAGGCGTTTTGACGTTGGAATTTGCTGATCCACAAAACAAGACCTCTGGCGGATCTTGCCGGGCAGGCGTATTGTGGTTCCAACTCGAAGCGACCGCTAAACAGTTTCCAGGTGTGACAACAGTAAAATTTAAGCCAGATACATTGTTTCAACCTTAAATTGGTTATACTCCTTACTATCAATATTATTGTAGGGCGGCTTTTTTATACTTATGTTATGCACAGCGGATCGGCTCCATAGCTGAAAGTCACCGAAGGATTGCAATCGTTTTTGTGGAAACTGATACTAATAAACTTTATGCTGTTTGGGCAAAATACACCCATGACAGCAGATACATGGTCTTACAACAATTTTGGCCCATTAAATTATGAACCCGTAATTGGTCCCCCCCGAAAACTGTTTCGTTTGGGATCCATTTTACAGGTTATTTTTCTCGCGCTTATAATTTCGGCGCTGATTCTGGTGAATTTGGGCTATTCGAGCCAGCAAGCTTCATTCCAATACTTTGCTCAAAATTTGGGTTTTGGGTCAAATGCGAGTTTGATCAATTTGCCGGCGAAGGCGGATTTGGCCGGTTTGGTATCAAAAGTCTCAAGCGGTGTGGTATCTATCGACATGTATAAATCGCATCCTCGGTATGAAGTCGATTACAGTTTCGACCCAAGCGGCGAAACCCAAAGTTTTCGCCAAATTCGCACAGTGAAAACACGAGTGGCATCCGGGAGCGGATTTCTCGTAACCAATTCCGGCTACATACTCACCAATGCGCACGTGGTTTTTGACACTCAGGCTTCGTATGTGGTGACACTGGACAATGGCCGGCAGTTTGACGGCTCGGTGGCATTCAGGGATCCGACCCAGGATTTGGCAGTTGTAAAAATCGATGGGCAAAATTTGCCAACAGAAGATTTGGGAGACTCTTCGAAAGTTAAACTTAACCAAACAGTGCTGGGAATTGGGAACGCTTACGGCGAACTCGACAACGCTTCATCGAACGGTATCGTCACAGCGCTCAACCGCGCTATTATTGCGGACGGGCCGATTTCCTCCGAAAGATTAACTGGCCTTATCCAAACCAATGCCCAGATGTATCCAGGTGATTCAGGAGGTCCATTGTTCGACGCCAATGGAAAAGTCATCGGAATCAACGTCGCGATCTCTCAAGATTCTTCCGAGAGCTACTCTATACCAATCAACTTGGCAAAAAACATCCTATCTCAGGCCAATGTATCGTTATAAAAAAACACCCCGACTGGGGTGTTTTAATTTAGCTGGATCCGATAAAGTAGCCGGCGAGGAATACCAGCATGCCGCCGACTATAACTTGGAGGACAGAGAAGGCAAAATTCATCTTCATGAATCTATAGCGGATAAATGCGATCGCCACCAATTCTATGCCGACGACAAAGTAAGCGATGTACAAAGCGGATTCCAGATTGTGAAGCAAGAAGGGAAGGGTGTGGAGAATGCCGCCGACAAAAGTCATGGCGCCCGTAATAAATCCCCGCTGGACAGGATGGCCGCGTCCGGTGTGTTCGCCGGTATCGGACAAGCCTTCGGCAAAACCCATGGATATGCCAGCGCCGGTTGCGGCAGACAGGCCGATTAGGAATGCCACATGCGGGTTTTTCGTGGCAAAAGCTGCGGCAAACAGCGGAGCCAGGGTAGAGACGGATCCGTCCATTAGGCCGAGCAAAGCCGGCTGGATGACTTTTTTGAGGACAGAAATTTCTTCTTCGGTATGGCGGCTCTCGATGGGGCTTTCTATTTGTGACATAAAAACATTTTACTATATAATAATAGCCTAAGGAAGACCTCTCGGGTATAGGCAAAAAATGGCAAATGTAATTTCCAGGTTCAAACAGTTAACTCGCTGGGAGCAGATTTTGCTCTTCTGCTTTGTTTTGGTGTTAGTGGGTTTTTTCTTGGCAGAGGCTGAAGTGATAAAGCTACCTGCCTCAAGGTCTTATGATTGCAGCACCAATCATTCATACATCACGATCGAAGTTCAGGTTGCGGATAAATTTAATCCGCAAAATACCGACGCTTATCTTTGCGACCGTTTGAAATTTGTGGCCATGGATGCAAATGGACATTGGCCGAAATCGAATTCAAAAATTTTGGTTATTGATTCCAAAACAAATTTGGCGCAAGGCCAAATTTATGAAATAATTTTGAGCAGTCCCGGACAGTTCAATTTTTTTGACCAGAGTCATCCAGGCGAGCAGGGGAGCGTGAATGTGCATGACAAGCCGAGGCAGGGCCAGCCGCCCCAACAGCGGCCCACATCAGAGAAGGATGTTTATTTAACTTTTGACGCCGATATGACCGCTGGTATGCGGAGTAGGGGGCAGCAACAAGGAATCGTTTGGTATGACCCGCGCTTGGTGGATTATTTGGAAAAGCAGAACGTGCCTGCGACAGTGTTTGTGACTGGTATGTTTGGACAAATGTATCCGCAGGTGGTAAGTAGCTTGTCGTACAATGTTAATATTGAAATAGGGAATCACACTTACGATCACGCGGCATTCGAAAAACCTTGTTATAATTTGCCAATCATAACTTCCATCGACCAGAAAAAAAATGAAATTCTGAAAACTCAAGAAATTTTAAATAATCTTATCGGCTACGAACCAAAATTTTTCCGGTATCCGGGATTGTGCCATAACCAAGCCGATGATCAGCTGGTACAATCTTTAGGGCTGAGGTTGGCGTCGTCCGAAGTAGCTTCCGGCGATGCTTTTAGCCATGATTCAGATCAAATTACCAAGCATGTTTTAAATAATCTCAAGCCAGGCAGTGTCATTGTGATGCACTTGGGCGGGCCGAATGCGCCGGCAACTTATGAGGCTTTAACAAAACTTGTTCCGGAAATACAAAAAGAAGGCTACACGCTGGCAGCGCTTCCGGATAATAATGATTTAGCGGTTACTAGGTGATATTGTACGACAAAGCGTTCGGACTGTCATTTTTTCTTAAGACACGTCCGCCTTGTCGGCGGACTAAAGTCTCGGCCACTGGAAAGGCCTCGACGTTGTCTTCGAAAAAATGCCAGTCCTCATTAAATAAAACTTATTTTATTTTTTCCAATTTAGCTAGACACATTTTTAGATCTATTCCTTTCCCTAGCACGAGCTTGAATAGTTCTCCTTTTTTTTCCAGACGTCTGAAAATAGTTTTGATTGTGAAATCTTTCGGATCCAAGCCTTTGCGCACTTCCCTCCATTCCAGAGGGGTCGAAACCGTGGCTCCTGGTTTAGGTCGAACGCTGTATGGAGCGGCTAAGGTTTGGCCTTTGCGGTTCTGCAAAAAATCCAGATAAATTCTCTTTTGGCGTTTTTTTGGCATGCGCTCCAAGCTGGTTGTGTCTGGCAATTTGCGGTTTGCATAAATTGCGATGAGGTGCGCGAATTCTTTGGCTTGGTCATAGGTGTATTTGGCGCCAAGCGGGACATAAACATGCAGGCCGGTGGCTCCGGAAGTTTTACAGTAATTGGCCGCGCCGATCGTATCCAAGATTTTGTGCACGACTTGCGCTGCTTCCACGACTTTATCAAACCCTATGTCCTCCGGATCGAGGTCTATGACCAGCCAGTCAGGGTAATCCTCCTTCTGCCAGCGCGAGCTCCAGGGATTGATTTCAATGCATCCAAGGTTCGCCATATACACCAGCGTTGCTTCGTCTTGGCAGAGCAGAAAATTAATTTTGCCTTTGGACTCCGATTTCATGACTTTGGTTTTTACCCACGACGGATAATATTCGACGTCTTTTTGGAAAAACGCCGGTTTACCGATTCCATTTGGATGCCGGTGCATGGACTCGGGCCGGTCTTTTAAGTACGGCAAAATATATGGTGAAATTTTTTTGTAGTATTCGATCAGCTCACCTTTGGTGTATTTTTCCTTCGGCCAATAAACTTTGCTTAAATGCGTAAGCTTTAGAGTTTGCGCCCCAACTTTGACTTGGACTTCTTCATTTTTCATTTGGGAATTTCCTTTCGGACTTGTTTAGGATTTTTATCTGGCCTTAGCCCCAAAAATACAGGATGCCGCATTTGCCCATCGGTCGTCCATTCGCTGAAAGCGACTTCGCAAACAAACTTGGGCTTAACCCAGTAAGGTTTGGATTTTTTGGGGACTTTGGTTTCGAATGGCGAATCTTCGATAACGTATGGTTTTAGTTTATGATAAATAGATTTTAAGGTTTCTTGGTCAAATCCGCCTCCGGAGTGGCCAATGTATTTGAATTTTCCATGATCATAAACGCCTAAGATTAATGATCCAAAATATTTTCGCGAACCTAAGGGTTCAGTGAAGCCACCAATTACGGCTTCTTGGCGAAGGCTCGTTTTTATTTTGAGCCAATCGTGGGTGCGTTGGCCCGGCTTATATATACTCTGGAAGTCTTTGGCCACGATTCCTTCCAAGTTCTGTTTTTGCGCGGCTTTGAAAAAAGCTATCCCTTGGTTCTCTATGTGGTCCGAATATTTAATATTGGCAGTTTTCGGCAGACTTTGTTTAAGTAATTTTTTTCGTTCTATAAGTGGCAAAGCCATAATTGATTTGCCTTTAATCCTGAGCAAATCAAAAACAATATAAACCAAATTCCCTTCGCCTGTGCGCTGGTAATTTTGCAGAAACTGAAAATTTGAGCGGCCTTTGTGATCAAGCACCACCACTTCCCCATCAAGAAGCATGTCAACCTTTGATTTTTTTAGTGATTTAAGGATGGGTTCAAAGAGCTTGTCAAAAGACAATTGGTTTCGCGAATAAAGCTCAACGTGACCAGAGTGCATGTCGGCCAGAGTTCTATAGCCATCCCATTTGATTTCAAAAATCCAATCTTTGCGGTTGAAAGGCTGGTCTACTAATGTTGCGAGTTCGGGTTTGATATGATGCATATATGAAGTATAGAAAAAACGCAATCCTGACGAAAGTCAGGATCTTTTAATGAGGTCATCGAATATATCTTTCCACTCCGGGTTATCCTTTTTAATGAGATCTATTTTCCACTGACGCTTCCAGTTTTTAAGTTGTCTTTCTCTTTCAAATGCCTCCTCCAAGCTCTCATAAGGCTCAAACCTGACTAGTTTGTTTAAATTATATTTATTTGTGAACCCTGGAACCAGCTTGTCTCTATGCTGTTGAATCCTTTCTAACCCCAGGCCTGACGCACCGATATAAATTACGTTATTCGTAAAATTTGTTAGAAAGTATACAGCGGGTTCTTTTTCGTCCATAAATTAGATCCTGAATCAAGTTCAGGATTGCGTTAAATTAATCTTTAAAACGATTTGATCTCCAAATTCTGTCACTTTGCTTCCCGATTTGCGAAAGGGTGCGGTTTGTTACTGCCGATTTATCTTTCTTGGTTATGTCGGATTTGTTGGCATAATTGTCTCGCTCTTTGAACAGGAGCCAGCTATTATTTTTTCCGCGCGGATTGCGGTCTTTGATTTTTACCATGGCAAATCCGCCTTTAAGCTTTTTGCCGTTGAGCACAAATTTAAGCTCTCCTTTTCGGATTCCGGCTTGGATCATTTTGTCCGATTCTTTAGAATCAGTTGCGCCTAAAGCCAGATAATTGCCTTCGTCCCAAACCATGACAGTGCCCGCACCATAATTTCCTTCTGGGATAATGCCCTCGAAAGTTCGATAATCATAAGGATGATCCTCCACCATCATAGCCAGGCGTTTGTCAGCCGTGTTCATGCTGGGGCCTTTGGGAACGGCCCAGGATTTGAGCACGCCGCCGGCTTCCAGGCGGAAATCATAGTGAAGGTGAGAAGCCTGATGTTTTTGCACCACAAAACGCAAACTGCGGCCAAGTTCTTTGGCTTTCCCTTTTGGTTCCGGAGTGGAATTAAACTTTCGTTTCTTTTGGTAGGTAGTTAGTGACATAGAATATTGACAATCCCGGACTTGATCCGGGATCCACTTCCGCTTTGAAACACCAATTGGTTGAATTAATGTTGTAGACCCGGCTTTCGCCGGGGTGGGTTTTCTTAATTATAACCATTAAGCACTAGCATTGACAAAACCGCAAAAAAGGAGTATAATTACACGTTGGCAGTAAAGCTTAGAAAACGGGATTTTGCTTTCAAATCGATATATTGTACATAGATGAATCGCTTGGAGCAGCAATTTGCTCCAAGCGGTTTTTTTATCTACGAAAATACGAAAGGGATCGAAATTACGAAGAGGGTTAAAAACTTTAAGTAATTTAGAACTTTCGTATTTTCGTAATTAAGCTTTGGTTTTCTCTTTCACCAAAGATTTTTTGAGCATGGCCATGATATCGGAAACTTCTGTTGGTTTGGGTTCTTTGCCTTTGGCCTTGATTGTTTTGCCTTTGGATTTGGCAGCGATCACGCGCTTGAGCTCATCGGTGTAAGTATCTTTGAATTCTTCCGGCTTAAATTTTTCCGTCAGCTGGTCGATGAGAGCCAAGGCAATTTCCACTTCTTTTGCCGTGGCTTTTTTGGCTTCGGGCAAATTTAGATCCTGCGGGTCCCGGATTTCCTCCGCGAAACGCAGCTGCTCAAGTACAATGACATTGCCGGCAGGCTTAACTGCAGAAAGGTGCTCGCGGTTGCGCAGGACAAATTTTGCAATGCCGATTTTTTTGGATTTTTTCAGCGCCTCGCGCAGAAGCGCGTATGCTTTGTCTGACCCCTTCTCCGGCTCCAGGTAGTATGGTTTTTCAAAGTACATAGGATCAATTTCCTGCTCCTTCACAAATTCCTGGATTTCTATGGCTTTGGTTTTTTCGACGTTGGCTTTTTGGAAATCTTCCGGAGTCAATACGACATAACTCCCTTTTTGGTATTCATAGCCTTTTACGATATCTTCATACGGCACTTCTTTGCCGTCTTCGCGGCAGATCCGGGCGTAGCGGATGGGCGATAAATCCTTTTTGTGGAGCATATCGAAATCCAGCTTTTCGCCGCCCGTCGCCGAATAAAGCCGGATAGGAATATTTACTAAGCCAAAACTCAAAGCCCCAGTCCAAATTGCTCTCATCGTAAACCTCTTTTTAGTAATTAAATCCGCACTAAATCGTTTAATCTATTGTCGATTTTCACGACTAATTGCACCATAAATCTATTGGAATTCGCGGTCAATTAGCAGAGTTGACCTAGAATAATTGCAATATTGTTTGTACGTTGGTCCTAAAGACCCAACATGCTATTTATGATAGTTTTTCTCTGTGTTCTTTGGGAATTAACGAAAGGATAAAAATGAGAATCGCACAAATCGCACCCATCCCAGAGCGCGTTCCGCCTAAAAAATATGGCGGCACAGAAAGAGTAATTTATCACCTCACCGAAGAATTGGTGCGCATGGGACACGATGTGACCTTGTTCGCTTCCGGAGATTCTATCACAAGCGCCAAACTGATTTCCGTGGTGCCGAAAGCATTGCGCGAAATCGAAAACACAAATGACATTTATGGCTTCAATATCGCAGCAATGCTGCATATGGGCTTGGCTTATTCGATGCAGGATCAGTTCGACATCATCCATGACCACAATCCGCACATGAATTTGCCAACAGCCAATATCTCGCGCACGCCCGTGGTCATGACTTGGCATGGGCCCTATGACCGAGAGATTTCCCGCTACTTTGCCATGCTCAATAATCCCAAGCTCGTAAGCATATCGCATTCGCAGGCTTCGAGGGCTCCGGGGCTGAATTTCATTGCCAATGTTTATAATGGTTTGCCTATGCAAAATTATCCATTCTCGGCAAATCACAAAAATTATTTGTTGTTTGTCGGGCGCATCGACGAAGAAAAAGGCGTGCATCTGGCAATGGATGTTGCCATCCGCCTGAATATGCCATTAATCATTGCAGCTAAACTCGATGACCAAGTTCCGAAAATCAAAAAATATTTTGAAAAACAAATTTTGCCTCGGCTGAAAGCCTACCCAAATCTGTTGTCATGGATCGGCGAAGTAAATGAAACCCAGCGCAACGAACTGATGAAAAATGCCATGTGCTTGGTGCATGCCGTGACTTGGCCCGAGCCTTTTGGGCTGACTTTGATTGAAGCCATGGCCTGCGGCTGTCCTGTGGTCGCCCTAAACAACGGCTCGATTCCGGAAGTGGTGCAAAACGGCAAGACCGGATTTGTTGTGGAAAATATGGACCAAATGGCCGAAGCCATAAAACAAATAAATAAAATCGATCGCGCGTATTGCCGCAAATATTCTGTCCATAAATTCAGCGCCAGACGCATGGCCCAAGGCTATGTTGCCATTTACGAAAAAGTTTTGGCCATGCACGAAGCCGAAACTGAACACAAGGAGCTCCTTAATGCCAGACAAGCAAAAAGACAAAAACTATTTCTGGGTTTTGGGGCTTGATGCTATCAATGATTTGGAAAGCGACCAGGGAATCCTGGCCTCAGGGCGCGAAGAGCTCTATGGCTGCATCTTCGGACGGGATTCCCTGATTACGTCGCTGAAATTGCTGCGGGTGTACAAGAAATCAAAAGCCGGCGAGCTGCTGGAATTGGTCCGCAAAGTCCTTTTGAATTTGGTTTTGCTCCAAGGCAAGCAGACAAACATCGAATCCGGCGAACAGCCCGGCAAATGCATCCATGAGTTCCGTCCCACCAGGCACGAGCACCTAACGAAGCGCGAACACAAGCCGTGGTATGTTTATGAGGACCAAGTGATGCGCAATTACGACAGCATTGATGCCACTCCTCTCCTGCTGATTGCTATATATCGGTACTGGCAGGTTACCCAGGATGGCATGTTTTTAAACCAAGTTATGCCGGGTGTGGAGGCAGCCCTGGAGTGGATAGAGAAATATGGCGACTCAAACGGCGATGGATTTGTGGACTACGAACTGTCTACCGCCAGAACTTCGGGAGGTTTGGCAACACAAAACTGGATGGACAGCGAGGAATCAGTTTTCCACGAGACTGGCGAGAAGCCTGTTTATCCACTAGCGCCGGTGGAAGTCCAAGCTTACGTGTATCTAGCGTATCGGCTGTGGGCCAAGTACTTTATTATGACCAATCCGTTTCGGGCCGCCCGTCTGGTGGAGCGCGCAAATGAATTGAAAAAAAGGTTTAATCGAGTTTATCCCACCCAGGACCCGGACTGGAATAAGTTTTTGGCTTTTAAACTCGACGGAGATGGACGCATATTAAATTCGGTTCGATCCAATATGGGACACGTGCTTTGGGCTTCGACTACAAAAGAAGATGACGGGCAGGTTGATTGCATCTTGGAAAAGGATCTGGTCGCAAGTGTGGTTAAAAGATTGCTGATGCCGGATATGTTTGACCCATCGGCCGGGATCCGGACTTTGAGCGCTTACTCGAAGCGATTTGACTTCAACAGTTACCACAATGGTTCTATTTGGCCGCATGACAATGCCATGATCGCGGAAGGTTTTCAAATCCATGGGTTTACCAAAGAGGCGGAAATGGTATACCAGGCCATGCTGCGGGCCATTGGACATTTTGAAACACCGATCGAACTTTTTGTTTATGAGAAAGGCAAGTATTCGGATTTTTTGTCCGACACCGGCCAGCGGTCGTGCAAGGTCCAAGCCTGGTCAGCTGCGGCGATTTTGGACGCTGTAACATATTTGTGAGCGGGTCATGTCACGATTCACCCCGTTCTGCTCTCCGCCTAA
This sequence comes from uncultured Candidatus Saccharibacteria bacterium, assembly GCA_964580495.1. Taxonomy (GTDB): domain Bacteria; phylum Patescibacteriota; class Doudnabacteria; order UBA920; family O2-02-FULL-48-8; genus JAIFWV01. Next base: position 10,223 of record CAZOKE010000011.1, read on the forward strand.
TCGGCGGATGCGCGCGAGAACGGGGTCCCTGAATTGTGCCACCCGCCGACACTATTTACAGCATCCTTATTTTTATATAAGATAAGAGAATGCGATTGCTCTGGTCTTATGTGACCAAATATAAAAAAATACTGTTCGGCACCCTGATCCTGGCGACTATCAACCAGGTTTTTTCGCTTTTGGACCCCCAAATCTTCCGGATTATCGTGGATAAATACGTTAGCCACGTCGGACAGTTGTCCAGCCATGATTTCATCCGCGGCGTAGTTTTGTTGTCGCTGGCTTCCGTGGGTGCGGCATTTGTCTCGCGGGTTGCGAAAAACTTCCAGGATTACTATTTGAATGTCGTGGTGCAGCGGGTCGGCACGCAAATGTACGCACATTCAGTCGAACATTCCTTTTCACTGCCTTACGCCGTGTTCGAAGACCAGCGCTCCGGCGAATTTTTGCAAAAACTGCAGAAAGCCCGGACTGATGCGCAATTGTTTATCCAATCTTCCGTAAATATTTTGTTCCTGGCTTTAGTTGGGATTATCTTTGTAATTGGCTACGCTTTTTATGTGCACTGGCTGGTCGGACTGGTTTATTTCCTCATCATTCCGGTCTTGGGCGTTACAACATTTCTCATCAGCAGGCAGATCAAAGCCGCGCAGCGAAGAATCATAAACGAAACTGCGGCTCTGGCCGGATCCACCACGGAAACTTTGCGCAATGTGGAGCTGGTGAAAAGTTTGGGCTTGGAGCGTCAGGAAATCACCAGGCTTAACGATACCAACACTCAAATCCTGAATTTGGAATTGGAAAAAATTAAAATCATCCGCAAATTCAGCTTCATCCAAGGCACAATGATCAATGCCTTGCGTTCGACCCTGCAGCTGCTCATGCTGTGGCTGGTCTACACGCACGGGATTACTTTTGGTGAATTTTTCAGCTTGCTGTTTTATTCATTCTTCCTTTTCAACCCGCTTGCCTCATTCGGTGATGTGGCGCAGCAGTATCAAGAAGCCAACGCTTCGATGGAGCGTTTAGATGAAATTTTGAAACTTAAGCCCGAACCCAAACCCGAGCATCCCAAAGATGTCGGTGTCATAAAACAAATCCAGTTCGATGATGTGGCTTTCCAGTACGAATCAAATGACAAGCCGGCAGTTTCGGGAGTCAATGTCAAAGTGGAAGCCGGCGAGACAATCGCTTTTGTGGGTCCTTCCGGAGCTGGCAAAACGACCCTGGTCAAATTGCTGGTCGGATTGTACAAGGCCACAGCCGGCAGAGTTTTATTCAATGATATAAATTTGCTTGAATTGGATCTGGAAAAAATCCGAAACAAAATGGGATTGGTCGCGCAAGACACGCAGCTGTTTGCCGGCACCATCCGGGAAAATTTGCTGTTTGCTTCACCACACGCCACGGATGACGAATGTATCGCAGCGCTAAAAGCTTCAGCGGCCGCGGGTTTGCTGGAACGCGGCGGCAAGGGGTTGGATTCAAAGATAGGCGAAGGCGGGCTAAAAATTTCCGGCGGCGAGAAACAAAGATTGGCAATTGCCAGAGCTCTGCTGCGCAAACCCGAACTGATAATTTTTGACGAAGCGACATCTTCTTTGGATTCGATTACCGAAGAATCTATAACCGCCACAATCAAAGACATAGAACGCCACTACCCTTCCTTGATCACGGTCATGGTTGCGCACCGGTTGAGCACGATTGCGCACGCGGACAGGATTTATGTTTTGGAGCGCGGAAAAATTGTGGAAGTGGGGAATCACGAACAGCTTTTGTCGAAACAAGGTTTGTATGCTGCCTTATGGCGGCAGCAGATTGCCAGTAAAGAGCCAGAACTCGTGGTGTGATTTTGTTCTCTTCGAGAACCAGGTTAACTGCAATAAAGAAAGCGGCTGAAGGTGTTCTTTCAGTCGCTTTGTGTTATCAATTCCTGATTTCGTGGTCGATCCCGCCGAATGTGATTGGCGGCAGATCCGAGTCGTCGAACGGTGCAGACGGAGCGCGTCTGTCGCCTGTTGGGCGGGCAACCAAACGCCGGTCAGGTTGGGTCCTCCGGTCGATGAATCCTCCAGGTTTGAGATCTTTGCGGTCGCGGTGTGAGCAAGTTTTCCGGTTTTGACAGCGGCTTATACTCAATCAACCTCCTTACCAATGACGAGCGTGATAGATGATGCGATCGATTGCAACCATAGCAAGTGCAATGATCATCGCAGCAATCACCAGTGTTTCGACCATTGGTCCCCCTAGTTCATCTTGAGCAATGGATTCTGCGGCTCGGAGACATTCAGCGCCTCCAGTTCGCCTGAATCGCTTTCGTCTTCCTCGTCTTCTTCCTGCCCTTCGTACTCGGTTGTGTACGTAAGCACCGGAATCATCCTGGTCGCCTCATCCAGCTTGAGCATGGTCAGGATTTGGAATGCGTCGACGTCATCTATCTTGACGCAGAGGATGACTAGGTTCGGCTGGAGTTTCTTGACCCGGCTATAGGCGTGTTCAAGTGATTCTACGACAATGTAGTCGTAGTTATCCATGTCCAGCATGGATTCCAGTAGAGCCAAAATCTCGGAGCTACTGTTTATGATCACCACTTTTTGGGCCACGCTGGGCCCGGCCACTTTCGTGATTGAGCTCAGCATAATCCCCTCCGCGAAATTGTTTGTTTCAGTATATGCTTACCTGGTGCTAAACGCAAACGGGAGCTTAGTCCTCTTTTTTGTTGTGGAATTTATCATAAACGTCGCGCAATCGTCGGTTGGTCAAATGAGTATATATTTGCGTGGTAGAGATTGAGGCGTGCCCTAGCAGTTCCTGTACGGCTCTTAAGTCTGCACCATTGGCCAGCAGGTCCGTGGCAAATGAATGGCGCAGGGTGTGCGGGCTGATTTTTTTCGTGATTCCGGCCAGCATGGCATATTTTTTGATTAGTCGCTGCACTGTGCGCGCGGTCAGCCCCGGCAATTTATCATCCAGAGTTTTTATTTGTTTTTCCACTGTTTCCTTGTCATCGTGGCGGATGAACAGAGCCCTGGAGTTGTCCTTACGCAATTTGAAATAATCTTCCAAAGCTTTGGTAGCTTTTGGAGAGATAAAGACCAAACGAAGCTTGTCGCCTTTGCCTCGAACCGTAAACTCCCCCTTTTTGAGATTGAGGTTTTCTTTTTTGAGGCTCACAAGCTCCGAAACGCGAAGCCCGGATGAGAATAGAAATTCCATAAGGGCGCGGTCCCTGGCTCGGGTTACCGGGTTCTTCTCCTCTTCCGTGGCTTTTATTAGTCTTTGCACATCTTCCGGCAATAAAAATTCGACTTGGCGGGATGGAGTTTTTGGGAGTTCGATTTTTTCCGCAGCCAGGGTTTTGATATCGCGCCGGGCTAAGTATTTGAGAAATGAGCGTAGGGCAATAAGGTGGTAGTTTTGTGTAATGATTTTGAGAGGTTTGCCGTTCTCAACAATCCGGTTGAGATGCAATCGGTAGGATCTTATAAGCTCCTGATCGATATCTTTGGGCTCAGTGACACCTTGAAGAGCGCAAAATTTGATGAAGCGGATGAGGTAGTGGTCATAATTGCGCAAGGTTAACTTGGACCGGTTGCGTTCGATTTCCAGATACTCCAAAAACTGCTGATTGTATCGCTGTAATTGAGATTTTGAGGTTTTTGTTTCTGTCATTTTGGGTAAGAACCACACCAGACTTGATCTGGTGTCCACTTCATCTATTAACACCAATTGGTATTAATTAAGGAAGTGGATCCCAGCTTTCGCTGGGATGGGAGATTAGAGGTCTTCGCACATCGTGAAAAACTCGATATTTTACGACTATAGTATAACATGATGTCCACTCTTTTTCTAGAAAAAGAGTGGACGGAGAAAAAGTCGCGACCCTGAAAAAATTCGCGGAATATTTAGCTCACTGCGGCGTACTCGCACATGCCTAATCGGCGGGCGAGCGTTTACCCAGCCTTGTTCGCGTCATATTCCGACCGAATTTTTCAGACGGTCGCATACATTGGTGACCCTTGCGGAAAAGGAACAAACATGGTAAAATCAGCTTACTAATTAATAGTTCGACGGCTGATTATCTCTGATCAGCGCGTGACAAAAGGAATCACATGTTAACCCCAAAAGAGAAAGAACAAATCATCAAGAAGTTCCAGACCCACAAGGATGACACCGGATCGCCGGAAGTGCAGGTAGCCATACTTACTCGAGAAATCGAGAAAGTCTCGGACCACTTAAAGCAGCACAGCAAAGACAATCACTCCCGCCGCGGGCTTCTCAAAATGGTTGGCAACCGACGCCGACTGCTTCGCTTCCTCAAGAACGAAGACGAAAAGCGCTGGGATAAGCTTACTGATAAACTTAAATTGAAATAAGCGCTGAGGGCTGAGGGAAGAGGCTGAAAAAATCGATTTCTCATCCCTCACACCTCGACCCTCATCCGTAGTTTTTTAACAATTAATTCCCTAAGAGTGCTTCCAGGCAAAGAGGCTATACGAGTGTAGTAACCCACGCCAGACTTGATCTGGCGTCCATTTCCTCTATCAAACCATTTGGTGTAAATAGATGTAGTGGATCCCAGCTTACGCTGGGATGGTAATGCATTCATATAACTTCTGTGCTCAAAAGCACAAATTCGGATACAAAAGGGTACTTAGAATGGAAAAAGCAAAAGTGAATATGACGCTGGCCGGCAAGCCATTGAGCTTGGAAACCGGTGTTTTGGCTTTGCAAGCCAATGGTTCGGTTATAGGTCGATTAGGCGACACAGTGGTCCTCGCCACGGCTGTGATGAGCAAAAACGTGCGCGAGGGCATGGATTATTTCCCGCTGCTAGTGGATTATGAGGAAAGGCTTTATGCTGCGGGCAAAATCAAAGGTTCGAGGTTTATAAAAAGAGAAGGGCGCGCCACTGACGAGGCGATTCTTTCCGGACGATTGATTGACCGAAGCTTGCGTCCGCTTTTCCCCGATGGCATGCGCAATGACGTGCAAGTCGTGGTCACGATTTTATCAGTTGATGAAATCAATGACCCGGACATAGTCGCTATCAATGCCGCATCCGCAGCCCTAACCGGCTCAAACATTCCGTTTGAAGGCCCAATTAGCGCTGTGCGCATTGGGCGAGTGAATGGCCAATTCATAGTCAATCCAAATTACCAAGAGCGCGAAACAGGAGATTTGGATTTGGTCGTGTCCGGCACAGACAAACACATCATGATGGTGGAAGCCGGAGCCAAACAAATTTCCGAAGCCGATATGATTGCGGCTATCAAAGTCGCGCAAGAGCCGCTTAGGCAATTGCATGAATTGCAAATGGAGCTAGTCAACAAAATCGGAGTGCCAAAAGCCGAAGTGGCCTATGTTTTGCCGGATAAAGACGTGCTGGAAGAAACCATCAAACATATGGGCGAACTGGAAGCCGCCTTGTATGGCACATTCGACAAAACAGTCCGCGAAAAACAGACAGATGAAGCTGCTAAGTTGATCATGGCTTCTGTGGCTGAAAAATTTGCGGATCGTACAGACATCGATTTGGCTAAGCATGCCAAAATGGCATTTGAGAAATTACTTAAGAAAACCATCCGCAAAAATATTTTGGAAAGCGACAAGCGCGTGGATTTGCGCCCGCTGAATGTCACACGTCCGGTCAGCTGCCAGGTCGGCGTGCTTCCCCGCACCCATGGCTCGGCTTTATTTAACCGCGGTGAAACCCAGATCCTGACCACAGTTACTTTGGGCTCTGCTGGTGATGCGCAGATCCTGGACGGCATGGAAGATTTCAGCATAGACGGCACAGTGAAGCGATACATCCACCACTACAATTTCCCGGGATTCAGCGTGGGCGAAGTTGCCCCAGTCAGAGGCCCTGGACGCCGAGAGGTCGGCCATGGCGCTTTGGCCGAACGCGCAGTAGAAGTTGTCATCCCAGAGAAAGAGAAATTCCCTTACACATTACGATTAGTTTCCGAAGCCTTGGGCTCCAACGGTTCCACCTCCATGGGCTCCACTTGCGGATCCACGTTGGCACTTATGGATGCAGGCGTGCCGATTTCCGACATGATCGGGGGTGTTGCCATGGGATTGATCCTGGAGCCAGAATCCGGTAAATACAAAGTCCTTACAGACATCCAAGGCATAGAAGACGGCAATGGCGACATGGACTTCAAAGTTACTGGATCGGACAAAGGCATTACCGCGCTTCAGATGGACAACAAGACCAAAGGTTTGACTGTAGAGATTCTGGCCGATGCCATAAACCAAGCGCGCGAAGGCCGCATGCACATCTTGTCTGTGATGAAGCAGACTATTGATAAGCCGCGGGCAGAAATGTCACCTCTGGCACCCAGAATCGAAACCATGCAGATCAATCCGGATAAGATCCGAGACGTAATCGGCACCGGCGGCAAAGTCATAAACAAGATCATCGCAGAGACTGGAGTCAAGATCGACATTGAAGATTCAGGACTTGTCATGGTCGCTTCGAACAATGCCGAAGGCATGAAGAAAGCTCTCGACATAATCCATAACCTTACCCGAGAAATCAAAGTGGGTGAAGTCTTCCGTGGCAAGGTAAATAGAATCATGGACTTCGGCGCATTTGTCGAGCTCCCTGGCGGCAAAGACGGATTGGTACACATTTCAGAGCTTGCCTGGCAGCGCGTGGGAAGAGTGGAAGATGTAGTGCACATCGGCGATGAGCTGGATGTGAAAGTAGTGGAAATCGATTCTATGGGACGAATTAACCTGTCTCATAAAGTACTTTTGCCAAGACCGGAAGGTGGAATGATAGATGATAGACCAAGGGATCGAGGTCCGCGAAGAGATAATGGACATGGTAACGGTAGGCACTTTGCTAGGCATTAAAAGGGGTGAGGGCTGAGGGATGAGGTCTGAGATTATGGCTATAAGTAATTTCAAACAGTTAATAGTTTGGCAAAAAGCTATGCAACTTGTTGATGAAGTTTATGGCATTACTCAACAATTCCCAAAAAATGAATTATATGCCCTTGCTTCACAAATGCAGAGGGCAGCAGTAGCAATCCCTTCTAACATTGCAGAGGGTAATCGAAGAAATCATAAACCAGAATACATCCAGTTTTTGGGAATAGCACTTGGCTCTGCTGCTGAATTGGAAACACAAGTCTTGATTTCCGAAAAACAATATGGCAAAATCGATTACAAAAACGCTAAAGATCTTTTAGAAGAAGTACAAAAAATGTTAGTGACAATTATTAGGAATCTGAAATGACTACCACCTCAGCCCTACTCCCTACAACCTGTTTCCGAAGCAGATCGCACAACGGCGGCGGCCGACATTTCGCGAGACATTAAATTGACAAAGCGGAAGCAAAGAATATAATCAAATAGCGGCAAAATGCCGCTATTTTTATGAGGAATAAGGTTAGAAAATTATATTGTTATGTAGACGAAACTGGCCAGGATGCCGGAAGTGATTATTTTATTGTGGTTACAATTGTCTCTGAGGCTGAACAAGGTCACATGAGAGAGCAGTTAATTGCTATCGAAAAAGAAACAAAAGTTGGATCACGTAAGTGGCACAAATCAACCCCATCATACAGAAATAATTACATACATGAAGTAATTAAATTAAAACCAGCTCAGACGAATACTTACTTTGCAAAGTTCAAAAGACCTTTGCCATTTTTTCTACCAGTTCTCGAAACATTATCCAAGGCAATTAAGGATACCGCAAATGATAATTATCAAGCCATTGTATATATAGATGGTATTGATAAAAAGAAAGCATTGGAGTTAACTAATGCCTTGAGGCTTAAAGGTATCAATACTGACCGAGTTAGGAGTGCAAGAGATGAAAGCGAGCCGCTTATACGTTTAGCAGACAGATGGGCTGGTTGCATCCGTAATGCAGATAAAGATGAATCTGATATGAAATTAATTAGTAAAGCCCAAAAAGAAGATATTTTAAAAAAGATACTTTGAATTTAACAAAAATACCCCTTTCGGGGTTTATTGTGATTTACGACTAGAACAGGTTTCCCTGAACCAATCTCTGCCTATAGGGCAGGCCTTCATCGAAATCTGAGATTAGTATACATCTGTAAAGACTTTTTGTCAATAGTTGTTTGATTTTCTAAGCAATTCATGGCATGATAAATTACGTAATTAAACATGTAATTCCATGGGAGTTCGGAAACAAAGCGAGCAAAATATTAGGAAATTAACCAAGCTGGGCAAGGAGTCACTAGCCGTGACCTTGCCGGTGGAATTGGTGAAAAAATTGCATTGGCAGGGAAACAGAAGGTCAAAGTCGAACTTCAAGGTAGACATTTGGTTAAGGATTGGAAGAAGTGAATTATGTCTCAAGTTTTAAGACTCTACTTGGCCCATAGGCTGACTGAAAAAAAATCCATCAGCGACCCTGAAAAATTAAACAACGTTATTCGTACCGCCAACATTGACCTAAATCCTCATCAAGTAGACGCGGCAGTTTTTGCATTTAAGAGCCCTCTTTCTCGCGGCGCGATTTTAGCCGACGAGGTAGGCTTAGGAAAGACCATTGAAGCCGGTTTGATTATAAATGAGCTTTGGGTAGAGGGCAGGCAGCATATCCTGATTTTAGTTCCAGCGTCGTTATGCAGAAGTACGGGCGAAGTGTCCAAACCTCCCACTCGGGCGTCAGGCAGAGTTCATCAAGAAGATTCTGGATGACGACTACCAGCCCATGCTCTAAGCTTGTGCTGGTTTTTTATTCCTCTAAGTCGCCAGTCCGCCTTTCGGCGGAGGCGGCTTTTTGGTATAATGAAAGAAAGGCCGCGAGTTAAGAAACAAAATTAATAAATACCAATAAATATGCTTAATAAAAATCATGTTGGTTTGACTTTGGGTGCGTTTTTTGCGTTTTTCCACCTGGTCTGGCTGGTGTTAGTCGTAATGGGTGTGGCGAAGAAGCTTCTAGACTGGGTTTTGTCCTTGCACCAAATGACTTGGTCGTATACCGTGAATCCGTTTGATTTGGGCAAGGGGATCATGCTCCTGATAATAACTTTTATAGCAGGTTATATTCTCGGCTGGGTGCTGGCAGCGATTTGGAATTATGTGAGGAGATAAATTTGAACAAAAAGTCGCCGACAAGGCGATTTTTTGGGAGACACACGAGCCCGTGAGGCCTTGTTCTCTTCGAGAACCAGGACGGAAAGGAAGTCGCGGCCCTGAAAAAATTACCAGATTTCTTAGCTCACTGCGGCGTGTTCGCACATGCCTAATCGGCGGTGCGAGCAGATACCAGGCCTTGCTCGCTCTTAATCTGACTAAATTTTTCAGACGGTCGCATACAAACCAAAACCAAACTGTTTAACCATGAAGAAATTTGTTTTTAGTTCGCCCTATAGGGAATATTTTTCCATAATTTTAATTTTGGGGGCTTTGATTTTGGATTTTGTTTATCCCCGCGCTGCTGCTTATGTGTCGCTGGCTGCCGTGATCGGCGTGCTGCCGACGATTTGGAACGGCGTTTATTCTATTTTTAAACTCAAAATTACAATTGATACTTTCAACAGTTTTGCTTTTTTGGCATCCCTGATGACTGGCGAAGTCAGGTCGGCCGCATTTATCGCACTAATGCTGACTTTTGCCAGGCTGCTGGATTGGATTACAGAATCGCGGACGCAGTCAGCTGTAGAGGAGCTGCTCAAACTCAAACCGTCCAAAGCATTGCGAGTCAAAGGCGAGCAGATGGAGGAAATTGCGGTTGACGCTATCCGTGAAAACGATGTATTGCTCGTAAAAACCGGTGACCGCATCCCGGTAGATGGCGTGGTAGTGTTTGGCAGTGCCAAAGTCAGCGAAGCTCCGGTGACGGGTGAGTCCGCACTTGTGGAAAAAGTTTTGGGAGATATTGTGCTGTCATCCACGCTCAACGAATCCGGGACCATAAAAATCCGGGCAAATCGAGTGGGCAAGGATTCGACTTTGGAGCGCATGGTGGCATTGATAAACGAAGCTGCTAAACATAAATCCAGGTCTGAGAAGGTCGCGGACAGGTTTGCCACGATATTTTTGCCAATTGTCGTCATTATTGGCGGCATGACCTTTTTAATTACGCATAATTTGAAAATGACAATCGCGATATTTTTAGTAGCCTGTGCTGACGACATGGCTGTGGCCATACCACTTGCGATGACAGCGGCGCTGGGAAGGGCAGCCAAACGCGGAGTGATCATAAAAGGCGGAGAGTGGCTTGAGGCATTGGGCAAAATTAAAACATTGATTTTGGACAAAACCGGGACACTGACATACGGCAAGCTGGCACTAAGCGATGTCCATATCGAAAAGGGAATTTCCGAAGATAAATTTTGGTTATCGGTTGCGGTTGCGGAAAAATTCTCGGAGCATCCGGTGGGCAAAGCTATATTCCGCGAGGCGGTAAAGCGGGTGGGCGAGGTACCGGATCCGCAAGATTCGAAAATTTACAAAGGAGAGGGAATACAGGCCAGAAACGGAAAAGATGTGATAATCATAGGCAACGAAAACATCTTCAAGACAGAAGGCTTGTCCTACACTAAACAAATTCAGTCCAAGCTGAAGCTGGAGCGAGAGCAGCACAACCAAACCACTGTGCTGGTAATCATAAATAAAGTTTTTTGCGGGATTATAACAATCGCCGATGTGCCCAGGATCAATGCCAAGCAAAGCATAAAGGATATGAAAAAAGCCGGGATTGCCAATGTGGTAATCTTTACCGGAGATAACAAAGAAGTGGGAAGTGCTGTTGCCAAATCTTTGGGGATTTCCCAGGTGAGAGCACAGATGACGCCGGAAGATAAATTGCGCGGCATAGAAGAGTTTTCTAAAATTGGGATAGTAGGCATGGTTGGCGATGGCATAAATGATGCGCCAGCCCTGGCCCGCGCCAATGTCGGCATTGCCATGGGCAGCGGGGGCACGGCTGTGGCTGTCGGGGCAGCAGATGTGGTGATTCTTACCGATGATTTATCCAGGATTCCGGAAATGGTCCGGCTGGGACGTCAGACTTCATCTGTGGTGATTTGGGATATGATAATTTGGACTCTTTCAAATGTGGCCGGGTTTGCCCTGGTGTTTACGGGAATTGCCGGACCCGCGCTTGCGTCATTTTATAATTTTGCAACAGATTTTTTGCCTCTAATAAATTCCGCAAGATTGTTTAAAAATTCCAAATCGCCTCGTTAGTCATGCTGGTCCCTGATTCGCGCGAATAGGAGAATAGTTAAATTACTTATTTAATTACTTAATTCAAATGCTTACCACTTTCAAAATCAGAGGCAAGGTCATGACGTTCCCGGGATTTGGGAATTACCATTTTGTCCTTGTCCCAGAAAAAGAATCGAAAAAGATCAGGGAAGTTTTTGGCGTGCTTAGGCAAGGATTTGGATCGCTAAAGGTCATTGTCAGAGTCGGCACGACAAAATGGAAGACCTCGATATTTCCGGAAAGCAAAAGTGGAAATTATTTTTTGCTGCTCAAGTCGCAGCTGAGGAAGAAAGAAAATATAAAAATTGGGGATGAGATCCCGTTTACAATTGAAATATTAGTCTAGTTGTTCTCTTCGAGAACCAGTTTGTCACTTTTCTTCTAGAAGAAAAGTGACGGAAAAAAGTCGCAAGCTCTCGGCAGCTAGTGAGGGAGTGAATGCCTGAAAAATTCGCGGAATGTCTAGCTCGCTGCGGCGTTGCTGGCACATGCCTTATCGGCGGTGCATGCGTTAATTCAGCCTTGCTCGCGTCATATTCCGACCGAATTTTTCAGACGGTGGCGTTAAGACCAAAACCAGACTTCCAAAACCAAACTACAACATTTGTAAAATAAGTGCCTGTCATTCCGAACGACTACTGCCGTGAGGAATCTCTTTCATTTGTTTAATTTTACTATTGTTGTGGATTGCTGGCGCTGTTATAATATTGAAGTAAAAAATTAACTTGAAAGGAAAAGTATGAAACAGACTACTTGCGCCGATATGGGCGGCCCTTCTGATTGCACGACAATTATCACTGGCAATACACCGGAAGAAATGGTTGATAATGGCATGAAGCACATGCAGGAAGCCCATCCGGAAATGGCCGCGAAGGTCAATGATATGTCGGATGAAGATAAGAAAAAGTGGATGGATGATTTCCGGGCAAAGTATGATGATTTACCGGAAGCAGCTTAATTGAAGATTCAGCTTGTACCGACCCCGCACTTGATGCGGGGTTTTTGTTTGAGAATTTGTTCCTTTCAGGAACCGAGTTGCCCACTCTTTTTCGTCGAGCCAGAGATCCCGGATCGGGGTCCGGGATGGTAAAAATTATATCCATTTCGAACGCAGTGAGAAATCTCACTTCGTTCGAGGTGGGATTATGGCATTTCAAACAAAATCTATTTCTGCTATAGTCAGAGTATGAAATTTGGCTTTCTGACACCCAAAGAAAAAAAGATTTTTGATAAGCTAGATACCGCTATCAAGGTCCAGGATTTTTTGGACAAAGTCCCCATCAACTTCGAAAAAACCCGCGAAACTTTGTTGTCGCCGCGCAAAGTTTTGGAACGCAAAAGGGCGCATTGCATGGAGGGGGCGCTGTTTGCGGCTGCGGTTTTCTGGTACCATGGCGCTAAACCTTTGCTTTTGGATCTGCGCACGACAAAGGATGACTTTGACCATGTCGTAGCTTTGTTCAAGCAGAATGGGAAATGGGGAGCAATCAGCAAATCCAATCACGGCGTGCTTCTGTATCGCGACCCGATTTATTCTTCAGTGCGCGAATTGGCAATTTCGTACTTCCATGAATATTTTTTGCAGAACCGAAAAAAGACTTTGCGGGAATTCTCCGAACCGTTTGATTTGCGCAAATTCGGGACTGGTTGGATTGTTTCCGATAAAGATCTTTGGTATATAGACAAAGCTTTGGACAGATCTCCTCATCATCCGCTTTTGGATAAAAAATCGTTGGCAAATTTACGCTTGGCTGACCGGATCCAAATCCGCGCCGGCAATTTGGAAATTTACAAACCCTAAAACGTCTAAGGAGGAGAAATGGAAGATTTATGCCGGATTTGCAAACGGCCCACTACCGCACTGGCACAGGGAATTTGGGTTGGACGGGTGTGGATGCACAGATCTTGCTACCTGCAAGATCGTACCACTGAGCTGTTGCCAAAAAAAAGCTGGTCCCAGCTTATGGCCAGCCTGCTCAAATTGTTCAGTTTCTAAACAGCCTAAAGCAAATCTTAGGCTGTTTTATTTTTTATGATTTTGTGATCCAGGCTGAAGTCTCCGCCGTTGTTGATCATCAAATACAATGCCAAAGCCAAAAGGATATAGTGCGGCCAGACGGCTTCTTTGAAAAACAGCACCGACATGGACATGAGCACGAATGTGACAAAGGTCGACAGGCGCGTTTCGAATCCGATAATCAAAAAAATACCGAGCACAACCTGCGCCAAGCCCGTCCCAAGCGAAATCAGCAACGGATCATGCGGAAACAGCCAGTGAAATTGGTTGAGGTGATATTGGTTTACGATCTCGACGATAATCGAGGGGTGCAGCAGCTTGATGCTGATTGCCGGATATAAAATAGAAATGCCGTAAGTGATACGGATTATTGCACGTTCATAATCGCGGTATTTTTCCGAAATTTTCTTGGCTCCGGCCCGGACGCGGTCAAGCGATAGAATTCGAGACCCGAAAACCATAAGGGCCACGAACTCGCCGTAATAATTGAAGTAAGTCAAAATATAATCCTTATACGCGAATGTGGCCAAGACGATTATTGCCAGCGAAACCCAGCCCACAAATTCCGAGTATAAACCGAGCAGCAACAGGACTCCCAAAACATAAAGCGCGTAATGGATGATGTGGCCCAGCGGCAGGGAAAATACGGAAATTTCGGGGCCTAAGTACGATAATGTTCTGGCTGAAAACAGAAATGAGGCTGCCAGAGCCACACGCAACACGACGTGCCCCAGCGGCTCCAGTTTTTTGAGGTACCAATCCAGCAGTAATCCTGGTTTGGACTTTTCAAAAAAATAGTAAAGCAATATGCCCAATCCTATGGCCAGCCCGATCAAAATGCTCATTTTAAGATTGACCGGATCTTTGAGTGCCGAGAAGACATTAACAGACCAATCCTTCATGCCGGCATCAATCTGGTTATGGGTTAGGACGTAATTTTCGTGGGCTGCGGCCGTAAGTGGCAGCAGCAGGGCAAGGCAAGCAAGCCAGAAATAAACTTTTTGTTTCATATTTGCTTATGATGATTAATATAATGATATCATAAAAAAAGCGGGCGATTTAGGTATCGCGCCGCTTTTTGCAATAGATCAGAAAATCATGTTCGAAGCGGATTTCATATCGAGCAGATTGGTTGGAGGGTTGTCGTTGGCTTTGGCCCACTGTAGCTGTTCCAGGTAATTTGTCTCCGAGTACAAGTCGCGGTTGCAAGACGGGCAAGTCGCCTCCAACAAAAATACACCGTCCGCTCGGATGCTGGTCCTTGTAGAGGCAATGTCGAGGTTGCATTTGTCGCAATGCATCCCCATCAGGTGGTATTCCATGATTTGGCCTCCTTGCCTTTTCCTAATCATATTCTCAAAGCAATTATTTGTACAATTTTGACAGCCAAAGGTTATATTGCTAAGCTTTTTTCAAAGATTCCCCAGGAGGAACCATGGATGCCAAGATGGTTTTTAAGTCCGAATCAGCTGTCGCGTTTTTCAAAGAGCTGGTGGACGAGGCAATTAACCATCAGCATCTGCATGCAAGAGAACTTACGGAATTTTACGTTGTCAATCTTTTATCCAGTTTTCTGCAACGTCCAGAAAGCGATTCAGAACCACTGGCCCTGCAGTTGGCAAGAAGTTTGGAAGTAGGCGGTGTTCAAGAGCGGAGGACCCTCCGCCGGATCGGCGACTTATCACTGTTCGTCTCGGGATTTTTTTCAGAATCCCTGCGACGCAAACTCGTTGATGTGGATTACTATGTCCAGATCGGCGGATATGCGTACAGCTCACTGGCTCGGCTGGAGTCGGCTTCGTTTGCGGAGATGTACAAGGAGTTAAGCGATAAGTTCGTGCCGTTCGTGGACGTACTCAGTGAAGTTTCGGAACGTACTTCCTGCGCATCCAATTCCGAATTGCTGCGATTGTATGAAAAGTGGCTTTTGACCGGCAGCCGCAGGACTGGCCGATTGCTCACAGAGAAAGGTGTAATCCCCAACAGTTCGGCTCGATCTAAGTTTGTGCAATAAAGCTTTTAAGGCGAGTGCTTATACATTCGCCTTTTTGTTTTGCTTATGATACGATTTCAGCATAGAAGGAGGGGAAAACCAAAACAAACCCTTCCGGGAGCTTATGGATGAAGCGAGGGATTTAAGTATGTCGAACACTGGTGGGCTGCCTGAAGATTAAGTTCGGCACGGGCAGCCTGCCTAAATTTAAAAGCACGAATCCACGTCCGTGCTTTTTCAATTTGAAATGCTTGTGCTATAATTTTGGCACAAAAGGAGGTACCTACTGGGCGCATCGGGACTAGCGCTCCCCGCGCCGACCCTAGGGGCGAGTTGCCCGATTCTTCAAACGCGCGGCATGGGGCAACTCGCCGCTCTAACAAAAAAGCACGAATTTTGTTTTCGCGCTTTTTCTATTTGGAGTTTTTTACGGCAGCTGCCACTGCTTTGACGACTCGTTTGTCGAACGCCTCAGGCAAAATTTCATCTCGAGTTGGTTTTTTTATGATTGAAGCCAGGGCGTTGGCTGCTGCCAATTCCATTTTTTCAGTAATTTTGGTTTTCCCGGAGTCCAGCAATCCTCGGAAAAATCCCGGGAAAATGAGCACGTTATTGATTTGATTAGGAAAATCTGAACGGCCGGTAGCGATGACTGTAGCCCCGGCTTTTTTGGCTTTATCCGGCATGATTTCCGGAACGGGATTGGCCAGCGCGCAAATGACGGCGTTTGGATTCATGCTTCTGATCATTTCTCGATTCACTAATCCAGCCTTAGATACTCCTATAAATATATCAGCTTTCTTCAAAGCATCCTCGAGAGTTCCTTTTTCTTTTTTCGGATTTGTAATTTTTGCAAGCTCCAGTTTATATCCGCTTAAGTCTTTTCGTCCGGCATAAATTATTTCCTTAGAATCAAGCATAACAATATTTTTGGCACCGGCTGAATTTAGTAAATGAGCAATAGCCGTTCCTGCTGCGCCCGAGCCATTGATCACTATTTTGATTTTTCCAATCTGTTTTCGGACAACTTTGAGGGCATTGGTAATTGCGGCTAAAACCACCATGGCTGTCCCATGCTGGTCATCATGAAAAACAGGTATGTCCATTTCCGCTCGCAATCTTTTTTCGATTTCAAAACACCTGGGAGCAGAAATATCTTCTAGATTGATTCCGGCAAAAGTCGGGCCAATTGCTTTTACAGCTGCCACAATTTCATCCGGGTTTTGTGTTGAGAGTACGATTGGCACCGCGTCTATGTTTGCAAACTCCTTAAAAAGTACTGCCTTTCCTTCCATGACCGGCAAAGCTCCTAGCGGACCAATATTTCCCAGGCCCAGCACAGCAGAGCCATCGGACACCACTGCCACCATATTACCCTTGCTTGTTAGATCTTTGGCTAGCTTAGAGTTTGCCGCAACAGCACTCGACACGGCTCCCACTCCCGGAGTGTAAGCAATGCTTAGCTGTTTGCGATTTTTTACAGGCATCTTCGAAACCACGGCAAACTTTCCGCGCTTATTTTTGTGTTCTTTGATTGATTCTTCGCCGATTGTCATACTTTGATATTCTACCATAGCATTCCATATTCGGTTGAATTTTGTTAAAATACTTGGGATTTATGTTCCAAATAGTAAAAAAAGACGAAAAGACTAAAGCGCGGACGGGAGTGATTACAACCGCGCATGGCCAGGTGCACACACCTGTGTTTTTGCCTATCGGCACCAAAGGTGCGATCAAGTCTATTGCCGCTGAAGAATTGAAGTTCTGGGGAGCCGAAATGATTTTGGCCAACACTTATCATCTGTGGCAGCGGCCTGGCGACGCGCTGATTGCGAAAGCAGGCGGACTCCATAAATTCATGAACTGGAAAGGCTCGATCTTTACCGATTCCGGCGGCTTCCAGGTTTTTTCGTTGGCAAAAATGGTAAAAGTATCGGATTTGGGTGTGACTTTCCAATCGGACATTGATGGCTCGACTCACACATTGACTCCCGAATCATCTGTGCAAATTCAACTCAATTTGGGTTCGGATATCGCGTTGGTATTAGACGAGTTTCCGGGATTTCCGACAAACGAACAAAGAGTCAAAGATACCGTGGACCGGACCACAATGTGGGCCAAACGCGCCGCGCTCGAACACAATAAGTTGGCTGGATCATCGGTCAACCCAGGCCAGATGCTCTGGGGCATAGTCCAAGGCTCTGCTTACAAAAAATTACGCCAACAATCAGCGGAAGAAATTTCCGCATTGGGTTTCCCGGGTTATGCAATTGGCGGAGTAGCAGTGGGTGAGCCGGAAGAAAAAATGTACGAAGGTGTTTCGTTTGCCATTCCGCATTTGGAAGAGGACAAACCCAAGCATCTGTTGGGTGTAGGAACGCCGCAACAAATTATCGGAGCCGCCGCACTTGGCTGCGACAGTTTTGATTGTGTAATTCCAACCCGAGAAGCCCGTCATGGAAAACTTTACATCAATCTCAAACCGGGGGAGGGTGAAGGATATTATTCTATCAATATTGATAATGAAAAATTCAAAGAAGATTTCACGCCGATCGATAACACCTGCAATTGCTACGCTTGTGCAAATTTCACCCGCGCCTACATCCGCCATCTTTTCGCTTCCAAAGAGCTTCTTGGCATACGTTTGGCTACCATGCACAATCTTCGCTTTTACCTCAACCTCATGGCAAATGTGCGGACTTCCATAGAGACGGGAAACTTCAATAAATTGTTGAAAACTTACAAAGATCAAACCAAAAATAAATAGCTGGTGTTTCCTCCTTCTTTAGTATATGATTGTACCGTAATAAGGAGGCTCAATATGCAAGGTGATCGGAGGGGTACCGGGGGGATATACATTCGCCGCCGTAACCTCGACGATTGTGTGATTTTAAGCCTGGAAGGCTCGATCAGCAAGATCACTTCTCCTGACCTGACTCAGAGTGTTGTCGAAATCTTGGAGACAAAACATCTCCGCAAGATTATCTTCCACTTTCTCCCGAAATCCCG
The DNA here is from genome assembly GCA_964580495.1 of uncultured Candidatus Saccharibacteria bacterium. Taxonomy (GTDB): domain Bacteria; phylum Patescibacteriota; class Doudnabacteria; order UBA920; family O2-02-FULL-48-8; genus JAIFWV01. The sequence goes on from CAZOKE010000011.1 coordinate 28,456, forward strand.
AATCACTGAAGAAGGGCTGGGCATAGTCAACGGTGTTTTGGAAAAAATCAGGAAAGCTGGTGGAAGGTTGGTGATTGTCGACGAAGACAATCACTTATGGCGCTTGCGCCGCAGCGGTCTGAGTAAGAAGATCCAGGTTGCCGATTCAGTCGAACAAGCTTGCAAACTCCTCTCAGAGGAGGCCAACTAGCCGTTTTCCTTTCATCAATGTGCAGGGAAGCGGTTTTTATTTTGCGGCTTAATGTTGTATAATCAAATTAAGAAAGGGTGCCGCAGCCAGTTTGGGCCAAAATTAATCCCAAGCATCCAGCGGTGCACGAAATATATGAAAGAAGAAAAATTCGATTTGATGGATAAAGTCATTTCCCTCGCAAAAAGGCGGGGTTTTATATTTCCCGGAAGCGAAATCTATGGCGGGCTTGCGAACAGCTGGGATTATGGGCCGCTTGGTGTGGAATTGAAGAACAATATCAAAAAGCTTTGGTGGAAGATGTTTGTGCAGGAAAGATTTGATATGGTTGGGCTAGATGCTGCGCTCATTATGAATCCAAAAGTTTGGGAAGCTTCGGGCCATCTTAAAAATTTTACCGATCCTTTGGTTGAGTGCAAAAAATGCCATACCCGCTACCGCGGTGACCAGGTGCCGGAGGAATGCCCAGTCTGCGGCAGTGACACCTTCACAGAAGCTAAGCAATTCAATTTGATGCTGAAAACATTTTTGGGCCCGGCTGAAGAAAAGGCCAACGAAGTCTATTTCCGTCCCGAGACAGCCCAAGCAATTTTTGCCGATTTCAAACAGATAGTTGAGTCGTCCCAAATGAAAGTTCCGTTTGGCGTGGCGCAAATCGGCAAAGCGTTCCGAAACGAAATCACGCCCGGAAATTTTATTTTTCGAACTCGGGAATTTGAGCAGATGGAAATCGAATATTTCATCAAGGAATCAGATTGGGAAAAATATTTTGAGCTTTGGCTCGAGGAAATGAAAAAATGGATCAAAGCCGTAGGCATAGATGAAAAAAAAGTGCACTACGTGGAAATTGGAGAGGAAGACAGGGCGTTTTATTCCAGGCGCACAGTTGATATAGAATTTGATTATCCGTTTGGCCAAAAAGAGCTCTATGGCCTTGCTTATCGCCGCGATTATGATTTGAAGCAGCACCAAGATTTGTCGGGCAAAGATTTGGCTTATTTGGATCCGGTAACAAACGAAAAGTTTTTGCCGCATGTCATAGAACCTTCGCTTGGAGTTGATCGGACGGTCTTGGCAGTGCTGCTGTCTTGCTATACCGAAACCGAAGCTCGTTCCGGCAAACATGACGCCGTGCACGAAACCGAGGTTACTTTGCGTCTGCCGAAGGAATTGGCGCCGGTCAAAATTGCAGTTTTGCCATTGTCAAAAAAGGAAGAGCTGATAACGCCGGCATTGGAAGTCCGCTCTTTGCTTTCAAAATATTGGATGATTGACTATCATACAAGTGGCTCAATCGGCAAGCGTTATCGCCGGCAGGACGAAATCGGCACGCCTTACTGCATTACTGTGGATTTCGAGACTGCCAACGACAAGAGCGTGACCGTACGCGACCGCGACACAATGAAACAAGATAGAATTAAAATTTCAGAATTAGTGAAATATTTTCAGGAGCGGTTGCAATGCTGAACTTGATTCAGCATCCAATTCCTTGTAATATCATTTGATTTTTAAGTTAATGTATGGACCCCGGATCGGAGTCCCGGGGTGGTTATGATTAGCATGTCGATACAATCTCTCTACACAAAAAAAGTTCTATCCAACGGCCTGACTCTACTCATGGTGCCGATCGAGACCGCCGCATCTGTCACCATGTCGATATTCATCAAGGCCGGGTCGCGTTACGAAGAAAAACAACAAAATGGCATTTCACATTTTTTGGAGCATTTGCATTTCAAAGGATCAAAAAAGTTCCCGAGTGCCAAAAAACTTTCGGAAGTCGTAGATGCGATAGGCGGCGAATTCAATGCCAATACTGGAAAAGAGCATACGCAATATTTCATCCGGGCGGCTTACGAGCACCTGGACCTGATTTTCGACGTGCTCACGGACATGCTCCAAAACCCGTTGTTTGAAGAAAAAGAAATCAACCGCGAGCGGGGAGTCATCATCGAGGAAATCAACATGTACAAGGACAACCCGCAGTTTGCCGTGGATTCTTTGTTTGAAGAAACTTTGTGGCCGGACCAACCGCTGGGACGCGACATTGCCGGAAGCGCGGAAGTGATCCAGAAAGTCACGCGCAAAGAAATTTTGGATTACCGAGAAAAATTTTATACTCCCAACAACATGATCATTGCGGTTGCGGGCCAATTCGACACTAGTAAGCTCGAAAAATTGGTGGATAAGCACTGGAATCATGCCAACGGAAGAAAACCGGGAACGTACAAACCTGCGGTGATAAAACAAAAAGAGCCGAGAATGTCTTTGATCAAGAAAGCAACAGAACAGGCTTATCTTGTTTTGGGTTTTCAAGGTTATCCATACAGAAGCAAAAATAATTACGCATTGAGGTTAATGTCCGCCACTCTGGGGGGCGGGATGAGCTCTCGGCTTTTTATCCGCATCCGTGAACGCTTGGGATTGGCGTACTATGTCAACACCTCTTTTAACAATTATCTTGATGCGGGAAATTTTTTGGTCTCATCCGGGCTTAAAGTAAAAAATGTGGGGCAGGCCAAAGAAGTGATTTTGGAAGAATTGCGCAAAGTCCGCGAAAAGGGGATTACGAAAG
>CAZOKE010000012.1:0-27450 GCA_964580495.1 uncultured Candidatus Saccharibacteria bacterium
TAGCGAGGTTACTCCACTTACAGCTCCGGCATTGATAGATACGGAGTTAATGGTGTTGGTGGTATTGGCAGTGATGGTTCCAGCTACAGTCAGGGCTCCACCTGAAGTTAAAGTGTTGGATCCTGAGAAGAATTGGATGTTGCCGGTTGAACCAGAAGCCAGAGTTAATGTCCCTGATCCTTTGGCTGAAAGGGTTAAGTTTTCATTAGTACCGGATGAAAGAGTTGATATTGCCACTCCCCCTCCAGCTGCTGCGGACTTGATGTTAATCCCAGTTGCTGAGGAAGCGGTGGAGGCATCAATGTTGAAGGCTGGGTTGGTGGTGCCATTGGCTCCCACTGCCAGAGCATTGGCGGAAGTGGATGCAATGACCTCACCTCCATTAGCGCTCAACAGTTGAGTAACTGTTAGGGAACCGTTGTTCGTGGTGGTGACACCTGTTTTACCAACTGAAATCGCGGCTGGAGTATTGCCATTGCCAATGAAAATTGTGCCCGCTGTTCCCGTGGCAGTACCGACATTAATATTGACGTTGCCTGAATTAGATGTTGTGCCGGCAGCATTACCAGATGTAATTGAAACATCGGCTGAATTCGTGGAAGCTGCGGACTGGTTTAATGATTTTAAGGTTAATCCGGAGGTTCCTCCTGAAGAAACAGTCAACGCACCGTTTGCCGATAGGTTCGTGGACGAGCCAAGTGAGACATTGCCGGAACCGCCTTGGATAGTTAAGTCGCCGGAGGAAGTTGACCAGGTAGAAGCGCCTTGTGAAGTCACGGTCAAAACTCCAGTGTTGGTAGTATTTAAAATTGTGTTGCCTTGCGCAACCACTTTCAAAGGTGCTGCATTTGAAGTCGCAAGAGTGGAAATGCTTAAAATATAGGATCCTGTGGCAGTCGATGCGACATTTTCACCAAATGTAAAACCATTTTTACTATTTGTGGTCAAAGACCAGTCCCAAACCTGGGCATTATCGCCGTTATTTATCGTGTTCCCAGTGGTCGCAGCGGTTAGAGCGGAAAGGGAGGATCCAGTTCCGGCACCACAACTCAAATCCGTTTTGTTACAAAGAATTTTCCACTGACCCCCTTCATATATGTTAAACTTACCTGTCGAATCCAAAAGAATCGCACCGTTGGTTCCTGTAGGAAGGGCTCCGCTTGCAGCATCCACAACCAACAAATCCGGCGTGGCCGAGCCAGCGCCGCCATTGGCCGCGCCAATCACTACATTGGCGCTGGTGCCAGTACCCGCTGGTTGCAAGGTAATGTTGCCAGTTGTTGAGGAAATCGAAAATGCATTGGAGCCAGTGACGTTTCCGGCAAATGTGACATTCCCTGCCTGATCGACTTTCAATTTGGATCCGCTATTCACCTGAAGATCGATCAAATTGCCGGTAAAAGTATTCGCCGCGTTTACGAGCAGCGCAGTTCCCGAAGTCAGAGAAGAACCAATTTGAGCATTAGTGGAAGTTACGATCTTGCCGCCAATGTTTATATCGCCAGTACCGTTCAAGGTAAGGACATTATTGGCGGAAGTTCCGGCAGCGTGCCCGCCAACTGTGTTTGCGTTGAGAGCAAAACCAGAAGATGTGATCTGCTGCCGTGGTGCAAGTGTTTCAAAAGTAATGTTGTCGCTGGAAACTTCAACTTGAAGGTAAACCGTGTTGTTTGAATTAAAATCATAGTTGAGAGTATCGGGATACCCGTTGCTGGTATCGCCAATGTTGACGTTGAAAACTCCATTGGCGACTGAACTTGTAACAGTCCCGGGTGATCCCGCTGGCCAAACTTTTGTTCCGCAGCCAACGGTTGGATTATCCCAAATAGAAAATTTAAAGAAATAATTAGTTCCATTTCCGCCAAGCAGATTTCCAGTAGAATCAGTTAAGCGACCTTGATAGCTAATAATGGTCGGAGCACCAGTTGCGGCTTGCGCCACTGCTGGTGTGAAGAAATATGTTTGGACCGGGAAAATATTTGGCAACAACAAACCCAGCACCAAAATCGCGATGCTGGCCTGCCCAAATTTAATTTTTGTTTGTTTCCCGATCATACAACTCAAAAGCTCGTCATAATCCGCTTAATAATTTCTTTCTGATAGCGTCTATCTCCTCGGCGGCCAATTCGGATAACAGAAATCAGCCCTTCTTTTTCCCAATTACGGAGGGTGTTTGGATGGACGTTTAGAAGCTGGGTCGCCTCTTTGATTGTTAGAAGTTCTGGTAACTCCTCAAATGACATTTTGTTTTTATTTGTGTTTTTTCCGCCACTTTTTCTTCTTTTGGGGCGGATCCGCCTTTGGCGGAGTTTTGATTTTGGTTTCGAATTCCGGAAGCTAATTTTGGCTTACAGAATTGTTTCAGACACGAAACGGCACAAGAAAAGAGCCGATTTTGGGCTTATTCTTGTTTTTTGGCTGAGTTAACTTTTGTTTTTGTTTCTAACTTAACAATACTTACTATTGCTTACAAATATTATAGCAGATTTTTTGGCCAATGTCAACGAATGCTTGACAATAAAAACTGCCAGTTTCAAACTGGCAGTTTTATTCATTGATGGGCTTTTTTACGTTAAATATTTTCTATAACTTTGTCTATGATCCCGTAATCTTGGGCTTCACCTGGACTCATAAAGAAGTCGCGATCTGTGTCAGCCTCAATCTTTTTCAGGTTCTGGCCGGTATGTTTCACAAGAATGTTATTGATCTGGTTTTTGGTGCGGATGATCTCTTTGGCGTGGATTTCTATATCTGAAGCTTGTCCCCCTAAGCCCTGAATTAGTACCTGATGCAGCATTATTCGGGAATTCGGAAGTGAAAATCTCTTTCCTGTTTTGCCAGCGGCAAGCAAAACCGCAGCGCCGGAAGCTGCCTGGCCTATACAGACCGTGGACACATCTGGTTTCACGAACTGCATAGTGTCATAAATCGCTAACGCGGCAGTAACAGACCCGCCCGGTGAGTTGATGTAAAGCCGAATATCCTTTTTCGGATTCTCAGCATCCAGAAATAGCATTTGGGCTATGACCAAGTTTGCCACATGATCGTCAATGATATCTCCCAAAAAAATAATATTTTCTTTGAGCAGCCGAGAATAAATGTCAAACGCGCGTTCACCGAACTGAGATTTTTCGACAACCATCGGAACCAATTGTGAAAAAATTTTTTCTTTATTCATTTGATTCTCCTTCTGCGCCCTCACCTGCCGGTTCTCTGACCTCGGCTTCAGTTTGGTCAGCCGCCGGTTCGGTGGAGGCAACGGTTTCCGCTCCGTTAATTTTTTCTTCAATGATATCTATTTTCCATCCGGTCAGGCGGGCAGCCAATCGCACATTCTGCCCGGCCTTGCCGATAGCCAAAGAAAGTTGGTCTTCCAAAACTCCAACCTTCGCTTCCTTGGTTTCTTCGTTGAGCACGACATTCAAAATTTTGGCTGGCGAAAGTGCGTTGGCGATAAACTTTACGGAATCTTCACTCCAGGAAATAATATCGATCTTTTCGCCATTGAGTTCGCTCATGACAACTTGCACCCGAGTCCCGCGTTGGCCAACGCAAGCGCCGATTGCGTCCACACCTTCTTGTGAAGACCAGACCGCAATTTTTGTCCTTGATCCGGCTTCTCTCGCGATCGATTTGATCTCGACTATACCGTTGGCTATTTCTGGTACTTCTATTTCGAACAGTCTTCGAACAACATCTGGATGCGACCTGGACAAAGTTATTTTCGGCCCTTTAGCCGTTGGTTCGACATGGAGAATCAAGACTTTAATCCGGGCGCCTATTGAATATTTTTCCCCCCGTATCTGCTCGGAGGGGAACAGCACTCCTGTGGCTTTTCCCAAGTCGACTAAGATTGTGTCGCCTTCCACGCGCTGCACCATGCCGGATACCAGTTGGCGCTCTTTACCTTTGTATTCCGAAAACATTACGCCTCGTTCTGCTTCTCTGATTTTTTGGACAATTACCTGCTTGGCAGTTTGGGCTGCGATGCGGCCGAACTTTGCCCCGGTTTTCGGAGAGATGTCGATTTTAATTTCATCTCCGATTTTGGGGGATTTTTTAAATTCTTTGGCTTGTTCTAAGGTTATTTCTTTGACTGGATCCAAAACCTCTTCCACAACTTTCTTTACGTCATAGACTTTGGTTCCCAGGGTTTCCGGTATAAATTCAACGACAATATTTTGGTCCTTTTTGCCGTAATCCTTGCGAAAAGCCGCAGCCAAGGAAACTTCGATCATTTTAAGGATTTCTTCCTTGCTGATGTCTTTTTCTTCAGCTATTTGGTTTAAGGCCTGCTCAAATGCATCATTCATACGTCGCGTCGGGTTGACACTTCGCGATCTGCTTCGCAGATGCGCTACGGTCTACGTGCCGCTCCTTTCAAAAAATTTGTTCTCGCCCGCCAGTGGCGGGCTGCGACTCTAATTTTTTGTTAATTAATATTCCTAAACTGGTGAAAAAAGAAACGAGCTTAATGCTCGTTTAATCAGAATCTTCTATAGCGTTCGGTAGTATTATAACAGGCCTAAGTTTATTGTCAATATCCACGGCAGCCACGTCAATCCGGTAATTATAGTCTAAGTAGTTGGGGTGCAGCCGTAAATAAAGGTGCACCATGGTCACAAGCTTGCGCTGCTTGTAAAAATCTACCGACTCAAACGGACCGCCAAATTTGGAATTGCTGCGAGTTTTTACTTCAACGAAAACCAGGTCCTTGTCTTTGCTCACCACCAAATCCAATTCGCCACGCTGTTTGCCGTAAGGAAAAATAAAATTGCGGTCCAAAATCTTGTATCCAAGCTTTTGATAATATGCCGCAACTTTATCTTCACCGAGTCTGCCTAATTTTGTCATTTATTTTCTGGAAGGAATGTATTTGGAATTCAGTACCTGTTTATCAAACTCCCTTTTTTCGACCCTGAAACTAGTTACTAAATATTTCACGATAAAAATTAACCAGATAAGAGCCAGGACAGCAACCAGGCCTGCCCAATACCTGTCGGCAAAAATAGGAGTGTTTTCATAACGCAAACCAGCCCAGACCAAACCGGAAAAGCCCATGGTCAATCCCAAGTTGGCAATCTTGTTCCAAAGCTTGCGATAGACCTCATGCGCCATAAATCGCAAGGTCAGTTTCAGAACAAGCCCAACAATGGTGAGCGCAAGAAAGAACCACAGAAAATAATAATCATAATTCAATAGTTCCGAAGAGGGTTGGATAAACCAAAAGTATGATTGTCGCCACATATTATTTATTAAAGATTAATCCGTAATGATATTGGTCGGTTTCCAGTTTGTTGTTGAAATGCAGGTTGGCTTGCTGTGCCAGGGTCTTCACCTCCGCTGCCGGTACGCGATCGGCAACGCTAGGCCCAATCGGGCTTGGAACATCATTCCAATCAATGATCAACATCCGTCCGCCAGTTTTGAGAGCCTGGTAAGCCAGTTCAAATAAATTCTTACGATTTTTTATTTGATGCAACACATTCGATACAACCACGAAATCAAAAGATCCGACTGGAAACTCCGCCAGCTTAGCAACTTCCAAATCTTTGCGCAAAGTTCGAAGATTCCTCAGATTCTGCATGCGGGCCATGGCTTGCACATGTTCCAAAGATTGTTCCAGAATATCAACTACAGTTACAAAGCCCGATTCCCCTACCATTTTAGCCGCGGCCAGAGCGAAAAATCCACTGCCCGCCCCTAAGTCTAAGACCTGGGAATTCCTGGTCAAACCGGTGCGGAACAAAACCTGCTCGGGATCCAAAAATTTTGTGTTAGACATTTTGATTTTAATTATATTTCAGCAATTTTATGCACCCCTTGGATATTGGCTGCTTTTCCGGTCAGCTCATCCACCTCTATAATAACATAACTTAATTCGGCTTTGTTAGCCTCTTCCGGTATATCGAAAGGCACCCAGGTACCGGTGGTAAACCGCTGCAGTGATAATTCTTTTACCACACCCAAAACCGTTCCGGCCGCTCCGCACATTCCGACATCGGTAATGTAGCCTGTGCCGCCGGGAAGAATTTTGTAATCCGCAGTCGGGACATGGGTGTGCGTGCCCAAAACGGCTGTGACTTTGCAGTCGACAAAATAACCAAACGCAATTTTTTCGCTTGTGGCTTCTGCGTGAAAATCGATGATGGTTGCTACCGGCTTTTCGACCTGCTCTCGAGTAAGCCAGTCGTTAATTTGGGCAAAGGGGGAATCAATTTGATCGTGAAATTGTTTTTCCATGAAAACCTGGCCCATAAAATTGCCAACCAGCACTTTGCCTTTTTTGGTGTCTATGAACACAGCCGAACTCCCGGGATAATCGCCTTGGATATTTGACGGCCGGGCCAAAATGTTTCCGTATTTTTTGAAGACTTCATCCCCGAGTTCTTTTTTCGAAAATATGTGGTTGCCCCCGGTGAAGCCGTTGACTCCCGCGCGCAACATTTCTTCCAAAGTTTTTACAGTCACTCCTTTGCCGTGCGCCAAATTTTCGACATTCGCCAACACCAGATCCGGTTTCTGCGAATCCAAAATCTCCGGCAAAGCAGCCTTCACCACTTTCCGTCCAGGCTCGCCACAGATATCTCCGAAGAATACTATTTTAAGCATACACCTACCATTAATGAGGTCAGCTGTTTTTTCGAGGACAACGTCGAAGGCTTTCCAATGCCTGAGACTTTAGTCCGCTTCAGCGGACATGTCCGAGAAAAAACGGTCTGACCGAATGTCTATCTTGCATACTCGACAACTCTTGTTTCCCTAATCACCATGACTCGAATTTCTCCAGGATATTTTAGATCCTGCTCAATTTTATTCGCAATGTCGCGGGCGAGTTTGGTCGCACCCCAATCGTCAATCTTTTCCGGCTTGACGAAGATGCGGATTTCGCGCCCGGCTTGGATTGCATAAACACGATCCACGCCTTCAAAACTGTGCGCGACGTTTTCCAATTCTTCCAAGCGCTTAACGTAATTTTCGTAAGTATCGCGCCTCGCACCCGGCCTGGATCCCGATATATTATCAGCGGCATCCACTATTGCGGCTTCAATTGAACTATATTCGACATCGCCGTGATGAGCCTCAATAGCGTTGACAATTTTGTCCGGCAAATTGAATTTTTGGGCAATCTGTTTGCCGATTTCCACGTGGGTTCCTTCCATATCCTGGTCCAGAGCTTTGCCGATGTCATGCAGCAGAGCGCCTTGCTTGACTGTTTGGACGTCTGCTCCGACTTCTTCAGCCATCAGTGCGGCAAGTTTGGCCATTTCCACCGAATGCTTCAAAACATTCTGGCCGTAGCTGGTGCGGAATTTAAGCCGGCCTACCAGCTGCACCAATTTCGGAGGAAAATTGGCGATTCCCAACTCATAAACCGCGGCCTCACCCGCCTCTTTAATCTGTTCGGCAATTTCTTTTTTGGCTTTTTCGGTCGCCTCTTCGATTTTTGCCGGATGAATGCGGCCGTCCTGGATCAATTTTTCCAAAGCAATTTTAGCTATGTGCCGTCGGACAGAGTTAAAACCCGAAATCACAACGACATCCGGGGTATCGTCTACTATGACTTCCACACCAAGCATTTGCTCAAAGGTCCGGATGTTGCGGCCTTCTTTGCCGATGATTCGCCCTTTCATTTCTTCGCTGGGCAGAGTCACGGCGGTGGTGGTTTGTTCACTCGTGACTTCAGAGGCGCAACGTTGGATTGCCAAAGATACAATTTCTCGGGCTTTTTTGTCTGCATCTTCGCGCGCGGATGCGATGAGCTTGCGGGTCAAACTGGCCAGCTCTTCTTTCATATTCTTCTCGGTGGCTTCCAGCAAAACTCGTTTGGCATCCTCCAGGTTCAAATTGGAAATTTTTTGAAGTTGCTCCAGCTGGCGCGCCCGTATTTCTTTCAGCTCATCATGAGTTTTGGTTAAATCCGCCTGCTTTTTTGCCAGATCAGATTTGGATTGCTCCAATTCGGAAAGTTTCCGGTCAAGTTCTGCATCTTTCCGGTTTAAGCGTTCTTCTACTTTGAGAATTTGGTTACGGAACTCCTGCTCGCTTTTCTTGGCCTGGTCCACTATCTCTAAAGCTTTAGACTTGGCTTCCAGCAGGATTTCTTTTTCTTTGGTTTTTGCTTCCTCAATGCTCTTTTGAACTCTGGCTTCAATCGAGTTGACCCTGTTTGCTATTTGGACCTTGCGGATGTAGTATCCGGCCAGCGCACCGGCGATCAGTCCGACTGCGGCATAAATTAACTGCATAAAAATAAAAACCTTTCCAATCTAGTTGGCCGCAAGGTTTAGAAAAAGTTTGTATCAAATATTAAAACAGCTCAAAGTGCCCTTTTTTAGAAGAAGGGCTGAGTTTCAAAGGTAAATTGGACACAAATGATTCTCTATTCATGTACTTGCAACCATTTTACTAGGATTCAATTAAATGGATAATCTGTTCAAAGCTTAATCTTTCGCCATGCGGCGGAAGCTGACCTAACTATAACACAAACCGGCTGTTACTTCAATTAACCGTTTTCAGCATTGACGCGAGCAAAACCAACTACTAAAATTTACATACATCTTATATACGTATCATTCGAATGAGTTTCACACCATTCGGATTGCTATACAGAAAGGATAAAAAAATGAAATTTGAATTGCCAAAGCTTCCTTATGCTTATGACGCGCTTGAACCCTACATAGATGCCAAAACTATGGAAATCCACCATACCAAACATCACCAGGCATATATCGACAAGCTGAATGCCGCATTAGAAAAGTACCCTGATTTGCAAGGTCGCCCGGTAGAAGAACTGCTTATGGACCTCAATAATCTTAAAATTGACGAGACTGACCGGACCGCGATCCGCAACCTAGGCGGCGGCCATGCCAACCACACCCTGTTCTGGAAATACCTTGACCCCAGCAACCAAAAAGATGAATTGTTAAGCAAGGAAATTATTTCCACTTTTGGTTCGATTGAAGATTTCAAAAAACAGTTCGCTGATTCGGCCGGCAAAGTTTTTGGCTCGGGCTGGTGCTGGCTTGTGCGCAATAATCAAAATTCAAAATTAGAAATGCGAAATTTGCCGAACCAAGATTCGCCGTACATGATGGGTCTGGAGCCAATATTCGGTCTTGATGTCTGGGAACATGCGTATTATCTCAAATATCAGAATAAGCGGGCTGATTATATCGCAGCCTGGTGGAATGTTCTCAAATTGATTTAATCGAATTACTTAATTAAATAAGTAATTAAAAAAACCGCCCAAGGGCGGCTTTTTTTATTCTCTAACTTTAACTTCTTTGTTGGTTGCTCGTGAGTAGTAAATCTTTGCCTTGCGAGCTGGTGTGGCTTTTATCACTTCAATTTTTTCTATATTCGGGGAATGAACTGGAAAGATTCTCTCCACTCCAACTCCGGATGATATTTTCCTGACAGTAACAGTCCCGTTGATAGCCTTGCCGCCCTTGGTCCCAATCACTTGCCCTTCAAACACCTGAATGCGCTCTTTTTCTTTGCCGTCTGGAGAGACGTCTTTAATCCTTTGGTGGACGCGGACAGTGTAACCGGCTTTGAGCACTGGGACTTGTTTGAGTTGTTCTGGTTTAATCGAATTGATCATGGTTGATTCCTAATTTGGTGAGAACCGCCTGTAAATCTTCTGGCAAAGGACTGACTAACTCAATCCAGGTTCCATCCATTAATTTAAACTTGAGCCGGTAAGCATGGAGGAATTGCCTGGCAATTATCTGCTTATCGGAAGCTTTATAGGTGCCGCCATAAACGCCGTCGCCGACGAGCGGATGCCCTATCGCTTGCATATGCACTCGGATCTGGTGAGTGCGACCTGTATGCAATTTTACACGAATCAGGCTGAATTGTAAAGCCTCGTCATTGGCCATATTCCAATACTCAGTTAGAGCCTCTTTAGCCTTTCCGCCCGTGACGTATCTGTCTTTGACCGACATCTTTTGGCGATTCGGTACTTTTTCCAGTGGCAAGTCTATAATCCCGTGCCGCTTTTCCAATGCACCATGGACCAAAGCCAAATATTCCTTTTCGATATCTCGTTCCTGGAAAATATTTTTTAGGTAATCATACGCTTCCGGAGTTTTCGCTATCACTAATAATCCGGAAGTGTCCTCATCCAGTCGGTGAACAATGCCGGGACGGTGCGGCTGCCCCACATTTTTGATCTGCGGAAAATATGTTAATAACGCGTTAGCCAACGTGTCTTCTGTATTTCCCGCTCCTGGATGAACTACCAACCCTGGCGGCTTGTCAATCACAGCTAAATCAGTATTTTCATAAACAATTTTTAATTTGATGTCGGAAGGCCTCATATCTTCAGATTCAAATTCCGGCATGGTTATCTGGTCCGTTTCGGACACCTCGTAATCAGGTTCCAAAATTAATTTGGAATTTACCAAGACTTTCCCTTCTCTAATTATCTTTTGGATTTTTGATCGGGAAACATCTCTATTTTTTTCAGCCAAAAATTTATCAAGTCTCATAATGTAACTTCTGCTTTAGTTTAAATGTATTTCCGTGCTTTAGCAAACCGAGATAAGATTGCAAATTTTTCCGATTTAATCTCTTTACCAGTCTCCACTTAGTCGAAGTCCTAAGCACACGATGTTTAGGAAAATTCACCCAGCCTAAAAAATCGATACCAGAAGCGAACGTCTTGAGAATAATTTTGTCTGGATGTACTTTTAATTTAAGCTCATTCTCCAAAAATTCTTGAATAGTTATCAGATAATTCATCAGCCCTAACCTATTTTGGCTCAAGATAACAAAATCGTCAGCATAACGAATGTAATATCTGGCTTTGAGCATATGCTTCACGAAATGGTCAAATTTGTTCATATAAATATTCACGAACAGCTGGGAAGTCAAATTCCCCAACGGTAATCCGGGTTTGAAACTAATAATGATTTGCTTGAGTAACCATAAAATATCTTTATCTGGAATGTATTCATTCAACATGTCGATTAAAACCTCATGGTCTATGCTGGCAAAAAATTTCTTGATGTCTAATTTTAAAACCCAAACTGTTTTAGTGTCATTATTACTCGCCTTCCAATACGTCGTTTGCAATCTATTTAATGCTCTAAGTGTGCCTTTGTTGAGTCGGCAAGAAAACGAATCAGCAATAAACATCCTGTCAAAAAATGGATACAATATTCGGTAAATTGCATGATGCAGCAAGCGGTCACGGACTGATGCTTTGCTGATCTGCCGAGGTTTGGGATCGGAGATTTTAAATTTAAAATATCCTCCATGCTTGTAAGTTTTGTTTACAAGTTCATCGTGAAGCTCTAAAATATTATCAATTAAGTTCGCTGCGAATGCTTGGACATCTGGTTTGTTTCTTTTGCCAGGCAAAAACTCACGCCAAGCTTGCAGTAAGTTTTCGACAGAAATAATATCCTCAAATTTATGAGCCAATTGAGCTTTCATACACCAAGTATACCCCCCCCCCGACTTCGTCGGGACTACCCGTTTTAGCCAAATTTGCAGACGCATACAAGCTTTGGCATACATGTTTAAGAAAATTCGACCACACGGTTCGATATACGCTCGGATCAAAAATAGACAATTTATTTTTGGAAACAATTGAATTTATTTTTCTCACGAGATTTTCAACAAAAAATCAGAAAAAATTATATTTAGATAAAGCTATTCTTAAATTTGACCTGCTTAAATTATTTATACAAATCTCTTGGGAACTTAAGCTTATTGACCATAAAAAATTCTCTCTCATCTCCAAACCATTATCAGAATCTGGAAAAATGCTTGGTGGCTGGATGAAACAAATACAAAAAGAAAACCCAGCATTTGCTGGGACAAGGTAATCACTTTCTGAATACCAGGAACCGATAGTTCTCGTTCCAGTTGCCACCCGAATCGTTGCCGTTAACGTTGAGCTTACGGTTGCCGGCGTTCTCGTTGAGGATCAGATAGAATTGTACGAAAAACCATCTGCGCCACTGCCCATTGAATAACTCTTTGGGTTGTATTTTTATTTGAGGTTTTTAAAACCCGCCAGTTTTTCGTACCAAGTAATTTTTTCTTGTTTTTTCACGGCTTGAGAGCAGTGCGCCCAAGCTTCTCATGATGTAGATATTTTAGGCAAAAAGGGAAAGGTGTGCAACTTTGTAGTCACACACCCCAAGGACCAAGGGTCCAATGACCAAAAATCCTACTTGCTGAATACCAGGAACCGACAGTCCTCGTCCCAGCCGCCACCCGAACCGTTGCCGCGAACGCTGAGCTCACGGCCGCCGGCGCTCTCGCTGAGGATCAGATAGAAGAACCTGCCTGCCTCGTCCTGCCAGACCGTGACCAGTGGGTACTTGCGTTGCTCGTCAGGGTGGCTGATCGCGAAGTGGAGAGCGGTTATCGGATCCACCAGGTTCGGCAACTCCTTCACAAGCTCACGATTCGTGATCACCCGATTGAGGTGAACTGCCTGGATATGAGCAGTCGACTGACCCTTGCCTCGGTTAGGGATGTCGGCGTAAACGAACTTGTAGTCGAATGCCGCTTCTTCGATCAGCTGGGCTGCAGTCTTGGTGTAGTCCACCAGGAAGGTGAACACACCCGAGATTTGCAAAGCAATCGTTGCTAACAGCTTACCGAACTCCTTGGAGAGTCGGCCACTGTCGCGGATCGCCTGGAGCTGATCGTCGTTGAGGCCGGAGCGGCGGATGACCGCTTTCATCTGATCGAGCAACCCAGCGATCTTCGATTCGGACTGCTGAACGGACGGGGCAATGGGCTTAGCCATCGGCGCATCCTCCTTATCCTATCGCGGGATTGCGATAGTTAGCCTCAGCCTTCGCCGGCCGGCGAATGGCTGATTGAGGCCAAAGCCTTGAATTCTATAAAAATCCAAAGCATTAGCTTCAACGTATAACTATACTCTTTTTTTGCTATTTTGTCAAGACTACTATTTAAGCAAATCAGGCCTACGTTTCTTGGTTTTTTTCAAAGCCTCCCCTTTTCGCCATTCGGCAACTTTGGCATGATGTCCGGTTAGCAACACAGAAGGTACTTTCATTTTTTTGTAAACCTCCGGCCTAGTATACTGCGGGTATTCCAGGGTGTTTTCTGAAAAACTTTCTTCAGTAAGTGATGCTTCTTTGCCGACCACTCCTGGAATTAACCGGGCAACTGAATCTACAATAGCCATGGCGGGGATTTCTCCTCCGGTGAGCACGAAGTCTCACAGGGTTACTTCCATATCATCCATGTTGCTTATTCGCTCGTCGAACCCCTCGAATCTCCCACAAATCAAAACCATAGTCTTATATTTTTTCGAAAATTCCAGAGCTAATTTTTGGTTAAAGGTTTTCCCAGAAGGAGTCAATAAAATGATTGCTTGGGCTTTTTTGCCTTTTTTAATTTTCAAACTTTTCAAAGCTCTATCCAATACATCCACTCGCAACACCATTCCTGCCCCTCCCCCATAAGGCCTGGCGTCTACGGTCTTATGGACTCCCTCGCCCCAATCGCGCAAATTGTAAACATCTATTTCAATCAGTTCATGCGCCTGGGCACGCTTAAGCAAACTTACATTTAAGTAAGACTCAAATGCCTCTGGAAATAATGTCAAAATTATAAATTTCATAAAGTATCGATGCGAATATACTAATTTACTAATGATACTAATGCTTAATGCTTAATGCTTAAAATATTTTTCCCGCACGTCAGTCTGTATACGAACAATTCTAATTGGCTTCAGATACCGGTTCTGAAAATTAACTAACAAGGCTAAATTTTTATTGGTTGATTGAAGATATCGTTGTGTTTGATGAAAATCCTGTCTTAGAATCAATCGTTTAGCTTTAAGTTCTAAAACAATTTTATCATCCACTATAAAATCTAAAATATTACCAACATCCTCAATTCTTTGTTCACGTTTATAAGAAATCTTTGCTTGCTTTAATAATTGCTCGATTGCGTCTGCATATTGTCTTTCACGAGCAAAACGTCCCAAATTATTATGAACTGTAAAACACAACCCGGTTAATTGATAAGATAATTCAGGATAGATTAACTTATTAGTATAATTAGTATTCATTCGTATATTAGTATCGATACTTTCTAAAGAAAACCCCGGTTTTCGCCGGGGTTTACATATGTATTAGAGTTTAAAGTCGTCGATATCTGCTGACAACTCTTTGTCTGCAGACATGTCCCTGGAAACGGATGACCGTTCCGATGATCTTCGGGATCCTTCTGGCTCATGGATTTTCAGGTTCACGCGAGACTTGTGCTTGGCCCCGACAACTCGGAGCAAAGTTCGGATCGACTTGGCAGTCTGGCCTTGGCGGCCGATGACCTGGCCCATATCTTCCGGGTTTAAGTGTAAAGTAATCAGCACCCCCATCTCATCGACAGTGCGTTCGGTCTTTACATCCGACGGATGGTCAACCAAAGCCTTAACGAGATATTCAACAAATTCCTGATCTTTTTCCATAACTTCGTTACGTATTACTTATTAGCTTAAAGAACAAACTTAGGTCCGCTTGGATTCGACTTAAATCAGCGACTTAAGTACCAACATTATACTTACAACTAAGAACAGTGTCAATCCAAGGAAAAAGCCCCGATGGAGGGGCTTTATTTGGAGTTATTCAGCTTTTGGAGTTTCAGGGCTGACCTGTGTTTCTGCGGCAGCCTGCGTGGCTTGAGTTTGAGGTTCTGCCTCTTTCTTTTTGCCAGTCCAGGCTTTAACTTTCTTTCCATCAAGCAATTTCTTTTCAACAAACAAATTGTGAACTGTGGGAGAAAGTTGGACGTGCTGGCTCATCCAGTATTTCAAGCGCTCTTCGTCTTTTATGCCAAATTGTTTGCTGCGGGGATTATAATGTCCCAAAACTTCATGGAATTTCTTGCTGGCAGAGCGTTCGGCTTCAGCTAAAACAATCCGAAAACTCGGTCTGTTCTTTGTTCCTGTTCTTTGTAATCTTATCGTTAACATGCGTACTTCTCTTTAATAGCCTGCATATTATAACAAAAAATTTAGAATCGGTCAAACCCGTTAGAAGTAATCAATTTGCAACTTCTAACGGATTCAACCCCGGATCCGGTGCTTCCAATGACGGTACCCCCACCAGAAAATTATCGCCAAAACCAGCAAGACAATAACCAAATCAAATTTGTGGAAGTACCCGGACAGCTGGTTCCAATTTGCTCCCAGCAATCTGCCGAGCCAAGCCAAAAAATACGACCAAATAAAAGAGCCGATAAAGGCAGCCAAAGTAAACGAAATTATCGGCTCTTCTGCGACACCGGCCGGAACGGAAATAAACGTCCGCACGACTGGAAGCATCCGGCCGATGAAAGTTGCCCAAGCGCCAAATTTCTGAAAAAACCTCTCTGCCAAATCCAGATCATGATGCGTTATCAAAACGTACTTGCCATATCGTTCCACTAGCGGTCTGCCGCCATAAAACCCCAAAGCATAAGTTACAAGAGAACCGATAGTGGAACCAAACGCCCCGGCCAAGGCCAGTCCAAACAAACTAAACCTGCCGGCCGCAACCAAAAAACCGGAAAACGGCATAATAACCTCTGAAGGCAGCGGAATAGCCGCTGATTCAATTGCCATTAAAACCGTGACCCCGGTATAACCAAAGGCTTGGATGGTGTGGGTAATAAATTCGGTAATCTGGCCCAGTATATGCGTCATAAACTAGCGAGAGGTAACAGTTTCTGCTTGCTCAAGCTTTATTGATAATATCTTGGAAATACCTTCTTCGCTCATGGTCACTCCGTACAAAGTATGGGCCTGGCGCATGGTTTCCCGATTGTGGGTGATGGTTATAAATTGCGTTTGATGCGCTAGAGTTCCCAGAATTTTGGCAAATCTAATGGAATTGGCTTCGTCCAAAGCCGCATCAACCTCATCCAATACCACAAACGGAGAAGGATAAGCCGCCAACATGGCGCAGAGCAAAGCGATGGATGTCAGCGCCCGCTCTCCCCCGGAAAGGGCGGCAATGGTCGCGAGCTTTTTGCCGGGCGGAGTGGCTTTGATTTCGATGCCTATAATTTCTGCGGGTTGTTTCTTTTTCCGAACGCCGTCGATATGCATTTCTTTCGGCTCGTCTTCTTCCTGCAATTCTTCGATTCCTTCGGAGACTTCCGGCGACGCTTTAACTAAAGTCATATTGGCTTTGCCGCCGTTGAACAAAATCCGGAAATACTCGACAAATTTGGAGGATATTTTTTCGAATGCCTCGTCAAATTGTTTTTTGATGATCTGGTCCAACTCATCTATGACTGATTTTAGATCAATTACCGCTTTGCTCAAATCCTGTGACTGAGCCGTCAAATAATCATATCGTTCCTGAGTTTCCCGATATTCCACCAAGGTCGTTTCGTCGATTCCGCCTGCCAATTCGAGCTGATGTTTTAATTTATAAATCCGATTTGGGAGATCTGCCGAAGTTTCGGCTTTTTTATGTTCCTTAAAATCCGGAACGTGACCGAATACTGCCAAAACTTCCTTGTTTAAATTTTCCAGTCTCGTATCGAGCCTGGCTTTTTCAACCAAGATCGAATTGCGTTCGTCCTTAAGTTTGGTAAGCTCCGCGTTTTTAGCTCGAAACTGTTTTTCTTCGGTCGAAAGAAAAGTCCGCTTTTGGCGCTCCTCTGCGATGAGCTTAGCTTTGGCTTTTCTCTGGTCTTCCATTTCATCGGAAATCTTGGAGAGCTGTTTGTTCAACTCTTCCTGCTTTTGCAGCAATTCGGTTTTTTTGACTTCGCCAAACTGTGAGACCAAATCCTTCAATTTTTGCTTAATCTCTGCAATATTCTCAGGGCGCAAACTGTCCAGGATTGATTCAAAACTATTTCGGAAATGCACAAAATCCATGCCTGAAGGCAATTCGGATTTCAATAATCCTCGTATTTCGGCCAGTTTTTCCAACAACCCATAGCGGCTGTCTTCAAGATCCTGCAGCTTCTTTTCCAAAGCGTCCAAAAAATCATTGGATTTCTCGGTATGCTGTTCTTCCTTGTCGATTTTAAGCTGGAAGTTTTTGATTTCGCCTTCCAGCTTGCCGATTTCCAAGTTTTTCAATTCCAAGTTTTGTGAAATGGCGCCAAGTTCCTGCTCTAGCAAGTAATACTGGTTGCCGAAATATTCCGTTTGCAATCCAAAAAGTTCATGCGCGATCACTTCCCTCTCTTCCATCCTTTTCGCTTGCCGCTTCAAAGATCGCAACCGAGGCTCAATTTCGGCTGTTAACTCGGAAACTCGCGACAAATTTTCTTCTGTTTGGTCTAAACGGCGGACTGTCTTTTCCCGTTTGAGATAATACGGCTTTACTCCGGCGGCTTCTTCCACCAGGTTTTTGATTTCTGCTGGTCCGGCCAAGATCATTTGGTCAATTGTCCCCTGCCCGATTACCGCGTAATTGGAAGCACCAAACCCCGAACGTATTAGGGCATCGACAATGTCCAACAGCCGAACTCGTTGGTTGTTCATGAGGTATTCGGATTCGCCGTTGCGAAACAGCCTTCTGGTAATCACCACTTCCGAATACTCCACCGGGATCTTGTGGTCGCGGTTGTCAAACGTCAGGGCCACTTCGGCCAGAGACAATTTTGATTTTTTGTCAGATCCCGCAAAAATCACATCCTCGCTTTTTTTGCCGCGCAGCAGTTTGAGCGACTGCTCACCCATAACCCAGCGCAACGAATCTGCCACATTGGATTTGCCGGAACCATTTGGGCCGACAATTGCCGTCATACCCGGCTCAAAATCCAAAACAGTTTTATGCGCAAACGATTTGAAACCCTGTAATTCCAGTCTCTTTAAATACACGATTATAAATCTTTAACTTTTAATCCATTTTCCGCGGCGGAAATTTCGGCTTCCTGCTTAGATGAACCAACCCCCTTGGCCACCTGCCGATCCCCCACAAACACTCCGACCTCAAAACTTTTTGAATGGTCAGGGCCCCATTCTGACAAGACTTTATAATGAGGGGTAACGCCTAACTTTTCCTGGGTCAGTTCCTGGAATTTGCTTTTCGGATCCAGGACTTTGCCTGCTGAGAGAATAGCCGTCAATTGAGTGATCACATAATCGTTAATAAAAGTCCGAACCGTATCAAAACCAGAATCCAAATAGATAGCGCCAATTAAGGCTTCAAAGGCATTGGCCAAGATCACTTGCCGCGCGCGCCCGGTATCCTTGGCTTCGCCCTTTGAGAGCAGAATATATTCATCCAAATCCAAGCTCTGCGCAATTTCGGAGAGCATTTTATAATTGACCAATGCCGATCGTAAATTCGTCAGCTCGCCTTCGGGATTGGGAAAATTCCGATACAGATACTCGGTAGTTATCAGTTCGAGCACAGCATCACCCAAAAACTCTAAGCGCTCATTATGGGGCAAGGGCCATTTTCGGTTCTCGTTCAAATACGAGCGGTGCGTCAGGGCCGACTGCAGGAGATTGCGATCATTAAATTGTACTTTGATTTTGCTTTCTAAACTGGTTAAATCCATGAACTCATTCCTTCTCAAACGTCAGAAACCAAAATTCAAAAGGATTCTTTTGACTTTTGACCTTTGACTTTTGCATTAATTTTTCTGGTGGACGGTGCAGGATTTGAACCTGCGACCCTCTCTACGTCAAAGAGATGCTCTACCACTGAGCTAACCGTCCTAATCATATACTGACCCTCTCGAAGCCTGTCCCGACGAAAGTCGGGATCAAAGAGATGCTCTACCCCTGAGCTAACCACCCATACTAAAAACTTTAATGAACCCTGATTTTACACAACCTCGGGCACAGGCACGATTTCTTCTTCTTCCAGTTTTTGTGGCTTCACCAAATCATTAAACAGCAATACCCACGATATCTGCTGGTAAGAGGCCACGCCGCTGCCAAAAAATAAAAGAGCAATTAAGCACGCGAAAGCAAACAAAATCGAACTGATAGTGATTTGGAAACCTCCCGTATTATAAAATAAATGGGTAAAAAATTCAAACCCCAAAACAAAGCAAAAACTCAAAAACCCCAAGATAATGCCATTGAGCAAACCCAGTAAAATACTAAAACTCAATAGCCCCGCCCAATATTTTTTTACCATGTCAAAACTGGCGTTAACCGCCTTACCTATTTGCAGATCATGCTGGACTACAAACATGGGCGCTAAGTTATTTATAAACCCGGCCAAAAAAGCTAACGGTACAAATATTAATACCGCTATAATGCCCAGCAGCGCCGCTCGCCCGCCGAGGCCTTGCGTGCTTAAATAAACGACTGGACTCGCAAGGATAACTAAAGCCAAAACCGTGAGAAATACGGTGACAAACCAAATGCCAAAAATTCTAACATAAAAATGTTTTCCCGCTCGGAAACTTTTTTTAAATCCGGTATCCTTTTTGTCCAAAACGGCTTTGGTGCCGATGATCACCGCCGTCCTGGCGCGAAAATAAAACCACATCATTACCACAATTAAAACGAAAACCAAGGCTAACGCTGTAACCACTCCGCCGGCATGCACTTGCGTCGCTTGGTTTAACTGGTTTACTTCTTGATTCGGATTGTTTGTTGAATACGAGAAAAGATTAAATATTTCTCCCCAAACTAAAAACAGGCCCAAAACCCACAAAAACTTATGGGCTTTCAAAATCTGGAAGGCCTGTTTGAAGATTTTGCCAAATTGGATCATGAGTTTAGGCCACTGCCGGTGAAGGTAAATTTCCCGGCAGGTCTTTTGTCCCCGGTTTGAGCAATTTTTCTTTCGGAGTGATGTCAGCCACAATTTTTTCAAATTCTTCGCGCTCGAGAGTTTCAACCTCAATTAACCGCTTGGCAATTGTTTCCAAATATTTATGGTATTTTTGGATCAGTTCCAAAGATGTTTTGTAAGCTTGATCGATGAACTTGGCAATTTCCTCGTCGATCTTCGCCGCAATTTTTTCGGAATAATTCTTCTGTTCCGAAATTTCTCGGCCCAGAAAAATCATGTCGTGGCTTTCACCGAAAGTCATGGGTCCGAGTTCCGACATGCCATAATTCGTCACCAGTTTGCGGGCCAGATTTGTGGCGACTTTCAAATCATTAGAAGCGCCGGTTGTAAGCTCGTTGAAAATAGTTTTTTCCGTGGCGTACCCTCCCAAAGATACAGCCAAATCAGCCAAAAATTCCGACTTCGAATGAAGATTCTTGTCTTCGGCCGGCAGTTTCATGGTATAGCCAGCGGCGCGTCCTCGGGAAACTATTGTCACTTTGTGCACCGGGTCAGCATGAGGCAAGACTGTAGCTATCAAAGCATGTCCGGCTTCATGCCATGCTGCAATTTCTTTTTCTTTTTTGGACATGAGATGGCTCTTGCGTTCCGGGCCAAGCATGACTTTTTCTATGGCTTGAATCAAATCCATTTGCCCGATTTCTTTTTGGTTGCGCCGGGCTGCCAATATAGCCCCTTCATTCATAAGGTTGGCCAAATCCGCCCCGGAAAAGCCCGGAGTGCGTTCGGCTATGGCACGGAAATTAACTTCTTTGCTCAAGGGCTTGCCTTTGGCGTGGACATTCAGGATCGCTTCGCGATCATTGATGTCCGGCGGGTCTAGCACCACTTGGCGGTCAAAACGGCCCGGCCGCATCAAAGCCGGATCCAAAACGTCCGGCCGGTTGGTTGCCGCGATTACTATGACATTCGTCTCATTTTCAAATCCATCCATCTCCACCAGAATCTGATTTAGTGTCTGTTCGCGCTCGTCATGCGACCCACCCAAACCAGCGCCACGCTGGCGCCCGACAGCGTCGATTTCGTCGATAAAAATAATGCACGGTGCATTCCGTTTGGCTTTTTTAAACAAGTCGCGAACGCGGGAAGCGCCGACTCCCACAAACATTTCCACAAACTCGGATCCGGAAATATGGAAAAACGGGACGTTGGCTTCCCCG
This sequence comes from uncultured Candidatus Saccharibacteria bacterium, assembly GCA_964580495.1. GTDB lineage: Bacteria > Patescibacteriota > Doudnabacteria > UBA920 > O2-02-FULL-48-8 > JAIFWV01. The sequence goes on from CAZOKE010000012.1 coordinate 20,930, forward strand.
GCTACAGCCCGGGCCATGATCGTCTTCCCTACTCCCGGCGGGCCCAGCAACAAGACTCCCTTGGGGATACGCGCTCCCAAGCTAAAAAATTTCTGCGGATAGCGCAAAAACTCGACTATTTCCTTAAGCTCTTCTTTGGCTTCCTTAACACCTGCCACATCCGCAAAAGTCACGCGCTTGCGCCGGTCAGTGGTTTCCATCAGCTTGGCAGAAGATTGGCCAAATGACATGGCCCGATTGTTCGAGCCCTGGATTTGCCGCATCAAAAACCAGATAAAGCCGCCGATCAATAAAATCGGAATCAGATAAGTCAACAAAGTCGAAACCAAAGCTGAAGTCGAACCGGAAGTCTTTATATCAATCGGCGTATCCTTGATTTTGTTTGGATCCACCCCGTAGTTTTTCAAAGTTTCAGACAGGGCGACTTCTTTTTCTTTAGTCGACTGCTGTTTGGATCCATCTTTGAGATAAATCAGAAGGCTGTTGTCACTGACTTCAATTTTGTCAACCGAACCGGCATTGACCTCATTGGCCAGTTTGGAGATGTCCACGGTCGCGATGTTTTTGTCGGAGGTATGGAAAAAGCTAAAACCGGCCGCAACTACAATGAACAGCGCAAAAATTACTAACAAGTTTCTGAAAAATTTAGACATAATTCTTATATAATCGGCTTAATAGGACTCTATGAATTTTACTTGATTAGGCCGCAGGGCGTCAACCGCACAAATGTTACAAAAAGTAAATAACTGTTACATTAATTCACCCTTGACTCGTGGTGCCGGGGACAGGAGTTGAACCTGCACATCCTTTCGGATACAAGGTCCTAAACCTTGCGTGTCTGCCAATTTCACCACCCCGGCATAACCTACTTTATTACATTTGGAGTGCTGTAATTATATCATTGAAAGCTGGGGCTTGGAAATGTATAAGGTTGACATAAGCTTAGGTTTTTGTTACAGTTCGCTGTTACAGTTCGTGCAGTAACAGTTCACCAAAAGAGCTGTAATTAAGCTCTTTAACAATTGAGGGATAAGTAATGGCTGAAGGCAAATCAGAAGACAAAACGAAACAGAGCTTCTTCAACTTAGATACGGTCAAAGCTGTAATTTTCGACTTCCTTTTTATGAGCCTGGGCCACCGTGCCGCGGAGAAATTCTCTGAGCTCCTGAAAGGTGAAGGCTCTCCGGTTACAGCTCCTGCGCAAGAACTGGGGAAAAGCATCGGCCAGGAGATCAGTTCCAAGCACATTTTTGGCGAGGCTTGGGCCGAAATTAACAGGACCGACCCGGAGAAAGCCAGGAGAATCCGGAATTTCCTCCAGAAATTCTGCGATCCCCGCGAGCGCGCCGAATTCATCATTCACAGTGCTCAAACCGGGCCCACCAAAAACGAAACGGTTCAGTTTCTTGAGGCCCTGGCATCTATCAGTGACGACAATGAAATCAAGGACTTCCTGAAAAACATCCAGTACATCGGCGAACCCGCCGAAGACTTCAAAATGAAAGTCCGGAAGTTTTTGGAGTCTGCCGAGGACTTCTTTGCTGTGGAAGCTGAGCGTACTGAACGATGGCGCAAAGAACGCAAAGAACTCCAGAAATACCGTTATGGCAAAAGTTGGTCAAAACCCTTCCGGTATATCTTCGGATGGCCGGTTAAATCCGGGAGCAGATCATGAATAACAAAAAAGATGGAAATCCCCTTCAGGAGCTCACCGGTTACGCTGAAGCGAAAATCGGTTTGCTCTGGGACTGGAGCGAAGAAGCCTTCGACATTTTAGTCCGCCGGACCGTGATGTTCCTGGTGCTTTCGTTCCTGATCATCCCCCTCGCGGTTGTGGCAAACCTGTTCTACCCGCCCTTGGTTCCATTCACGGCATTTCTGTATTTGCTGATTGCCGTGATGCTTGTGGTAAACGAGGAGTCGCTGAAGATCGCTGGCCTGACTATCCTGGTCGACGCCGTCTATGATTTTTTGACAAGGGGCAAAGGCTTTATCCCTAACGTCAAAATAGATGCCGAAGGCCACATCCATGCCAGCCCAGATTTCGATTTCGAACGGACACGCCGGCTCCATACGCTTACGGTTTTAGGAAAGGCGGTATTCACAGCGGTTCTGTTTGAGCTGTGTTTTATTGCTTTCCTGTCGTATGCAGATCTGACCGGCAAAGGACATCTGGTCCCGATTTTAATCCTGCTGACGCTGATCATGTTTCTGCTCAGCACCAAATGGGGCAGGACCAGCCGATTCGCTTGGATTTCAGTCTTTGTTGTGACCGCTTGGGTTGTGATCGCGGTAATGTTTATCATCAACCCACTCACAGCTGCAACTGAAAAAGTCCTGGCTTATGCCAATTCGATCAACCCTTTCCTTCTTCTGATCTTGGCTATGGGTGTATACAGCATCATCGCGGCAATCCCCGAGCCCAAGCCAGAGAAGGCAGAAAAAGGAGATAAAAAGTGAACATTCTGACTTACGCCAAACGAGTCGGAGAAATTTTCGTAGGCGTGATCATTCTCTTCGTGCTTTACAACCACTTGGGGGAATGGTTCGAACTTGGAGTCTTCTCCTCGCCTTCTCGGTCGGCCAAAGTGGTGATCCGAAATGCGTCGCAAGCATGGGCTGACCACGCTGCGTCCTTGGACCAATCCGCCATCGATCCGACCACCGACAGCATCGAAGCTCTCACATCCAAGCTTGAACTAACCGGAACCCACGGACACCAGGCCGAAGTTGCCAAGGCTAAGGGTTATGCCAACGCCGATGGGACTCGGCTTCGGTCGGAGCCACAACTCTCGGTCGAAGCCAACAAGACTTGGTGGCACGACACCTATTTGGATAAGTCGGACACCGTGATCTTCGCCGGCGACATCGTTTGCGCGGAATCGCTCTCCGGAAATAACATGTTGCGAGTAGTCGATCCCACGACCAACACGGAAAAGCGCATAGCGTTCGATGCCAGGGGTGGAAGGGTCAAACCCGAAGACGTGGATGGGTTCAAACCATTCGTCGAAGGCTTCCCCATGTTCGCCCTTCTCGTGCGCCTCGACAACGACAACCACAAGATCTTCGGGTTCTCCGGCGAGTGCGTGCCTTCGCCTTATGATGGCCACAAACTCCAGATTGCCATCAACGGCCCGTATCTGGATGTACACACCAATCTCCCTGCCCCTCCAGGAAATAATTGGGGTGGCGGCAGTATCACTCGGATATTTCATCCCTCAAACAGCGCGAGTGTGGCCACGCACCTTGCGCCGGCTGTAACAGCCAAACCAGCGGCTTGAACAGTCTTCTAGGAGGAGGATCAATCAAACAATTGCACGCAATTGCAACCTTCGAAATTGCATACCGGACACAACCACCAGTCGTGTCCGGTTTTATTTTGGCCACTTACAAGCAAGCTTGACAAAATGACCAAAAAGGAGTATAATTATATGTTGAAATCAAAAACTCGCCAGACCCTTTAAGGAGGGGTTATGAAGACTTTCTTTGTTTCGGTGTTCGTTCTCGCTTCGATTTCCGCTTTCGGCCAGGGAACGGGATGTGCGGATTGCGACGCCAAACTGGCGGCCGACCGTACAATCGGCGTCATTGGCAGCCCTACAGGATGCCTGGAATGCGACGCCAAGCTGGCAGCCGACCGAGCCGGATTGAACCGGGGGCTTCCTCCCGTGTATCAGCAGGGCTATGCTGTATCGTCGTTCGTTGCCTATCAGCCAGCATACGATCCGTATTACAGTGGTTACGGATATGCCGGTTACTATCCGGCACTGTTCCTGGATCGATGCTTAGCCGGAGGAATGGCTCAGGCTTTCGGAATTTCCAAGGTCTCACAACCTCGGGAATGTGTGATGGCCGAAGTCAAATTCGATACCTCAGGCAAAGGTATGGATAAAGCCGAGGTATTCGTGGATGGGTTTTCGGCCGGAGAAATCGGTAAGTACTCACACAGGATGACCAGCGGGTTATCTCTCGAGGCCAACACGGAATACACCCTCGAAGTAGTTTGGGAAACCCCGAAAGGGACCAAGACTATGATCCGCCGGATCAAACCGAACAACATCAGATTCCAAGATGGTGCGTACTGGTACCCGGTTTCTCCGGAAAAGTTCAGCACCACACCTTATGGCCGTTCTGTCACTCCGGTCATCGAACCGGTTTCAGGCAAGGACCTGGTCATGGGTAAACCTAAGTAAGGAATACAAAAAGGCTATGGCCCCGCATGGGACCATAGCCTTCTTTTTTTGATTTAGGGTGTATAGCAAGTACCAACCCCGAGAGGACAAGTGGGGTTTTTAGTCAAAGTGTTATAAACGATACTTACAATTGTGTAGGAAAGTATAATTATAACCAATCCAATCACAGCATTAGTGAGAGTCGTCTTGCCCTTCTTTGCCAATTCTTCATTGGCTCCGGAAAACATATATTGGTAGCCGCCAATAATTATAAACAGTACGGCAATAAACCCAGCAAAAACAAGAATATCCTGGGTGATGAATAAGATAAACCCTTTCAGACCGCCGCTGCCATAATCTGGAAGTCCTGTTGTCCCTCGGCTAGGCGGAGTCAATTGAGCTTGTGCCAGAGCAGGAGCCAAAGAGACCCAAGTCGTAAGGATGATTTTTGTTAGTTTGTGTTTTAGGTTTTTCATCAACTAGATATTATTTGGCCGCAGAGCGACATTGGACACGACCCGCACGATCACGAACGAAAGAATAATGATAACGATTCCGATTATGGCATTGATAATCATTTTTTTGGCAGTGCCTACGGCTTCATCGTTGCCAAACGATGTCACATACCTGAAGCCGCCGATGATCAGGACCAAGACCGCGATCAAACCGGCCAAAGCCAAGATGATATTGATAATGCTCAGGATCAATTGTGTCAGGTTGCTTGCTCCCAAAAATGTTTGCGGCAAGCCGGATCCACTGCCGTTTGGAATTGTGAACTGGGCAAAGGCCAACATAGGAGCTGTGATCATGGCGAGCCCCAGTATCAATGACAGGATCTGGGTCATTTTTATAAATGAAGGTTGTTTCATATTTATTCCTTTCTTTGTTTTTTGTTTCCCGCCCAGTGCTTGTGAGCGGGCGGCGACCTTTAAGAATATTTAATTTATTATAAAGTCCTATAGACCAAAGAAACAATGGTATAAGACAATATTATTATAGCTACACCTATTATAACATTTGTTAATGTTTTCTTCCCGTTTTCTGCTTGCGTGCTGTCTCCTCTGGCTGTAAGGACTTGGTATCCGCCTACAATGATAAGCAAGATAGCAATAGTCCCAGCCAACCCCAATAAGATATTTATTACTCCGTATATAATCGAACTTACCGTGGGGTTCGCTCCTCCAAAAATCTTATTGGTGCTAAATAAGCCAGGGGCTGGGTTTTGCACCGTAATTCCAGTGAAAAAAACCGGAAGCGTATATAGCAATTTTTTGAAGATTCGTTTCATTAGCTGATTAGTTTTGCAACTGCATTAATTATAGCAAAAGCAAAAAGTGAAAGTGCCAATCCCGCAACCGCCCAAGTCAACCCTTTTTTGGCGCTATCGACCAGGGTTTTGTCTCCTCGCGAAATCAAATATTTAAAACCATTAACAATAATCATCAAAAGTGAAACTACTCCAACAATCTTCAAAGCATTGGAAATCATAGCTGTCACAAAAACTTTCAAGTTGGCGTAAGGCACAACTCTTTGAACCTCCGTGCTGCCCTCTTTGATTCCTTGTACTCCCAGGAAGTTTTCTATAGCCACTACACCAGCATATGCCATAATTGAAATCACCAGGCCTAATATGGCATAAGTCAGAATTTTTTTAGATTTATCGATCACGCCTTTATCGCCATTGGCGGCGGCCATGCGTAAGCCGGCATAAACCAATGCCGCAATGGCGAGTAAACCCAAAATTCCCCCGACATCGTTTAGTACGGTTGCCAATAAATCCGGTACAGTCAAAACCGGAGTGCCGGCAGGTGTCTTCCATCCATAAAAAGGATTACATAAAATACTCGTGACATTAGAAGGATCGCATCGCGTTTCCGCCATAACTATGAATTGGTAAATCGAATGCATAAACTAAAAACTAAAAAAATTAATCAGCTGTTCTAGCGGCATATTAAATACATACGATACGATCGAGGTCACGATCAAATATGCCAGAAGCACAATAACCAGTCCGGTGATAGCATTGGTCATGGTATCTTTGGCGCTTTTTAAAACTCCATCGTCACCAAATGCAGTTACCATTCGCACACCACCGTAAACAATGTAGCCCATGGCAACAAGCGAAGCTATTCCGACCAGAAAATTAACGATCGCATAAATTTGCCGGATCATGTTTCCGACTTGGCAAGGCTGGGTGCTGCTTGTACCACAAATAACCAGAGCTGCCTGAGCAATGCTAAAGCTAGAAATAAACACCAAAACAAGAAGGGCAACAGAAACATACTTTGTGTTCGTTTTTATCATTGTCCTTGTAGCTGCAAGTTAATTTGCTGGGCGGCATTGCTGATT
>CAZOKE010000013.1:0-9202 GCA_964580495.1 uncultured Candidatus Saccharibacteria bacterium
CCAGCACCTGATTTGGTTGCCAATGTTGGATTGGAATGGTTATGGCGGCTGATTATGCAACCATCAAGAGTGCTTCGGATTTTTAATGCCGTGATCGTGTTTCCCTGGATCGTACTTAATTATAAATTCAATGGACAAAATTAGAGTCAGGTTTGCCCCAAGCCCAACCGGCTTTTTGCACATTGGCGGTTTGCGCACCGCGCTTTTTAACTACCTCTTTGCAAAAAAGAATAAAGGAGTTTTTATTTTGCGTTTGGAAGACACTGACCGCGCCCGGTTTGTACCTGGAGCAACCGAAAACATTGCCCAAACATTGCAGGAATTCCGAATTCCAGCTGACGAGGGGTTGTACTGGGACACCACTGTTCGGGAAAGAGGGGACTTTGGACCATACAGGCAATCAGAACGGCTGGAAATTTACAAAAAATATACCGAAGAATTGCTTCGTAAAAAAGCCGCATATTATTGTTTCTGTACCCCGCAACGCCTGGAAGAGTTAAGAAAAATTCAAGAAGCTGCTCACCATCCTCCAAAGTACGACAAGCATTGCCTGAAATTATCAGAATCCGAAATCAGCCAAAAGCTGCAAGATGGAACCCCTCATGTGCTCAGGCTCAATGTCCCAAGCGACCAGACGATTCGCTTCAGTGACTTGATTCACGGAGAAATTTCAATCTCCACCAATGAAATCGATGATCAGGTACTGCTTAAGTCTGACGGTTACCCCACTTACCATTTGGCGAATGTGGTGGATGACCACACCATGGAAATCAGCCATGTCATCCGCGGAGACGAATGGATTCCTTCCACACCAAAGCACATTCTGCTTTACTCAGCTTTCGGATGGGAGTCGCCGCAATTTGCGCACCTGCCGCTGCTGCTTTCGAAGTCCCGCAAAAAACTTTCCAAACGTGAAGGCGACGTTTCTGTTCGGGAATTCATAGAAAAAGGTTATCTGCCAGAAGCGCTTTTAAATTTTGTCGCGTTCCTGGGATGGAACCCAAAAACCGAGCAAGAAATTTTCACCCTGGAGGAACTTACAGAGCAGTTCTCTTTCGACAAAGTCAATACTGCGGGAGCAATTTTTGATCTGGAAAAGCTAGATTGGATCAACGGCATATACATCAGAAAACTAGATATCGTAGACCTCTTTGCGCGCATTGCGCCATTCTTAACTTTGGCAGGAATCGAATTTGGCAAATTTCCCAAAGAATTTATATGGAAGATCCTCAAACTGGAGCAGGAACGTCTAAAAAAACTTTCCGAGATAGGGGATAGGGTTCAATATTTCTTTAAAGATCCGGAATACGACCCTGCCCTGCTTTTATTTAAAAAGGGGACTAAAGAATCCTCGAAATCAAACCTAAACCTGCTGTTGAACTTGCTTCGTAATTTGGAGCCAAAAGATTTTTCGAAAGACAGAATTGAAAAAATATTAAAAGACTTTATAACTGAAAAATCCTTAACTACCGGAGAAGTGCTTTGGCCTTTACGGGTGGCGCTTTCCGGTTTGGACGCCAGCCCTGGCCCGTTTGAAATTATGGATGCTTTTTCAGTCTTGGAGAACGGCAAAGAAATAATCGTCAAAAGGCTCCAAAACGCGATCAATAAATTGTAACCTGGCGGCTTTATATTCGTATCATATTGTGGTATAATTCAGCCGATATGAATGCGAATAAGAAACAAAGTTTCAACGCAAAAAACACTTTAACAGCTTCAGTATTGATACTGGCGCTGACTTTTGTTTATTTTTCGAAGCCAAAAGTAACGGCCCAGTCTGCAGATGATTTAGTGGCGCAAAAACAGGCAATCCAGCAGAAACTCGACGATATTAATAATCGAATTTCAGGATACCAGAAGCAGATTGCATCACAGCAAAAACAAGCCAATACCCTGAAAAATCAGATTGCGGTCTTAAATTTGGAAATCGTCTCTGTAACGGCGCAAATCGAACAGACACAAGATAAAATTTCCGCCGCTAACCTGGAAATAGCGGATGTTACAAACCAAATTGTGCAGACTGAGGCCAACATCGAAAAAGAAAAAAATATCCTTCGCGACCTCATTGCCCAGATTAACGATCTCGACCAGCGTTCGCCTTTGGAAATTGCGCTTGAGAACGACAACTTCACAGATTTTCTGAATGATATGCAATTTACCACCAGCATTCAGGAGCGGAGCCAGGAAGCGTTAAACCAAATTAAGCAGTTTAAAGCCGATTTGGAAGCGCGCCAGCTCGAGCTAAAAAAGCAAAAAAACGATTTGGATACCCTTAACCAGCAATTAACGCTGCAGCAGTCAGATTTGCAAAAGCAGAATGCATCAAAGCAGCAGCTGTTAGACAAGACCCGTGGCCAGGAAAAAGCATACCAGCAATTGCTAAGCGCTTCTGAAGCCGACCAAAAGGCATTAAACGACGAAATCAATAATTTGGATAATCAGATTGCGGCCAAGCTGGGGAACAGGCGCCTGCCTGGCATCAAAGGCTTGTTTGCCTGGCCCATGGACGGCACCCTGACCCAAGGCTACGGCAACACCGGATTTACAAGCTTGGGTTACAGTTTTCACAACGGCATAGACATAGCTGCACCAGCCGGGACACCGATCTACGCCGCAGCTGACGGAGTGGTCAAAGACACCGGCACCGGTGAAGGTGCGTACGGAAATTGGGTCACAGTGCAACATCCTCCACTGCCAAAGTACAACAATAAAGCACTTGTGACCTTGTATGGACATATGAGCCATTTCGTAGTCATTCAAGGGCAGACCTTAAAGCAAGGCGATCTTATAGGCTTTGAAGGGAACACAGGTAACACGACAAGACTCCTATATGGTCCTCATAGAGGATATCATCTTCACTTCACTGTTTTTGACGCAGATGGATATGGCGTCCAAGCCGGAACGCTAACAAAGAAATTCGGACCATACATGGTACCTTACGGCGCAACTTATAATCCCCTAGATTACCTCTAAGAGGGGAGAGGTCAACAAAACCACATCAGCTGATGTGGTTTTGAATTTGTATATAAGCTGCGTAGATTTACGATGAATTTATTAATAGGGAATAGTAATCAGGAATTCGTCGTAACAATCTACGCGTACTTATGCGACACGATTTTAATGATTGATTTTAAATGTATATGTCGCATAAGTGTCATTGTGCGACTATCCTCTACATCCAAAATAAGGCCTTTTTAGCCCACTTCCCCCTAACTACTCATATCAGCTTTTATAATCCTGTTTGACTTCTTGCCCTCGGGATATAATGATCTGCATCGCAAGTAGTCTTCCCTAGCATTTTTAGTTTCAATTTAGTGGAACTGTTATTTAGATGAAACTTTTTCACCAACGAAAGATCCTGACTTTCGTCAGGATTGCTTTCGATAATCCTATTTCTTGGAAGCTTGGATGATGTCTGATACCACCTTGGCAACTTGTTTGACCTCTGAAAGCGAATTTTGGGCTCCAAGGGTCAGACGAACCGTTGTGGCGGTGATGTCATTGACCTTGCCCAAAGCTTTAATGACATGAGACGGCTCAATTGACCCGGATGTGCACGCCGATCCTGTTGATGCTGCAACTCCCGCCAAATCCAGTTTCGACATAAATAAATCAGGATCAATTCCTATGACACTAAAATTAATATTGTCCGGAGCACGCAAGTCACCAAGCGGACCATTTATAAAAATATTTGGAAGTTTGGTTATAAGCGCAAGAAGCTTGTCGCGCAATATTTCAATCTTCTTTGCCCTTTTTTGCCGCTCTTCCAAACTCCCGAACAGTTCTATTGCCTTGGCAAAACCGATTATCCCTGCGGTATTTTGTGTTCCCGGACGTTTATCGTATTCTTGTGAGCCGCCTGTCATAAGGTTGTCTATTTGCGTACCAGTGCGAATATAAAGGGCGCCAATCCCCTTTGGCCCGTTTATCTTATGAGCTGATAAAGTCATAAGGTCCGCTCCGAGCTTATCAACGTGGCAGTTGAGGTACTTCGCAGCTTGGACGGCATCAACATGAAAATAAGTCTTATGTGATTGGCGCTTGTTAACTTCAGCCATGTGGTTGCCAATTTCCCGAATCGGCAATATGGTTCCGATCTCGTTTGATACAAAAATAGTTGATACCAAAATCGTCTTATCTGTAATTGCTTTAATCACCTCGTTTGCCGAGATAACTCCCTCTTTGGATGGGCGGACATAAGTCACGTCGATTATCCCCCACCGTTCCATAGTTTGAATCGTGTTATAAACCGACTGGTGCTCGAGCATCGTGGTCACCACGTGCGGTTTGATCTTTAGATTATGTAAAGCATTGCTGACAATGCCGCGAATAGCATGGTTGTTTGCTTCTGTGGCACCGGACGTAAAAATTATTTCCTGCGGTTTGGCATGGATAAATTCTGCAATTTGGGCTCGGGCAAAATCAATTTTGGCCCTCGCAACCTGCCCTTCTCGGTGTATGGAATTCGGGTTGCCATAAAACTCCAATTCAAAATCGCGCATAGCTTTGCTTACGCGTTTATCAAGCGGTGTGGTCGCGGCATTATCAAAATAAATTCTTTTTTTAGGCATAAAATTAAAGCCACTTCTGTGGCCTCATTATTTTATCAAACTTAGATAATTGTGTTAAATTTGTGAACCACCACCAGATTAGGTATAATTTGTACTAGATAAGGAGGGCTTAGCCTTTTTGTGAATGTAAAAACTGATTGCTAAGCCAATTTTTTATTACAAAGTTTATATAATAATGAGGACAAAGTTCCTAATTCCTTATTCATAATTCATTATTCCTTTCGCTATATGTATCAATATGCCTTCGTGCTGGGCCGGGTCTATACCCTGTCCCTCGCCGAATTGCTCGAAGTTTTGAAGAATTTAGGGGTCAATTATATGGTTAAAGCCTGTTCTGCCGAGGTCTGCGTGATCGAGAGCGACAAACAGCTGGATTGCGCCAAACTGCAAGCCAGACTCGGCGGGGTTATAAAAATAATTCGGCTTTTCGATACTTTCCAGAAAAAAGGCAAAGAATTCCCTTCCCAAACCCTCGCAAATTACTTTACATTCAAAAAAATAAAGGAATATTTTGCCGACTACTCAGGCAAGAAGCAATTCGGCGTTTCTATTTACGTTTTGGACCCGACTTTGCGCTTCCGCGAAGAATCAGCTCGCATCTCCTTCCTTATAAAAAAGATCCTGCAGGAACAGTCACAGAGCGTTCGGGCTGTGATCCCGCAATTCCCCGCACAATCTTTATCTTCGGTTTTAGTAAATGAAAATCAGCTTCTGCAAAAAGGCGCAGAAATAGTAATTATTTGCGGCAACCAGAAATTATTTGTGGGCAAAACTGTGACAGTCCAAAATTATGAAGACTACGGGCGAAGGGATTACCAGAGACCTGCACGAGACGAGCATTCCGGCATGATCCCGCCCAAAGTGGCGCAGAGCATGATCAACCTTGCGGGAAATCTTAAGCCAATGGATTACATTTTGGATCCATTTTGCGGTTCAGGAACTATTCTCCAAGAAGCGATATTGATGGGTTTTCGCGCAATCGGCTCGGATATTGACCAGACCGCGATAGAAAACAGCGAAAAAAATCTGGAATGGTTTCGGAACCGCTATCACGTGGCTCCGAACCGCTATAAATTGATCAAATCGCATGCCGCAGAAATTTCCGTCATGCTCCCCAACTCTACAAATGGAAGCCCTTCTTACAGCATTGCAGCAGTGGTAAGCGAAGGAACTTTAGGCCCGATTTATGGCAAAATCCCGAAAAAAACCGAGATGCAGGCCAACTTCAAAAATATCGCCAAACTCTACGAACAAGTTTTCAAGGAACTAAAAAAATTGCTTCAAGAAGGTGCCAGGGTTGTGCTGAGCCTGCCTGCCTACAAAATTTCTCAGACGGATTATGAGTTCATGCCGGACCTTGACTTTGCTGCTAAAAACGAGTATACTATCCTAGATCCTATTCCAGCACCGATAAAGGCCAAGTATAGATTTTTGCGAGTTACAGGCCGCAAATCAGTTGTCTATGACCGCAAGGACCAGATCGTGGCTCGTGAAATATTTATTTTCCACAACGGATTAATCCAACAACCAATTAATTCAGAAACTGTAGTAGAAGGTGCGACAGCGCCAGAGACAGAATCTGATCCCAAGGATGGTGTATTACTTGACCAAAAAATTTGAGTCGCAGACCGGAGCACAATAAATTAATTTATTGGACGACGGTCGAGAACAAATTTTTTGAGAGGAGTAATATCTGTACCGAAGCGCTTTTTGCGAAGCAAAAACGCGAAGGTATCACCAATTACGACGAATGGCACACAAGAAAGCCGGAGGCTCTACAGCTTTAGGACGAGATTCGCAGTCCAAGCGCCTTGGCGTCAAACTTTTCGGCGGTCAGTCGGCTAATATTGGCAATATTATTGTCCGCCAACGCGGCACAAAGTGGCATGCCGGTAAAAATGTGAAGCGCGGAAGCGATGATTCGCTTTATGCCCTCTCTGCAGGTACCGTAAAGTTTACATCCAAAAAAGTCCGCGGATTCGACGGCCAACTGCACTTAAGAAAATTTGTCCATATACTTCCCTCCTCCAAATAACAAATGCCCGCTCCCTGAGCGGGTTTTTTGTTGCTATTTTTTGGAGATTGTTTTAGCATTAAGCAATCAGGAGGATTACATGAGAGGATTGTTTTTGAGGATGGAAAGGCTCGAGGCCAATGGCGCCAGCCCTATGAAGGTGTTGTTCCTTGCCGAACCGTTGATGATCGTGATTTTAGTTGCACTGATGCTTCGATACGCCGCTGTGCTTTCTGGCCAGGTGATCCCTGTGACACATTCACGACCGGTGAACATTATCGGCTATTTATTGCTGGCCCTTGCGGTCCTCTACTGCCTGTTTGTGTTGTTTGGGCTCTGGTGCCGCAAAGACATGCTCGATCCAACATCAAAAGAGCACGAGCTGCTGATTCGCAGATACAGCACCATCGAAGTCTATGAAAAGAATGTGGCAATTTGGGCGTCAATTGCCATGATTTTTACGATCTTATCACTCGCTATTTTGGCGATTTAGGCAACGCAATTTGTTGCCTTTTTTTGTTGCCGTTTTGCTTCCGAAGTGCTAGATTTATAGTGCAATTAACCTCAAATATATGAAATTAAAAATTCTGGGTATATCCGTGGTCGGATTGGTTTTAGCATCCACTGTATTCGCCTCGGATTTCATCACGCCCCAAAACGGCACTAAGAATGTTTCGACTTCTGCATCTGAAACTCACAAAAACCTCTATGCTGTAGGCGGTTCCGTGACTATAGACAGTTCGACCCAGGGCGACCTGGTCACAGCTGGCGGCATTCTTAGCATTAACGGCCCAGTACAAAAAGAGCTCATAGCTGCCGGCGGAAATATTACTGTAAATGGCTCAATAGCTGACACAGCACGCATTGCTGGCGGAAATATTACTTTGAACTCGCCTATTGGTGGTGATTTGCTGACTGCGGGAGGAAATGTCATCGTAAGCCAAAAAGCCACTGTGAATGGAGATTTTGACGCTGTGGGAGGCAATGTCAGCCTGGATTCAGCTGTAAACGGTAATGCCAAGATCAGCGGCGGCACAGTTACAATTAACGGCACAATTAAGGGTAATCTTGAGGTTAATGCAACTAAAAGTTTGACCTTTGGTCCAAATAGTTCCGTCACGGGGTTGGTTGTATACCACGGTGTAAATGAAGCTGTGGTCATGCAGGGGGCAAAGGTTTCCAATATCCAGTTTACAAGGATTGAACCGCGGAACGGAATGCAGCATGCTTTCAAAGGATTCTTCGCGATCGCCACTTTGTTTAAATTAATCGGACTCTTTATTGCCGGATTGCTTTTCTATTGGCTTTTCCCGAAGAAAGTGCAAGCCGTGGTTGCCCAAAGCCAAACAAAAACTTTGCAAAATTTGGGCATCGGATTTTTGATTATGGTTGCAGCGCCAATTGCCGCCATAATCTTAATGGTTACGGTTATAGGCGCCTATGTCGGATTTATTGTAATGCTAGGTTACCTTCTCCTTTTGCTTTTTGCTTCAGTCTTTATGCTTTATTACATCGGGAGTTTGGTCTACGGCTGGCTTGCCAAAAACCGCACCGAAAGCATGCTGCGCGACCTGTTGATTGGATCATTAATTGCATTGATTCTGTCCTTTATCCCCGTGATTGGCTGGCTTGTAATCTTGATAGTCTTCCTAATCGCACTGGGCGCAACCGCTACATCGTTTAAACAAAACCTCGGCTAAAACGAAATAATAAAAATCCCTGGGATTTACCAGGGATTTTTTGATGGAAAGCTTTAACAAAACTTACCGGTTAGGGTTTTTTACTAAGCGCCTTGGCCGGTTAAGTATTGCTTTACTGTGTAAGGCATTTGCTCTTTTAGCCACTGGGCCATACTCTGCTCTTCTCGAAGGTTTTCTTCCGCAATTTTCATGGTTTCTACGTCACCCAATTCTTTTGCGCCGGCAATCAAAGCATTGTAAGAAGCGATTTCCATACTCTCGGTAGTGTAATCGGCAATGCCATTTTTTACCATTTCGTCGCTGAATGGCCCTGTGGACCTGCCGGAAAAGATTCCCATCAAGTTATACAAACCGCTTTTGACCTTTGAAATTTGTCCGCCAAGAGCTTCAATTCGAGTTTTAACACGCTCGGCTTGGTCCTTGGTTTCTTCCAAATGCTGTTCAATCCTCCCTTTGACCAGCGGCATATCTTTTACGTCATCAATCCGGTGCTGTAAAATTTCTTCAGCTTCTTTTTCCATGGCATAAGCGTCGTTGAGCCAGGAAATCAGCTCTTCCTTGGATTTTTCTGGCATAATTCACCTCCCTTCATTAATAATCTAAAATATTTTGAATTAAGTTTAGTCTCGTCTCAAGCAACTAAACATCCAATTCTGCAGTTAAAATAAAAAACCCAATTATGATTGGGTTTTTTATTATTTAGCTTTGACTTTTTCTTTTTTGGGTTCAATCTTCGGCTTCGTTTCAAGCTTTACTGTGTGTGGTTTTTGTGCTTCAGCTTCTTTTCTCTTCTGCTCTTCAGCCTGCTGTTTGGCTAATTCAAGCTTCTTTTTTTCCAGAAGTTTAGCTCGCTCTTTAGCGGCTTTTTCTTTTTCGGCTTTTGCAGCAGCCAAAGCTTTGGCTCTCTCGATTTTCCG
>CAZOKE010000013.1:9212-17816 GCA_964580495.1 uncultured Candidatus Saccharibacteria bacterium
TCTCGCTCTTCACGAGCTTTCAAAAGCGATTGGAAATGCTTATTTTGCGTCGCGGCTTTGGCAAATTCTCTAAATAGCGGTCCGGGGGCCAAGGGTCTGGATTTGAATTCCGGATGGAATTGAACGCCTACAAAAAACGGATGGTCAGCTAGTTCGACAACTTCGACGAGCAAGCCGTCTGGGGATGTGCCGGAGAAAACAAAACCTTTGGCTTCAAATTGTTTGCGGAATTTATTGTTGAATTCATAGCGATGGCGGTGCCGTTCCCAAATCTTCCTCTCGCCATATGCCTCAAATGCTTTTGTCCCTTCTTTCAGGATGCAAGGCCAAGCGCCGAGGCGCATAGTACCTCCGTACTCGCGTTTGAGAAGCTTTTTTTCCTGGTCCGGCATGACATGGATGACAGGATATTTGGTATCGGCTTTGACTTCGGTGGTCGAAGCATCTTTGAGTTTCAAAACATTTCTTGCAAATTCGATTGTGGCCATCTGCATTCCATAGCACAAACCAAGATAAGGGACTTTCTTCGTTCGAGCATAAGTAATTGCCTGGATCATGCCTTCGATTCCTCTTTTGCCGAATCCCGGAGTGATCACAATACCCTCCATTTCCTTGAGCAAATCAGTCCCCTGTTTTTCGATCTTTTCAGAATCAATCCAATGCAATACCGGCTTGGCTTTGTTGGCCCAACTGGCAGCTTTAAGCGCTTCGATAATCGAAACGTATACATCGGATAAATTATAGTTTCCGGTGCCAAAATATTTTCCAACCACGCCAATATGAACTTCTTTCTTCACGGTTTTCATGGTTCGGACCAGACTCCGCCAGGGGTGAAGGTCTCTTTTGCCGGCAGGAAGATTGAGTTTAGCCAGAATTTTTTCGCCGAACTTTTGCTGTTGCATTATCAACGGCACTTCATAAATAGATTTCAGGTCTGGATTGGAGATAACATCTTCTTTTTTGACATTGCAAAACAAAGCAATCCGCTCTTTGCGCCTGTCATCCACCGGGTGCTCAGCTCGGGCTACCACGAAATCCGGCTCGATTCCCATGGAGTTGAGGATGCGCACCGATTGCTGGACCGGCTTGGACTTCATTTCTCCTAAGTTGCCGGGTATCGGCAAATAAGCCACATGAATTTGCAGGACATTGCCCGGGTCGCGCAGTTTCATCAAGCGCGATGCTTCAAAAAATATACCGTTTTGGTACTCGCCCACCGTGCCGCCGAGTTCAATTATGACAATATCGGAATTGCGGCCTGCGTTTTTTATTCTTTTTATAATCTCGTCGGTTATATGCGGGATCGCCTCTACATCCTCGCCGTCGTATTCAAATGCGCGCTCTTTGCGCAAAACTTCCGAGTAAACCTGTCCGGTAGTGATGTAATTTGCCCGTGTCAGATCCTGACCTAGGAAACGTTCGTAATGACCCAAGTCCTGGTCGGTTTCGATCCCGTCTTCGGTCACAAAAACTTCGCCGTGTTCCTGCGGGCGGATTGTTCCTGCATCCATATTCAGGTACATGTCGATTTTTACTGGTGATATTGAATAGCCCTTGCCCTTTAAAATAGCAGCTATCGAAGCTGCTGTAATGCCTTTTCCGAGGCCAGAAATCACGCCCCCAGAAATGAAAATATATTTTGTGTGATTAGCGGCTTTATGCTGGCGTGACCTCGATTTTGACTTTGGCATTGGTGCTTTCGTTTAATTTAATTTCGACTTCGTGCGAACCGAGTGATTTAATAGGTTTTTTAATAATTATTTGTTCAGGTTCAATTTCCATGTGCAGCTTTGATTTGATAGCTTCTGATATCTGAAGCGCTGTAACCGCCGCAAACAAATGTACTTTATCGCTCTTGGCGGCAATTGTAAAGGATTTATTGCTGATTAAAGCTTTTAATTCTTTTGCTCTCTCCTGTTGACGAAGGATTTTTTCCTGCTGCTCTTTTTGCTCCTTCTGCAAACGATCCAAAGCCTGACTCGTAGCCGGCAATGCCAAATGTCTGGGAATCAAATAATTCCTGGCGTGGCCATCGGAGACTTCTTTTACTTCCCCACTGCGGCCAAATCCCGGCACATCCTTTGTCAGAATTACCTTCATAAACTCTCCAAATTATACCTTCAAATACCGGCGAATTGCAATACTTGATGCCACAATCCCCAAGCCGACGCCGATTACGAAATTAAGCGCCAGGATTTTCCATGCCAAAAGCCTCATAAGGCTGCCGCCAATTGATTGCAGCGATAGGAATTGTTCTACCCTACCCGATAGCAAAAAAAGGAATAGGATCATGGCCCCGGATGCGACAGCCATGGCCAATACGCCGTACATTACTCCCTCAATAATAAATGGCCCGCGGATGTACCAGTTGGTGGCTCCGACCAAGCGCATAATTTCGACTTCTTCCCGGCGATTATAAATTGTAAGGCGGATAGTATTGAACATAACCATAATCGTGACGATTACGAAAACAATCGCCAGCCCGATCCCAACGCGCGTAATAGTTTGGGTAATTTTATTTAGTTTTTCGATGACGGTGCTGTTGTCCCTTATTTTGGCAAAATATGGCGCGTACCTATCCGAATGCAGGGCGCTGGAAATGGCAGCGTAATCGTTTAGGTTGTTGGCGCGAATGGCAAACGAAGCCGGAAGCGGGTTGTCGCTCTCAGAAAATTCATTCAGCGTTTCGATTAACAAAGGTTCGTCCTGGTGGGCTTGGATAAATTTATCCCGCGCCAGGTTTTTCGGGATGTAATTGATGTCTTTGACCTGCGGAACATGGGAAAGTTCATCTTTTATATTCAAAATTTCTGTTTCGGAAGTGCTGGATTTGAAATAGGCCGTAATGCCGACTTTGTCTTTGACGTTGCTTAATGAAATTGCGGTGAGCGTGTAAAGGACCAAGATTGTGGAAATAATAAAAAGCGTAATAGTCATTATCGAAGTCGCAGCTACTGACAGCCAAATGTTCCGGAAAAAATTGGTGATACCGGACTTTATAAGTCTTTTGGATCCTGAAAAATTCATTTTATTCTAAGTTACAAAACGTATTTGCCTTTTTCCTGGTCGTAAACAATCTCGCCTTTTTCTATTGTAACAACACGCTTTTTGATGCTGTTTACCAGATCCTTGGCATGAGTGGCTAAAATTACGGTGGTGCCGGCTTTATTGATCTTCAAGAGCAGCTGGATGATGTCCCAGGCGTTGATAGAGTCCAAATTGCCGGTTGGCTCGTCTGCAAGCAGCAGCACCGGATTGTGGGCCATGGCTCGGGCTATGGCAACCCGCTGCCGCTCACCTCCGGACATTTCGTCCGGAAAAGCTTTGGCCTTGTCTTCCAAGCCGACTGTTTCCAAAATCCGCGGGACTTCCTTGTGAATCACATGCGGGGTCTCGCCGGATACCTCCATGGCAAAAGCCACGTTTTCGAAAGCGGTTCTAGACGGCAGCAGTTTGATGTCTTGGAACACGACGCCGATTTTGCGGCGAAGGTAGGGAATGTCAATCGAGCGAATGCGGGAAACGTCGATGTCGTCGATCAAAATCCGTCCGGAATCTGGCTTTTCTTCCCCGATTACAAGCTTCATCAAAGTTGATTTGCCGGCTCCTGATTGGCCCACCAAAGAAAGAAACTCACCTTTGTGAATTTCCAAGTTGATATCCTTGAGGGCCTTGTTGTGTCCGTATGTTTTTGTTACCGCATCAAATTTGATCATCGAAATTATTATAGCAAATTTAAATATCCATCGCGAGCGGAATCAAACGGATGATTTTACGCTATCTCTACGTTTTTCTGTAATATTCCAGATAGCTTTTTATGAACTCGTCTATATTTCCGTCCAATACTTTTGCAGCGTCGCTGGTTTCGTAATTTGTCCGGTGATCCTTGACCAACTTGTATGGGTGAAGCACATAAGAGCGGATTTGGTTTCCCCATTCAGCGCTATGGTACTCGCCGCGAAGTTTTAACCGTTCTTCCAATTGTTTCTGCTCCTCCAGCTGCGCCACTTTTGCTGTCAGGATTTTCAATGCCTGATCTTTGTTTTGCGCTTGAGAGCGTTCGTTTTGAATGGTCACAGTAAGGCCGGTTGGCAGATGAGTTGCACGAATTGCCGAATAAGTTGTGTTGACCGATTGCCCGCCATGGCCTCGGCTGGTCTTGGCTTCAAGTTCGACATCCTTAAGGTCCAGTTTAAATTCTTCTTGTTCGATTATCGGCAAGACTTCAACCAATGCAAAAGATGTCTCGCGGGATGCGCCGGAATTAAATGGTGATTGCCGAACCAGACGGTGCACGCCGGCTTCGCTTTTCAGATATCCATACGCAAAATTCCCAACGACTTCGAAAACCACGCTTTTAATCCCCGCCTCTGTCCCCCGGCTCTCATCTATAATTGAAGCTTTAAATCCTTTTGCTTCAGCCCATCGCAAATACATCCGCAAAAGCATTTCGGTCCAATCCTGCGCATCCACGCCCCCTGCTCCGGCGTGAATGGACAAAATAGCGTCATGGTTGTCGTACTTTCCCGAAAGGAAAGTAGAAAGCCGGATTTGCTCAAAAAAAGCCTCCAGATGCTCATATTTGCCCTTTAATTCAGCTTCCAGGGCTTTATCGGGCTCTTTATCCGCCATCGCGGCAAGGCCATCCAAATCGGCAATTTCCTGCTCTAATTTGGCCCAGGATCCGATTTCGTTGTTCAACTGGTTGAATTGCTTGGAAACTGCTTGGGCATGCGAATTATCCTTCCAAAAATCCGGATTGCCCATCTGCTCTTCCAATTCTAAAACTTTCTGTTTCTTTTGTGGCAGGTCAAAGATGCTCCTTCAAGTCGAGCATCCGGCTTTTTAGGTCATCAATTTTTTTTATCAATTCATTCATTTGACTTTGAATAAGTTAAGTAGGACTATATGCCTGAGGTTTGCAATGAACTTAATAAGGTTTTTGGTCAGGTTTGGGAGGTTCTACAAGCTTCACAAACTTCGGGCAGAACTCGTTGAAGCCGGACTAAGAAAAATCAAATCAAACAATGAGGAGGAAATCAAGTCGCTTGCCAAGTTGGAACACGATTTAATCGTCCGCATACTGTTGCTGAAAAAGAAGCTTGGAATCCCGAAAAAGGCTAAAGAATAGTCTTGAGTAGGGTTTTTTATTTACGCTCGTACGTTACAAAACTAAATCCTTCGTGGTCTTCTCGTGACGTTTCTTTCCAAATTTTTTTATCGATTTCCGGGAACAGCACATCGCCTTCCACAAATTTATGAACTTCCGTGATGTACAATCTATCTGCTTTGTCTATGGTTTGCTGGAAAATTTGTGCGCCTCCAGCAATCATCAATTCTTTCGTATCAGCAAGAATCTGCAGCGCTGTTTCCAAATTTTGAAACAACATCACTCCTTCTGCGACTTTCAAGTCCGTACGCCGTGATATAACCGCAGTTATGCGGTCCGGCAGAGGCTTACCTAGCCGCTCGATTATCGAGTCATAAGTATTGCGGCCCATGAGCACTGTTTTGCCCACTGTAAGCTGTTTAAAGTGCTTCAAGTCCTCTGGCAGGTACCAAGGTAACTGATTTTTGGCGCCAATCACGCCGTTGTCCGCCACAGCGGCAATAATTGAAATCATCAAAACCCTCCGATGTTGGCTATTTCGGCTTTGATTGCCGGATGTGATTCGTAATTTTCTATCGCAATATCATCAAACTTAAAATCATCTATACTTTTTATTGCAGGATTTAATTTGAGATTTGGAAAAGGCTTGGGTTCACGCGTTAGTTGGAGCTTTACTTGCTCAAAATGGTTGGAGTAAATATGGGCATCACCGAAAAAATGGACAAACTCTCCAGGCTCGATTCCGGTTACTTGTGAAATCATCATAAGCAGCAATGCATAACTGGTAATGTTAAACGGGACTCCCAGAAATGAATCAGCGCTTCGTTGAAATAGTCCCAAGTTCAATTTATTGTTGACCACAGCTAATTGAAAAGTCGTATGGCAAAAAGGAGGAACTTCGTTCGCATTCCCTTTCGATGCCATGGCGTAAATGTAGTCTGGATTCCATGCGGAAACCACATAGGATTTTCTATATGGTTTTGATTTTAACCCTTCGATTACCCAGCCAAGTTGGTCAATCAAATGCCCGTCTGACCCGGGCCAGCGCCTCCACATTTTTCCATAAGCCATAATCAAATCGCCCCAGTTCTTCACAAAATCACTTTCTGCAGGCTCCGCTTTTAGCTTGGCAATAAAGTCATCCTGTGACATATCGGCAAGCCCGGCTTGTGTGCATTGTTTATGGTATCTCTTCCAGGCCCAGTCGTCCCAGATGTGCACGTCATTATCTACAAGATATTTGATATTTGTAGACCCTGATAAGAACCAAAGCAATTCGTGAATAATGCCGCGTATAAAAACTTTTTTTGTGGTTAATACCGGGAAGCCTTTAGATAAATCAAAACGGATCATACGCCCATATACCGAACGTATAAATGGAGGCTCTTCGCCTTTCTTCTTGTATTCTTCCAAAATTTCAGGCGTAAAAAACAGCGGCTTGTCTGAACCGTTATCTAAAATATCTTTCAGGAGATCTAAATACTGATATTCAGGATGCTTTTCCATATTATTCAATATTAAAAACTTTGTCGGTCCCATAGTACTCATTCCAGTGGGCATTGTAGTAATCAAACATGCGTGCCAAGCGGTCTTGCGGAAGTTCGGTAGCGCCCAGCAGCTGCATGTTGTTACGGATCTCAATTTTGAATGCTTCGACTTGAGACGGATCATTCGCGACTTTTTCGAATTCCGCCAGGTAACCATAGCCGGCGTTTTTGTCGATGGTCACGTTCATGCCTCGGTATTTAAACTCTTGCCGCTCCCGAGACCATTTGGAGAGATATTCAAATCCGGATTTAAGCAGCATCTCGTCTAGCTGTTCAAGCGGCATGTCCACTTTTGCCTCGAACTCCATGCGCGCTGTGCCATTGGAACTTGTGGTGTCGTCTTGCGCGGCTTTGATAACGAGAATCGTGGCAATTTCCGTTCGCCTGGTCCGGACAGAAAAATCAGCCACGAATGAGGTTAATTTTTCGAACTGCTTTTGCAGAGGAAGTTCAATGTGCGGCTTTACATATCCATAGAGCATCTTGAGGTTGCCGCCTTTGAAGTAGTGATTTAGTTGTTTGTGGCTTCCGAGCGATTCGAAAGTGGGATCAGCTTTCATTTTTTCCAACAGCTTATCCGCATTCGCTTTTTCTCCAAGCAATGATTTTATTTCAACTTCGTATGAATCCATCAATCCCAATTCCCCGCGCTTTCAATTGTTTTTGACTGATCTTTATAAAAAGATTGGCTTCGTTCCGTATAGCCTGTGGTTTCTGTGGAAATTTGTTCAAAGATCATTTGGCAAACCCGAATCTCCGGGTATAGTGCAATCGGCAAGACGCCTATGTTGGTTATTTCCAAAACCAATTTTCCTCTCCATCCTGGATCGAATTTGCCCGCGGTTGAATGTACGACCAAACCAATCCGGCCAAGAGATGATTTGCCTTCCAGCCTGCCGGCAAGATAATTCGGTATTTCCAAATGCTCCAAGGTTGAAGCTAACACAAATTCCCTGGGATGAAGGATAAATTGTTCGTCGGTTTTCTTTGTGACCTCGCGGGTGATTTGCTTAAAAGTATTTGGGTCTTTAACGTCAATGTATGGGTGATTTGAAGTCCCGAACACGAGGAAGTCGTGCCCCAACCTGAAATCCAACGAAACGGGACCCAAGGCTTTGTCGAGATCCGGCATAGGATCGATTTTTATATCCCCTTTTTCTATCAATTTTTTGATGTCTTTATCGGAAAGGATCATGGTTTATTCTTAATTCTTTTAGCATTTTAGCACATAAATATCTTTACAAAAACAAACGCCTCATGCTTTGTGAGGCGTTTGAATGTGTTAGATTTTTACCTTTATCCCAGGTCCCATGGTTGAGTGGATGGTGACGGAAGAAATATATTCTTTTTTGAGTCCCACAGGCTTAGCGGCTTGGAGTGCTTCCATGAAAGACTTAAAGTTCTCCAAAAGATCTTTGGAGTCCAAATTGCTTTTTCCAAGCGCCATGTGGACATTGCCGGATTCATCATTTTTAAATTCAGTTTTGCCAGAAGCAAATTCCTTGGCTGCTTTCTCCACGTCAGGTGCTACTGTGCCCGTTTTTGGGTTTGGCATTAAGCCCCTAGGTCCCAAAATTTTGGCGATAGTTGCAAGCTTGGGCATGATCGACGGGTCGGCAATCGCGATATCAAAATCTATCTTTTCTGTTTCCTTGATTTTTTTGATCAATTCTTCACCTTCAGCACCTTTAAAAATTGCAACTCTCTTGGTTTTGCCGGTGGCATGAGGAAAAGTAACGGTGGCTCGAACTGTTTGGTCAGTTTTTTTGGGATCAATGCCGAGCTTGGCGTGCGCTTCAATATTGCCTACAAACTTCGTAGTGGAGGTTTTCTTCGCAAGCTCAATTGCCTCTTCGGCTGAATATGTTTTTGCCGAATCTATTTCTTTTTGCGCGTTTACAAATCTCTTGCCCATAATTTACTCCTTTGCGGTAATAACGCTCTTCA
>CAZOKE010000013.1:17826-26968 GCA_964580495.1 uncultured Candidatus Saccharibacteria bacterium
ATTAACGTAATTCGTTATTCGGTAGCGCCGTGAGTGGCGTTTTTACACTGCCGTTAAACGCTTTCCGGTACGCACCGCACCACCGCTAAACGCTATTTTATCTCCACTCCCATCGATCTCGCCGTACCTGCCACAATCTTTTCTGCCATTTCAATCGAATTGGCATTCAGATCTGGCATTTTTTGCTCTGCTATCGCCCGCAATTGGGCTTTGGATATGGATCCAACTTTGTTCTTCAAAGGATTGCCAGAACCTTTTTCCAAACCAGCCGCTTTGCGGATGAGTACCGAGGCAGGCGGCGTCTTGAGCACAAAGCTATACGTCCGATCTTCGTAGATCGTAATCTCCGCAGGGATAATAGTTTCGCCCATGGAAGCCGTGCGGTCATTAAAATCTTTTACCAGCTGGGCCAAATTCAAACCGTGGGGACCAAGCACTGTTCCAACCGGCGGAGCTGGAGTCGCTTTGCCGGCAGGAAGCTGAATCTTTACAATTGTCTTTACTTTTTTAGCCATATGAGTTACCTTTCATTCCTTAAGAAGCGTCGGAATGTATTAAATCTTTTTAATCTGCAAAAAATCTAATTCTAACGGAGTTTCGCGCCCGAAAATTGAAACCAAAACTTTTACCTTGCCTTTTTCATCGTCAATCTCCGAAACTTTTCCTTCATAATCCTTAAACGGACCGTCCATAATTCGCACCAAGTCATTGGTCCGGACATCGATTTTGTACTTCGGCTCTTCTACTCCCATGCGCTTCTGCAGCGAATTGATTTCGGTTTCGGAAATCGGTGTTGGGATTGTGCCGGACCCGACGAATCCCGTGACATTGGGCGTGTTGCGCACAACATACCACGAATCATCAGTGACAATCATTTCCACCAAGACGTAGCCAGGAAAAATCTTTTCCTCAACTGTTACGCGCTTGCCGTCCTTGATCTTAATCTTCTTTTCTTTAGGCACCATGACATTAAAAATCTTGTCTTCCATGCCCATGGACTCAATACGCTGTTTGAGGTTGAAGGCTACGCTGTCCTCGTACCCGGAATAGGTGTGCAAAACATACCAATGCTTTTCACCGGTGACTTGCTGCCTGGCCATTTAAACTCCTTTGTGGTTAATGGCGTATTCGATCAGTTTGGTTAATCCATAATCAGCCGCGCCCAAAAAACCGGCCACAACTAAAGAGATCACAATAACCCCGATGGTCATGCGGATAGTGCTTTGGCGCGAAGGCCAGACGACTTTTAGGAGCTCATTTTTGGCTTCTTTAGCAAATTGCCAAGGATTTGTCATATAAAAAGTTAATTGTTTGATGTTGAATTTTGCCTTTTTTAAAAGCCCTTGCGGGCTTTTAATATGGTTTAATTATACACAATTTCCAAAGTTTTGCAAGCCTATATAAGATTAACTACTTAGCCAGCTGAATGGTGGCAGCAGAGTAGGTTTTGTCATTTGGGCTAAAAGTCGGGTCCAAAATAACCGTAGATCCGGCCTTAAAATCCAGGATAACTGCCGGGACTAAAACCAAATTTTTATCTTGGAGCGTCTGCTTCATCAGCTTGGTCTGTGCTGTAATTTTGGTGCTGCCAGAAAACCCTGTTCCCGTGACAAATCCCATGCTATCGGAATTTACCGACGTCACCTTTGCAAACATAAGCTGTTTGGCCACAGAAGCATTTTGTGAATTGGAAGAATTGGAAGTAATTGAAGTAGTCGCTGGCTTAGGAGCTCTTTTCAGCGCATAGAATACTCCCCCAACAACAATAACGACTAGTATTAAATAAATTAAATATTTTTTCATTGGCATGTAAGTCCTTGTGATGAAGGGGTTACTGTTGCGGCTAATCCCGCTATGACTGCTGCGGTAACAGAGTAAGTGCTGTTGCAGGGTACGCTATAACTTTGAGAAGTGCCAGTACCCGGCCAAGATCCCCCGCTGCTGTTTTGGAGTGTCCAGGTGGTTGATCTGTCGGCAGAGACATTAACTGTGCCGCAACTATTTGCGTAAGTTATTGTAAACCAAATAGTACTATTGGCTCCTAAATAGGCATTTGCCGGAGAAACTGATGGCGTAAGGCACGCATTGCTTCCGGGGGTGACACTGTAGGTTCCCGTAGGCTCGCCGCCAAAACAACTTTGGTTTGATCCGACCCAACTGGTCGGGCCATTTACCGTATATGCCGGTGCATTGTTTTGTATGTTAACACAAACCGTTCCGGTGGGCGCCGCACAGCTTCGGCTCAAGCTGACAGAAACGTTGGTGCTGCCGCCATGCGAGCCGCTTTGGTTTACCCCCGATGAACTATTATAACCGCCAGCAGACACACCCCATCCGACATTTGTAAATGTGTATACTCCGAAATTGGCAAACCCCGCGGCATCCGTTGTTCTGGTGGTACCATTTCCAAAATTCTGGTTGATATTTACAGTCGCCCCGGAAACTGCCCCGCCAGTGCAACCGTCGGTGACATAAAAATTAAGATTAGTAAAACAAGTTAAATTAACAGTAACGTTCGTGGGATCACCGCTGGCTGTCACAGAACCTGAATTGCTGCTGCAAGATCCGCCGCCCGAATTGCCATCAATGGAATAGCCAATAGTGGCTCCTTGATTGACGCCAAAGTTTGCAAAACCGCTGCCGTCGGTGTTCCTGGTTGTGCCGTTCCCAAAATCTTGGTCAATGGTTACAGTTAGTCCTGACACGCCGCTGCCGCCCAAATCACGTACATAGAAGTTTAAGTTGACCATTGCTTGGGCATGCGCATTTCGGGTTTTATTGTAAGTCAAATGCCAAGCTCCATACACACCCAGCAATAAAATTGCAAAAATTAATATTTTTTTCATGATGTTGCTTTTAAACATATCAATAATTGACTATGTCGACCTCAGTAGCAGAAAGCTTGCTTGACTTACTTGGGTCATCTTTGGTAGTAACTTGGACTTTGCTGTTTGCTTTTATATCAGAAAACTTGGCAGCAGATATGGAGACACCTTTTTGCGGAGAACCCATAAATTTCTTAAAGATTGTGGCACTGGTCACGGCAACACTGTACTGCTTTGTGCTAAGCTTTGAACCTACGTAAGCAGACATGGATAGCGTAAATTCACCAGTATTGATGTTTGAAGCGATGCCTTGCAGAGAATAACTGCTTACCGAACCCGGAGGAGAACCTGCCGTGGTTGATTGCTGCGTATTTTGTTGGTTAGTGTTTTGGTTTACAGTTTGTTTATTCTTTGTAAACATCCTTACCCCGGCGGCAATGATTAAAATAACCAGCACAGCAACTACGGCGTATCCTATATTTTTTAAATTTGACGGTTGGGGTTGCTCATCCATATTACTTTAAGATAATGATTTTTGTTAGCCGGGCGTCCTGCCCACCTCTTAGGTCAGTCGTGGAATAAATAATTAGCTGGGAGCCAGCTTTGATGTCGCTGAATTTTGCTGCAACAAAACTGATCCCGGTTTTGCTTGATACTTCTTTTTGGATAAGCGTGGCGCTAGTAGCAACTGCGTCTTTCGAGGTTTTTTGGTCTGCCAATAAAAGTTCAAGCTTCATGCCGTTGATTGAAGTCACAGTCCCGTTCAGGGAATAACTGCTTACTGGAACCTTTTGTGTTGTTTGATTCTGATTGGTTCCGGTTTTTTTCAATTTCGGCAAATAGTAAATCAATGCCCCCACAACCACAATCAATAACAGAATGATTAAAGTTTTTTTCCATTTAAACATACATTTTGTGTCAGTTTCAGGTTTCTATCCCTTTGCACATATTATAAGACTAAAATTAAACAGAAACAATAAGGCGAACTATGGTGCCACCTCTTTAAACTCCGGTGATTTGGCGGGAGCCGAGCTGTAAACATAGCTGACAGACCGGGTGACATCGCAGCTGCCGCCTGAATAAGTGCACTTGATGGTAGCAATATTTTTCAGCAAGCCGTTAGTCCCGCTTGGCAAACTGACTACCCCTTCAAAGCTTACACGCCAATTAGAGTTTGGCTGGATATCCTGACCGATTGCCATCACAGCTGGAGCAGAACCGGTTATGTTTAATTTAGCGCAAGAGTTGGGGTCAACATCCATACAGCCACTGCCATAATCTATCCTCGGGTTGCTCAATGACTTTACGTTCGAAGTTACAGTATCCTGGATCCCATCTATGCGTGCTGCAACATCTCCAGAATTTGAAATAAATACAACAAACCTAATCCCCACGCCATCGGGTATTATTCGGGTAGCATCATAAGCTGTCCAAGTCTTGCCGTCATACTGGACTTGGTAGATGTTTTTGGCGGAATTGGCCAGGTTGGGAGTGCAGGCCTGGGCAAACGCAGAAACGACGGAAGAACTGGCAGACATGCTGGGGCTGGTTAAGAAGGATTTGACCATGTAGTAGTAAGTGGTATTTGCCGAAACTGTGTTATCGGTATAGCTGGTTGTGGTGTTGCCGGGAAGATTTCCGGAGAGTAGCTGCATGGTTGCTGGATCTGAACTTGTGGATCTAAACACCTGGAAATAAGACACGGATGGCCCAGCTCCGGTCCAGGACAAAGTGACCTGGTTGCAGCCCGAAGGATTGGCACTCAAGTTTGCGGGAATTGCCAGATAGTAAATATTGAAATTTAAGGTGCCATTGGCTGACAAAGTGCCGGAACTTGGGACGAGTTGAGGCCCGGTGAATCCTGGCAGGGTATCCGCAGTGATAGTGTAGTCTCCGGGAGCGGCAGTGTAGATTCCTGCGGTGGAAGGGTAAACGCCTTCGTAGGAATTGGTGCCATTGGAAACAATCCAATGGGTGGGGACATTGGAATTAACATTAATGGTTCCGGGTGTGGTTTGGTAAGTTATGGCAAAACTGATGCTTGGGGCTGGTGGCGGTGGCGGGACCACTGGCGGACCGGTTTGGACCACGCTGACTTGGCATTGGGCCGAAGTGCCATTGGTTACAGTAATCGTGTAGTTATTTACACTGGGAAATGAGGCGGTAAAGACTGAACCTGATCCCGTACTTGGGTTAGCTCCCGGGGCTGACCAGGAATAGCCTGAACCACTGCCGTTGACTGCAGAAAAAGTTACTGATTGGCCTGGGTTAACCGAAGAATTTGAGGGGGCGCAAATCACCTGGCTTGGAGTCGGCGGTGGGGGCGGTGGGTTGGGTGAAGGTCCGGGCGGCGGTGGGGGCGGTGGCGGCACGCCGCAAGTATTGTCACTGGAGTAGGTTAAGTAAAAAGTGATGGAGCCACCGCTGTTTAAAGTCTGGGGGTTTTGGTTAACTGAAACGTTATAGCATTGGATGGCAAATGGAGAAATCGAATAGCTGCCTGTGGGCATGGAGGGATAAGTATACGTTCCGGGGGCTGCCATACTTCCCTGGTTGGTGCCATTGGGACCATTGAGCATCCAGCTGGTGGCGAGGTTGGAAACGACATAGACTTGCTGGTTGGGATGTACGACGGTGAAGCTTACTGTCCCCAGTCCGGGAAAACCCATGTTATTTGTCACATTCACAGTCATGGAATATGTACCATTTGCCAAGCCTGAAACGTTGAAGGTAGCCGAGGCAACGTAAATTCTGCTATCGCCTATATCACCAGTTGAACAATTACCCACGCTCCCGCCGGTATCGGATTGCAAATTCAAGAGTTGGCCGTCAAAGGGTCCGCCAGAGATCTGTGCCTTGCTAAAGCTTCGAAGGTTAAAAACATATCTAGGAATAGGACTACCAGCTGGGCAGCTTTGGTCATTTGTTCCATCCCCTCCAGTTACGCTGATGGTAACAGAAGTATCTGCTGGATTGGGGCTAGCAGATGCGTTGACACCAGGATTAGTCTCCAAAGCGTGAGCTTTTTGGGCAAAAACAAAAACCGCGAAGAAGGAAAATGCAAAGATCCATGATTTTCGGCTCATAATAAGGCCTTTGAGTTTGTTTCTGTCAAAATAAGTAAATTTGTACTAATTATATACTAAAAAAATAACCTGTGCAGAATTTATCCACACAGGTGACAAAACAATGGGTTTTTGAACCTATTTCCAGCTAAGCGGATAATCCGGCTTTATCTGAGCCAGATACCCGCTGACGTTCCGCCTCATCGAAGAGAAATACAGACGGCTGGTGTGGGTGACGTTCGGATCGTTGAAGCTCATATAAACCGAGGTTTGGCCAATCCCAGGGTATACCGTAGCCCAACGACCATTACCCAGCAAAATTTCGCCATTATCGTCCAAAATCATCATGTCGATATCTGCTTGGGCCGAGCTGGTATACCCCACTGTGCAATGAAGCGCCGTCCCATGGTTCACAGTAGAGTTCGGGGGAATTTCTTTCCCAAAATCATCCTTGCAGTTACCCAGCAGTGATAGTGAATCCGAAGTTGGTGCAGGCTGCACCACGACAGTGACACTTGCTGTGCCCGACTGGCAGGTCACAGTGTAGGTTGTCGTCTCCTGGATGGCCGGAACCGACACTGAAGTGTTTCCCGGCAAATTTTGTGCCGGAGTTCCTGGGATCGAACATCCCTGGGTATTTCCCAGCCACGTCAAAGTGACATTGTCCCCCACCCAGGCCGGATTTGGGGATGCCGTTAGGGTAACCCCGTTTGAAGGCGAAGCCGGGTTGCTGTTGCCGCTGCATGCTAAAACAAGCGCAGTGATCAAACCAGCAATTCCATGCCTTGAAAGGCTTGGTCGCATAAACGACCCTCCTTGAAATTTGAAACGCCAAAAGCCAGCGTTTACGGCTGGCTTAAATATAGGGATATTAGGATTTTAGGTCAATAGTTGAAGTTTATGGCGCGACTTCCCTAAACTGCGGATGCTTAACGGTTGCTGCACTATACACATAAGACACAATTCTGGTCACGTCGCAGCTGACGCCGGAAGAAACGCAGCGGATCGTTGCAGTATTTTGTATTAATCCTTTTGTGCCGGTAGTCCCAACGTTTGTTGTCGCGTCAAAAGTCACTTGCCAATTGGTCTTAACAGGAATATCTCCAATGTTTGTTCCTCCCGGACCCGTAATAGTAATCATGTATGGGCTTGTCGGGATCGGAGGATTAGAGTTGGAAATGCTTAAGCTCGGGCAAATATTTGGATCAGGGCTTGAGCATCCAGTAGCTTTGTCGAATCTTGCATTTCTAGGATTTATGACATTGGGGGTTAGTGTATCGTCAATTTTAGTAATTGTGCCTGTGGCAGAACCGGAATTGCTGATCGTAATTTTAAATCTAATTGCAACAGCATCCGGTATTACCCGGGTTGGATCATAAGCTGTCCAAGTCTTGCCGTCATACTGGACTTGGTAGATGTTTTTGGCGGAATTGGCCAGGTTGGGAGTGCAGGCCTGGGCAAACGCAGAAACGACGGAAGAACTGGCAGACATGCTGGGGCTGGTTAAGAAGGATTTGACCATGTAGTAGTAAGTGGTATTTGCCGAAACTGTGTTATCGGTATAGCTGGTTGTGGTGTTGCCGGGAAGATTTCCGGAGAGTAGCTGCATGGTTGCTGGATCTGAACTTGTGGATCTAAACACCTGGAAATAAGACACGGATGGCCCAGCTCCGGTCCAGGACAAAGTGACCTGGTTGCAGCCCGAAGGATTGGCACTCAAGTTTGCGGGAATTGCCAGATAGTAAATATTGAAATTTAAGGTGCCATTGGAGGCCAAAGTACCAGTGGAACTTGGCATGATTTGAGGTCCAGTGTAGCCAGTAAGAGTATCTGCGGTCAGAGTGTAGTTTCCAGGAGCAGCTGTATATACTCCGGTCGTTGAGGGGTAAACCCCTTCGTAGGAATTGGTGCCATTGGAAGCAATCCAATGGGTAGGAACATTGGAATTGACATTAATGGTTCCGGGTGTGGTTTGGTAAGTTATGGCAAAACTGATGGTGGGTGCTGGTGGCGGGGGTGGGATCACTGGCGGACCGGTTTGGACCACGGTGACTTTGCATTGGGCCGAAGTGCCATTGGTTACAGTAACGGTATAGTTGTTTGTCGTGGGGAATGAAGCCGTAAAGACTGAGCCACTTCCTGAGGCAGGATTAGCCCCCGGAGCTGACCACGTATAACCTGAACCGCTGCCGTTGACTGCGGAAAAGGTTACTGATTGGCCGGGATTAACGGAAGAAGATGCCGGAGAGCAAATGACCGGGCTTGGTCCTGGCGCAGGCGGTGGGGGTGGTTGGGGTGAAGGCGATGGCGGGGGTGGAGGCGGCGGAGGTACATTGCAAGTGTTGTCACTGGCATAGGTTAAATAAAAAGTGATGGAACTGCCGCTATTTAGAGTCTGGGGGGTTTGGTTGACTGAAACCGAATAACATGAGACGGAAAAAGGAGAAATGGAATAAACACCCGTGGGCATGGAGGGATATGTGTAGGTTCCTGGAGCTCCCAGGCTTCCCTGGTTGGTCCCATTGGGTCCATTGAGAAACCAGCTGGTGGCGAGGTTTGAGACAACGTAGATTTGCTGGACAGGGTGTTGGATGTTTATGACGACTGTTGTGCTTGCAGAAACTGTTCCGTCCGTAATGCGTAAAGTAGTATTATAAGAACCATTTGGAATATTGCTCGTGTCAAATGTGGCTGAGCCGCTAAATGTTGCTGGTGAGCCAGGAGCATAAGTCGAACCTTCACACACCCCATAAGCGCCATCTTTAGGCGTTACCGAAATGGTCTTGCCTACCAAAGGTCCGCTATTTATCGTCACGGTATTTGGGGCAGGATCCCAGCCAGTAACATAAGGAGGCTGCCCTCCTTGATCAGGCAGCAGGCAATAAGCTTCCGAGGAACTCCAGTCACCATTGACCGTTATGGTCACGGACTGGTCGGCTATGTTTGGCGTTACTGTGGCATATATATATGCTCCAGAACCAAACGCCTTAGTAAGGTTTGGGATAGTTAGGATAACAAGACAACCTAGGAAAAATCCAATTTTAATTAAGTTTTTCATTTTGATTTCCAGAATGCTAATCAAACATACATAGTATACAACTATTTAAAGCAAAAAAAACTGCCCAGGTTGCCCCGAGCAGGTATTTGATCACTTATTGAGCAGTGCAAGGCCAAGGGAAGTCTTGAAACCACCGAATAGCCAGCGGTGTAACAGTGCCGACGTCGATGACTATTTTGTCAGCGTTGCCGGTT
>CAZOKE010000014.1:0-3223 GCA_964580495.1 uncultured Candidatus Saccharibacteria bacterium
GGGGATTTGGAGCGGGCCGATGGAATGGATTCGGCGGCAAAGTCCACGACGGCGAAGGAATTATTGAAAGTGTTGTGCGCGAAGTGCTGGAAGAATGCAGCCTCACAATCCAAAACCCCAAGCCGCGCGGGTTGCTTAATTTCAGTTTTGAAAACGGGCAGGGCGACATCGAAATGCATTTATTTGAGGTTACACAATTTGCCGGAGAGCCCATTGAATCAGAAGAGATGCGGCCGCAGTGGTTCTATGCCAACGAACTGCCGTTCGACAAAATGTGGCCGGACGACAGGTTTTGGTTCCCGTATTTTTTGGATAGAAAAAATTTCACGGGAAAATTTTTTTTCAAGGACAACGACCATTTGCTCGACTACGAGATCAAAGAAACAAACAGTTTAAAATAGGCTTAAATATTGCTATAATAATATTGCCTATTTTGGCGTGGATTGATTATGAAAAACAAAAAAGGAAAATTATTGTTTCGGCCGCAGACTATCTTTGCGCTCGTCGTCGTTGGTGCGATTGCGGGTTTTTATATTTCCCAGCACATACGAGATGTGTATAGCACAGCCCAGGTTCCGATTTTGGTCAACGACTCATCCCAGGATTTTTTGAATATACCATCGCTCCAAATCAAGGCTCCTATATTCTACTCGAATGATCAGGATACAAGGATTGCTGCTTCCGAGCTGGATTTGGGCGTTGTTCACGTCAAAAATACCCCTGTTCCGGGAGAAGTAGGGAATGCCTATTTCGTCGGAGGATCAGATTTGCAAAAACATTCCAAAGCAGCCTACAACGACATTTTTAAAGATTTGGAAAAAATTAATACCGGCGACCAAATTATCATAACCAAAAATTTGAAGCATTTGGTCTATCAGGTTTATGAGACCAGGATCGTTGAGCCCACTGAATTGTGGGTGACTTCGCAAATCACTGACGGCCAACAAGTCCTAACGCTTCAAGCCGACATCCAAAGCAGCAAAACGCACCAAAAATTTATAGTCATAGCGCGAATGAAAAAATAGCATGCAAGCCTTGTCATAAGCGCCGTGATTTACTATAATGTGCAAGAGGAAAAAACCTCTTTTTCTTTTGAATAAATCTATCTTTAAATTCCAAATTCATGCGGCGAAAAGGACTTTATCTCACTTTCTTGTGTATCATCCTGCTGGCTTTGCTTGCCGGGTATATTGACTGGCCCAAAGGCAGTAAGATTAGCCTGAAACCAATTAAAATCAATTACGAGAAGCCACTTAAACTCAAACTCGGCCTGGATCTCCAAGGCGGAACTTATTTGGTGTACCAGGGAGATTTGAAAGATATTCAGAGTAAGGACCAGGCGGACGCCATGAATTCCGCGCGTGACGTTATTGAACGTAGAGTCAATGCGTTTGGTGTGTCGGAACCGGTGGTGCAGGTGAGCGGTTCGGATCGGATAATTGTGGAATTGCCCGGAGTCAAGGATATAAACGAGGCCATAAATTTGATCGGACAGACTCCTTTTTTGGAATTCCGAACCGAGAATCCAAACCCGCCAGCTGCCAAGCCCGATGCGAATGGGACCGTGACTGTGGACCCGAGCCAGGCATTTGTCCCAACCGGACTTACTGGCAAACAATTCAAGCGGGCGACCCTTGATTTTGACCAGCGTACCGGAAGCCCGCAGATAACTTTGCAGTTCGACGCCGAAGGCACCAAACTTTTTTCAGACATAACTTCCAAGAATATCGGCAAGCGGGTAGCAATCTTTCTCGACGGCCAGGTTCTTTCCGCTCCGACCGTCCAGTCAGCCATAACCGACGGGCAAGCAATAATTACCGGCCAGTTTACAGTCCAGCAAGCCAAAAATCTGGTAACCAGGCTTAATTCCGGAGCGCTGCCAGTACCGATTCACCTGATTGAACAGCAAAATGTGGGAGCCACACTCGGCTTGTCCTCGGTGCAAAAATCGGTGGAAGCGGGGCTGATTGGTTTTGCGATTGTAGCTTTGTTTATGATTATTTATTACCGCCTGCCAGGAGTTTTGGCAGTTTTGGCTTTGAGCATTTACACTTTGATCAGTTTGGCATTATTTAAACTTTTCGGCATCACGCTTACTTTGGCCGGAATCGCCGGGTTCATATTGTCTGTCGGTATGGCAGTGGACGCCAACATCCTTATTTTTGAACGCATGAAAGAAGAATTGCGCCGCGGCAAAACTTTGCAGCAGGCAATAGAAGATGGGTTCAATCGCGCCTGGCTCTCCGTGCGCGATTCAAATTTTTCGAGCTTGATCACCACCGCGATCTTGGCCTACTTTGGATCGAGCATCGTGCGGGGATTTGCTGTGACCTTGGCGCTAGGCATTATAGTTTCCATGTTTACCGCCATCACGGTTACCAGGACATTCCTGCGCATGTTGGTCGGCCACAACCTTATGGTCCGCCATGGTCTTTACGGCGTGCCCAAGATGAGTGAAGAAAAGTCTGAGGCTAAAGCTTAAATCTATGCTCAACATCATCAAATACTACAAATTCTGGTTCACGATATCTGCAATATTGCTTTTGGCGGGGATTGTTTCGCTTGCCGTGTATGGCCTTAAGCCGGGGATTGATTTTACTGGGGGAACCATTACGCAAGTTAAATTTGCCGGAAAGGTCCCTTCAACTTCAGACGTAGTCAAAGCAGTAGCCGATGCCGGCACTCCAAACGCCGCCGTTCAGCCTGTGGGTTCGACCTCCGTGATTATCCGAACCGGACCCATGGAAAAAGACCAGCACGACAAGATTATGAAAGAACTGAAGAGTAAATTCGGCGATATCAGCGAAGAATCATATGATTCGATAGGGCCGGTAATCGGAAAAGAATTGCGTTCCAGCGCTGCGTGGATGTTGGCTTTGGTTTCGCTTTTTATAGTGCTTTATATTGCGTTTGCATTCCGCAAAGTGTCCAAGCCAGTCTCATCCTGGCGGTTCGGCTGGGCCGCGATTATAGCGCTCATCCACGATTTGTTTATAGTCGTCGGCGCCTTTTCCATCCTGGGGCATTTCTGGGGAGTGGAAGTTGATACTTTGTTTGTCACAGCGCTGCTCACCGTCTTGGGTTTCTCTGTTCATGACACCATCGTGGTTTTTGACCGAATCAGAGAGAATTTGCGGGTGCGCGCAGGACAATCGCTGCCGGAAATCATCAACTCTTCCATCAACCAAACATTGGTGCGGTCCTTGAATACAACCCTAACCGA
>CAZOKE010000014.1:3233-26566 GCA_964580495.1 uncultured Candidatus Saccharibacteria bacterium
GCTGTTGTTCGGCGGCGAAACAATCCGCTATTTTGTCCTGGCATTGTTGATCGGAATTATTGCCGGAACCTATTCGTCAATTTACATCGCATCTCCGATTCTGATTGTTTGGCACAACTGGGACATCAAACGTAGGAAGTAGAATTTAGGAATATAGGAATATATCCAAACAAAAAATCGCTCTGATCGTAAAATGAGCGATTTTTATTTATTTTGAGCTTCTACCCAATCCAAGAAAATTTTCTCTTTTTCAGATTCGGACTTATTCATGAATTCTGTTTGTGAATCGTAGTCCATTGCGGCATAAAATTTCTTAAAAAGTTTGTGGCCGTGATGCGCAAACTCACTTGAAGTAGATTTAAAAGTTACATCCCGCATTTGCTCCAAAATCGAACGACCTAGCTTGTTGGCTTTGTCTTGTTTTGCTAATTCGGCCCGTTGCGTTTTTAGATTTTCCCGGTACTTATCTTTGCGCGCATTGGATTCGGCATGGGTGGAGTCATCCACATCCTCAATTTCATCAAAGATGTTTGGTCTTTCTGGGTTTTTCATATGTCTATATTTTAACACAAAAAAAATAAGCCTCTTGACAAGATAGGAAATTTATGCTATATTAAGGATAGAATAGGCCTATATGTCAGAATTAGATACAAAAGATAATAGCCAATCTTCAAATATCCTGGATACAATCATGGGCAGCCAGACTCTTTCGAGCATCAACGAATTTGAGCCGGCCGTCCTGGTCCGGGAGCTTTTGGCGCAGCTTAAAGAACGAGATCGCGAGATTTTGTCCAAGCGGTTTGGGCTGGAGGGTCAGGAAATGGAAACTTTGGAGAGCATTGGCAAACGCTATAACTTAACTCGCGAGCGGGTGCGCCAAATCGAAAAAGATTCGATAGCGCAAATTAAGAAAGTCAAAAGCAAGAATCTGCAGGAAGCCCTGCAACTGATTTTTGATTGCATCGTGGAGCATGGAAATATAATTTCGGAAGATTATCTCATCCAAACGCTCCTGTATAACAAACCCGAAGTTAATGAGCAGCAGGCGGTTAAGTTTTTGCTTACACTTGGGGACCAATTTAAATTTTACCGCGAAGATGCCAATTATTATTCCTCCTGGTACGTTGTCGGTTTTGAAATTGATCGGCTGAATAACGTCATCCAGACTTTTATCAAGATACTCAAGGATGCCGGAAAAGTCATAAACCAGGATGAATTATACGCCAAGTTTAAGCAAACGGATTTTTATAAATCCCAGACTGTTGAACTGACGGAAAGAGTGCTTAAGAGCTATTTGAATATTGCCCGCGCCATCCAGACCAACCCGTTTGGCGAAATTGGGCTTAAAGATTGGAACGAAATCAAGCCGCGCGATGTCGGGGATAAGGCTTATTTGGTGCTCAAGCATCACGGCAAGCCCGAGCATTATTCCGAGATCACACGCATGATCAATGAACATAAATTCGACGATCGGAAAGCTTATCAGGAAACCGTCCATAACGAACTTATCAAAGACGACCGGTTTGTCCTGATTGGCCGCGGAATTTACGCGTTGTCCGAATGGGGATACAAAAAGGGCGTTGTAGCCGATGTCATAAAGGAAATTTTGGAAATTTCAGGCAAGCCTTTGACACGCGACGAAGTCATCGCCGAGGTGCTGAAGCGCCGCCTGGTTAAACGAAACACAATCCTCGTGGGCTTATCAAACAAAAAATATTTCCAAAAAGTCGGCAAAGACCGCTACACGGTGGCGAGTGCCGACAATACAAAAATATAATCGCGCATAAAGGGAGGTTTTGATGTTTCAAGGTTTGAGCGACATTTTTTATTACATGGGAATCATCCTGATCGACTACTACGGTTGGATTTTTTTTGTTGCGCTGCTGATTTGGCTGATTTACCAGATCAAAAAACTCCAGAACATCGAAAAATACGCGACTGCCGTCAAATGGATCATGCTAGAAGTCAAAGTCGATGAGCTGAACGAGCGTTCGCCGTTCGCCATGGAGCAGGTATTTGCGGCCTTGCATGCCATCCATTCCGGCGCCAGCTGGGGCGAACAGCTGGCTGGCAAAATCGTTCTGCACGTATCGTGCGAGATAGTCAGCCTCGGCGGCAGAGTTTCGTACATGTTCCGGCTCCCGGACAAGTACCGCAGTTTGCTGGAATCCGCCATCTTTGCCCAATATCCGAAAGCGGAAATTTACGAAGTCGAAGATTACCTGAAAAATTTGCCCAAAGAATACGACCCGGAAACGGCTGACTTTGATTTTTGGGGCACGCAGTGGAATAAGCGGCGGCAAGGAAAAGAAAGCGCTTACCCGATCCGCACTTACGGCGGTTATGAACACAAGGAACAGGAAACTTTTATAGACCCGCTGGCCAACGTGCTTGAAATGATGAGCAATATTGAGCCTTATGAGCTGCTGGCAACACAGTTGGTGATCAAACCGGTGCAGGAAGAATGGAAAGCGGCGGCCAGAGACTTGGTGCAAAAATTGAAAGGCGCCCCCGAAAAACCTAAACCGAAAGGTTGGCTAGAAACGATATTTTTGGATCCCCTGAATGCCGTGTTCAATGGCCTGTTTGCTATTGTAGGTTTGGGTGCTGAAGCTCCTAAAAAAGAAGAAAAAGACAAACCGCCGTCGCTGATGCAATATTTAAGCGAAGGTGAAAAAGGGGTGATTACCGCCATGGAAAGAATGCTTTCAAAAGTCAGCTATGAAGTCCATTTGAGGGTCCTTTACCTCACACCCAAAGGGCGGTTGAACAAAGGGCTCCGCATCCCGGAAATTATCGGCGCTTACCGCAATTTTGACGATCCGTCATTAAACGGGCTTAAACCGGATTTGGCGCATACCTGGACAGACGTCTCCTTCAAAGTTTCCCAAAATTTGGAGCAGCCAATAATCAGGAAAAGAATTTTGACCCGCAAACGCCACTTCCTGGCCAATTTTAAAAATCGCGATGCCTGGAAAGGTTCGGGTTTGTACTATATGAATACAGAGGAGCTTGCGACTCTTTACCATTTCCCGGTTGTGCCGAATGCCAGAATTTCGCAAGTGGAGCACGTCCAAACTATCAAGAGCGCGCCGCCGTCGAATCTGCCGGTTGTCTGAAGTCATATATCATGTAACATATAACATGTAAAGAGAAATATGAGCCAAGAAAATGACATTACAATTTTTGCCAAAACTAACTTCCGAAACAAGGAAGTGCCTTTTGGCATTAAGCGGGATGACCGCCGCCGGCACATGTACATCATGGGCAAGTCCGGCATGGGCAAAACCACTTTGATTGAGAATATGGTAATCCAAGACATCCAAAACGGCCATGGGGTGGCGTTTGTGGACCCGCACGGCGATTCTGTGGAAAAAATCCTTAACTTTATCCCATCAAACCGGATCAATGATGTGATTTATTTCAATCCTGCTGACATGGATTATCCTATTGCATTTAACCCTCTGGAAGCCGTGGATGAACGCTATAAGCATTTGGTGGCTTCAGGGCTCATGGGCGTGTTTACGAAAATCTGGGCCGGAGTTTGGTCGGCTCGCATGGAATACATCCTAAACAACACAATTTTGGCTTTGCTGGATTCGCCCGGCAACACCATGCTTGGAATCGTGCGCATGTACGTGGACAAGAATTACCGCAAGCGGATAGTGGATAATATCAAAGACCCTGTGGTCAAGTCGTTTTGGCGCGACGAGTTTGCAAATTACCAGGACAAATTCCGAAACGAAGCAGTAGCACCTATCCAAAACAAAGTTGGGGCGTTTATTTCTTCGACTATCATACGAAACATCGTGGGCCAAACGCGCAGCGCCATCGATTTGCGTGATGTCATGGACAACCGGAAAATTTTACTGGTCAATCTTTCGAAAGGCCGCATCGGCGAAGACGCCTCGGCTTTGCTGGGGGCGATGATGATAACCAAACTGCAGCTGGCGGCCATGAGCCGAGTCGATATTCCGGAAAATGAACGCAAGGATTTTTACCTGTATGTCGACGAATTCCAAAACTTTGCTACGGAATCTTTTGCCAACATTTTATCGGAAGCTCGAAAGTTCCGTCTGAATTTGATTGTGGCCCACCAATATATCGGGCAGCTGGTGCATGACCGCAATACAATCGTCAGAGATGCTATTTTCGGAAACGTCGGGACCATGATAATTTTCCGGGTGGGCGCCGATGATGCGGAATTTCTGGAAAAAGAATTCGAGCCGACATATACCATAAACGATCTTGTGAATTTGGGTTTTGCTTCAATTTACGTAAAATTGCTGATTAATGGCGTGACATCCAACCCTTTTTCAGCCGCAACGCTGCCGCCAATAAATGCCGCTACCGGAAATGAAGACAAAGTTATAGCTGTTTCCCGCGAGCGGTACGGCACCCCCCGGGCCACTGTGGAAGAAAAAATCAACAAATGGCTGGGAGCCGAGTTCCACACCCAGGCGGCCAAGATCGAGTCAGATTCGGCTGACGCGGAAGATATGCAAGAACATCTTAGATTTGAGCACCGCACCAAAACCGGTTCACCCCAGGACATCAGGCAAAACGCGCCGCTGGATGACAATCCAGCGGAAGTTATGCCAAGGCCAGCGCCGGTTCAACAACCTCGCCAAGAATACCGCCGCGCTGAAAGCCGCTCGCAAGGATCAAATCGCGTTCAGACATATGACCCCAAAGAACATAGGCAAAGCGGGGAGAGAGTGGAGCTTGAGCGCCGTTATAGACAGGTCTCGGACCATCCGCAGAGGCGGAATCAGGATCGTAACGATCGCCATCAAAAACCTCAACCCAAAAAACAAGAGAATCCGATTTGGGAAACGGTAAATAAGATGTCGAGCGAGAAGCTTCAGGATAAAATCGAGGCCACATCGAAAGCTTTGGAAAGTTTAAGTAAAAATCTGGAACAAAGGTTGGCCAAAGACATACCCGCGCCACGGCGAAATGTCCCCAACCAGGAAATTTCTGAACCGATTCCGGTAGCTCCGGACGAAGTTGAACTTGCTGCTCCCTCCGAGGAGAAACCCTCTGTGGCCATACCGACCGAGATTAAGAAAATTCACAAAGAAGAACCGATCCAATCAGGCTCGCTGAATCCAGGGGACAGCATCAAATTCTAAAACAGTTGACGGGCTAACCCCGTCTTCTTGTTTTTGAGTCGCAATTTTGTTACTATATTCCATTATGAATACTAGAAAAACAGTAGTTGTAGGAATGAGCGGCGGAGTTGATTCGTCCGTGACTGCAGCTTTGCTCAAACAGCAAGGATTTGATGCTATTGGCGTTTTTATGAAAAATTGGTCAGAGGATTTTGGCGATTATGGCTGCACTTGGGCCGAAGACGCCGAAGATGCCAGGAAAGTCGCGGAAGTATTGGGCATTCCGTTTTACATCTGGAATTTCGAAAAAGAATACTATGACAAAGTCGTAGAATATTTTTTAAAAGAGTATGAGGCAGGTAGAACCCCCAATCCGGATGTGATGTGCAATTCAGAGATTAAGTTCAAAGTTTTTTTGGACAAAGCTTTGGCTCTGGGAGCTGAGTATGTAGCCACCGGCCATTATGCTCAAGTAAAATTTGAAGACGGATATTATAAACTTCTCAAGGGGATTGATCCGGCAAAGGATCAAAGTTACTTTTTGTATACGCTGAAACAACACCAGCTGTCCAAAGTCATCTTTCCAATTGGGAGCATGAGAAAATCGGAAGTCAGGAAGCTTGCCCAAAAATTCAAACTTCCAAATTTTGCTAAGAAAGATTCGCAGGGAATTTGTTTTATTGGAAAAATTAACGTCGCAGAGTTTCTCAAAGAGCATGTTAAGGCCAGAGTCGGAGAGATTGTAAATCCTTCAGGGGAAACATTGGGCCAACATTCGGGCTTGCCATTCTACACTATTGGCCAGCGCGAAGGCATGGGACTCGGAGGCGATGGGCCTTACTATGTTGTAGCCAAGGATTTTGACGCAAACAAACTGATTGTCAGCAATGACAAAAAAGATTCCATACTTTGGCGCTCGGAATTCACTGTTGGAGAGCTGTCATGGACAAACAAGGAACCAAATTTTCCTCTTAAGACAGGGGTTGCGATTAGATATCACCATCCTGATTTCGCAGGCTTGATTGAAATGGCAGAATCAGGTAAACTTAGAATTACTTTTGACACTCCACAAAGAGCCATAACTCCGGGACAATCCGCGGTAATTTATAAGGGCGACGAGCTCCTTGGAGGCGGTGTCATCGAGAGTGTTAAGTAAATCAAACTTCAGTTTGGCAGAATCCTACTTTAACTCTGTGAAAAGGGTCAGTAGGCAGAAGTTTACGATGGAGGATAGGAATGGCGAAAAACCGGGTCGTGTTTATACGCGACGACTCTACCGGAGAACGTATGACGCCTCCATCTTTGATAGAGATGGATCCAGACAAGTTTGGAGTCAATGACTCCGACTTCGAAGGTGAAAATCGCCCCGCGCACCCCGACGCCCCGCTGTTTGATGATCGTGACCCTGCATTGATTGCCCAGGAGGCAAACGCCGAACGATTCCGCCGAATATTCCAGTTGGGCATGCTGCCCTGATTCCAAATAAAAAGTCCGAGACTTGCGTTCAAGTCCCGGCTTTTTTATATAAACTATTTAATTAACAATCCTATTAAGAGCAGAGCCACAATATTGATGATTTTGATCATTGGATTGATCGCAGGGCCTGCAGTGTCTTTATATGGATCGCCTACGGTGTCACCCGTAACCGCAGCTTGATGAGCAAATGATTTTTTCCCGCCAAAGTTGCCGTCTTCAATGAATTTTTTAGCATTATCCCAGGCAGCGCCGCCGCTGGTCATGGAGATCGCCACGAATAAACCGGTTACGATGGAACCGACCAAAACTCCACCCAAAGCTTTCAGTCCAAGGAAGGGGATAATTGCAACCAATATCGGAACCACAACCGGAAGCAGGGCAGGGACAATCATTTCACGGATGGCTGCTTTTGTGACAATGTCAACCGCCGTTTTGTAATTCGGCTTGGCCGTTCCTTCCATAATCCCTTTGATCTCGCGGAACTGGCGACGGACTTCTTCGACAATTGCGTGCCCGGCTCGTCCTACGGCCTGCATGGCAATGGAAGCGAAAAGGTATGGCAGCAAGCCTCCGATAATTAATCCGGCCAAAACCGAAACATCTGACAAATCAAAGCTTAAACTGCGGCCGCGATTTGTCAGCTCTTGAGTGTAGGAAGCAAACAACACAACTGCGGCCAGACCCGCGGAAGCAATGGCATAACCCTTGGTTACTGCTTTGGTGGTATTTCCAACCGCATCCAAAGCATCCGTGGATTTGCGAACGTCATCCGGAAGCCCTGACATTTCCGCTATGCCACCGGCGTTGTCTGTGATCGGGCCAAACGAGTCGATTGCAACAACAATCCCGGTCATGGATAACATGGAAACAACTGCTATAGC
Source organism: uncultured Candidatus Saccharibacteria bacterium (assembly GCA_964580495.1). Lineage (GTDB taxonomy): Bacteria > Patescibacteriota > Doudnabacteria > UBA920 > O2-02-FULL-48-8 > JAIFWV01. The sequence continues at coordinate 10,705 of CAZOKE010000014.1, forward strand.
AGTGCCGTAAATTCCGGAGTAATGGTAAGAAAGCAGGATCCCAGCCAAAATCACCAAAACCGGTAGTGCAGTGGACTGCATTGATACAGCGAGCCCGGTAATTATATTTGTTCCGTGCCCTGTAGTGGAGCTTTCAGCAATAGATTTAACAGGCCGGTATTTTTTTGATGTGTAGTAATCGGTAATGACCACCATGGCTCCCGTCACCACCAAGCCGATCAGAGCCGAATAGAACAGCGGGTTGCCAGTACTGCCAAATTGTTTGTGAGTCAGCCAGAAGAATCCGATTGCGGCGAGGATTGCCGAAGCCGTAAGTCCTTTATAAAGAGCTGCCATAATGCCGTTGCCCGATAATCTCACAAAAAAAGTTCCGATGATTGAGGCGATGATCGAGATTGCGCCAAGCGCCAGGGGATAGAGGAGATAAGTTTGGTTGCCCGGGAACAAAATATGGCCAAGCAGCATGGCGGCAACTGTGGTTACAGCATATGTTTCGAATAGATCCGCAGCCATGCCGGCACAGTCTCCGACATTGTCACCGACTAAATCGGCGATAACAGCCGGATTGCGCGGGTCGTCCTCCGGGATACCGGCTTCGACTTTGCCGACCAAGTCAGCTCCGACATCGGCTCCTTTGGTAAAAATGCCTCCGCCGAGACGGGCAAAAACGGAAATCAGCGAAGCGCCAAATCCCAAGCCGATCAGAGCCGGGATATCGTTGGTGAATTTATAAAATAGCGCAACAGAAAGCAGTCCCAGTCCGACGACGAACAACCCTGTGACTGCGCCGCCTTTGAAACCCAAATCAAAAGCCGGGGACAAACCTTTTTTTGCTGCCTCCGCCGTGCGGACATTAGTCCTAACCGCAACATTCATTCCGGTAAATCCCGCAATGGCAGACGCCACGGCTCCCACCAAGAAGCCGATTGCAGTATGCAGATTGATAAAAAAGAAAATAACTAGCGCCAAAATAACAGCCACGATTGCGACGGTTTTGTATTGCCTGGCCAAGTAAGCTTGGGCGCCTTCTTGGATAGCCTTGGCAATGGATTGCATTTTTTCATCACCGGCTGGCTTGGCCAAAACATAACGGATGATAATTCCGCCATAGACCAAAGCTGCGGCTCCTGAAATGGCCGAAAGGTAAAACAGGGTGCTGGAGGTAAGCATAAATTGATTATTAATTATTTATTTACAAAGAAAAGCTCCTTATCCGGAGCATTTGAATTATACCAAAATCAGGGCAATTTTCAAGCCTTAGGGAGGCTTTACATAAGCCCTTTAAATTTTTCCATTAGCACTTTTTGAAGCTTATTTTGGGCATCAGAATAAGCATCTTTAAAAGCTTGGGCCAATGCCGCACGATCCAGCTCCTGATTTGGGTCGATTTGAACTTCCAAAAGATCGTGCTTGCCGTTTACGACGAGTCTTACCAGGCCGCTCTTGGCCTCCCCGCTGATTCTTTCCGCTGACAAAAGCTTATCCATTTCTGCAGCTTGTTTTCTAAGATTGTTTAGGTCTCGAAGTTGATCGAACATAATATTTTTCGAATTAGTAATTTTTACGCTTGGCTGGGGAGGAAGGATTCGGACCTTCGAATGGTGGATTCAGAGTCCACTGCCTTACCACTTGGCTACTCCCCAATCAGCCGGAAAAATTAACTTTATGGATGTTTACAGCTTATTTTAATCTAAAATGGCTAGATTTTCAAGAGTTGGAGTCCTTTGGCTCTTCGATATGGAAAAATTTATTTAGCAGCGTTGTCCGCGTTACCACAAAATACAAAGACAGCAGCAACAAGGCGAAGAACAATGCTAAATAATTGAAGTAACCGTTGATTGTTCCGTAAGCCTGGCCAAAATAGTAGCCGACTACCATCAAAATGGAAGTCTTTACCAGAGTCGTGTAGAAATTAATTTCCAAAAATTTCCAATATCGCATCTTGATGATACCGGTGACAATCCACATCAGAAACCCGGTGCCGTGCGCAAACTTACCGACAATCATGGCTTTGTTGCGGTTGTCATGGAAAAATCGTTCCCACCTTTCAATCTTTTCCAAATTTATGCCCACGTAGTGGCCGTATTTCAAGATAAATTTTTCGCGGCCAAATCGGCCGATGGCATAATACATAGAGTCGCCAACCAGATCAGCCATAATCAATATCGGAAAGACTATCCAAAAATTAAGATAGTGCAATGAAAGCAAAAAACCCACAATGACGGAAATAATAGGACCCTCAAAAACTGTTATTGGAAAAATAACTAAATATTTATAATGGATTATCCAGGAAAAGAAATCTAAGTGTAAGTGCATGCATTTAGTATAAAGCAATATAATCCTCTTGTCTTCGGATTAGATAAATCCACAATTGAAAAATACCGGGAAGCAATGTTAACTATAAATAATTGAGTAAACATTTATGGCAAAGTACGGCAAGAAGTCACAACAAAAAGTAAAAAGGGCAATGCACGAGTTGAAGAAGGGTAAATTGAAAAGCGGGCGCTCCGGCAAAAAAGTTAAAAGCCGGAAGCAAGCCATAGCCATCGGTTTATCCGAAGCCCGAAGGTCAGGAGCCAAGGTGCCTCGCAAACGTTCGCGCTAATAGCTTAATCAAAGGAATTTAATTATGCCAGACGAAGATTATGAGAGCAAAATCACTAAAGATCACGATGTAATTCAGCAATGGGCACAGGAGCGGGGCGGAAAGCCGGCCAGCGTCAAAACGACCGGTTCGGATGAAGATGCAGGTATTTTGAGGATTAACTTTCCCGGTTTTGCCGATGAGGGCTTGGAAGAGATTGATTGGTATGAATGGTTTTCGGAGTTTGACGATAAGGATTTAGATTTTTTGTATCAAGAGAAGACAAAAGACGGCGGGCTCAGCAGGTTTTTCAAACTGATCCGAAAATAATACAAAAAGCACTTGACTCCAAAGTAAAATCGGAGGCTTTTTGACTTTAATCCGCAATAGGTTTGCTAAACAGGCAAAAGAACGGTTATAATACACCAGCTATTAATCCAAAGACTCCAAATGACCCACTATGTTTGTCCGTCTTGCGGCAGCGTTTCGGAAGAAGCGAAAGCTTGCGACACTGCTGGCTGCAATATGATCGGCAATGATATGCTGTCATGCTCTTGTGAAGACGGCTTGCACGGCGAAGTTATGAATCAGGTTAGCTAGTTCAAACTTCCAAAAATTACCCCGATAATATCGGGGTTTTTTATTTATCCAATAGGCAAGCTCAACCAATCTGATATATTTGGGAGTATGAAAGTTTATATTGGAACATCGGGATGGCAGTACAAACACTGGAATGCCAGGTTTTTTCCGGAAGATCTGCCTAAAAAAGATTGGCTGCCGTATTTATCGTCTAAATTCCATACTGTAGAAGTGAACACCACGTTTTACCATATGGCTCGTGTCAGCACATTCGAAAAATGGAAAACTGAAGTCCCGGCCGGGTTTTTATTTACTCTCAAGTTTTACCGGCTGTTTACGCATTTCAAAAAATTAAATTTCGACAAAGAAGATTTGAAAACGCTTGAAGCTTTTTTTGTGAATGGGTCCAAACTGGGGCGGAAGCTGGGCCCGATATTGATCCAATTCCCGCCCAGCTTCCGCCAAAACATGGATAAGCTCAGTTTTTTGTTTGACAGGATCCATAAAATAGAAAAGAAACACAAACTGAAACTTAAAATAGCATGCGAGTTCCGCCACCCGACTTGGTTCAATGATGAAGTTTATGGCTTTATGAAAAGACACAACAGTGCTTTTGTGATCACTAATTCTCCGGCTTGGCCGTCGAAGGTGATCAGGACTGCAGACTTTGTTTACATGAGATTTCATGGGCGAACTAAATTGTTTGCGTCCAACTATACAGATGAAGAATTGAAAGAATGGGCGAAGGCTTTGAAAGCTTTAAAGCCAAAGGAATTATTTTGCTATTTCAATAACGATGCAAATGCATTCGCGGCTGATAATGCATTGTATCTGAAAGCTTTGTTTGAGACTTGACGCAAGCTTTAAAAAGGTCTAAAATTAGAAATCATTAATAAAACAGTAGTTTTGCTGAATTGCGAGTAAACTAACATGTTCAATAGTCGTAACCACAACTTTATTTGGGATTCCGCCGTAAACGGTGGAGTTTTTGGCAACCTTTTTGCTGCGATTTTAGGCTTTGAAATGTTAGAAATTAGAAACTAACATTATCAATTTTTAAGACCGCGGTGAAAATCGCGGTCTTTTTAGTTCTTTGCTAAGATTATTAAGGAGGAATATGCAACCCGTAACGAAACAAACCCTGAAAATCTACTGGGAACATTCGTGGCTGTACAAAGCAGCGGTTTTGTCGTTGTTTTTCGGAAACTTCGTGACTTGCGGTTTCGATCTGCTACAGCCTTTTCTGTTTAAAGGTCTGATAAACGCTTTAAGCGAATCGGGACCGAACAGTTATGGGCTCGCGATCCACTATATTTGGTACATCCTGTTAGTTATGGCTGTAAACCAGATGTTTTGGAGGATTCTGGGATATGTGAACAATTTTTTCCAACCCAGAGTCATGACCGATCTGCTCAACACCTGTTATGAATATCTGCTGAAGCATTCGTATGCTTTCTTTACGAATAATTTCGGCGGAAGCATCGTCACTAGAGTGAGACGTTATCAGAATTCATTTGAGCGATTGGCAGACACCATCACATGGGAGGTCCTCAGAACCTGCATCAAGATAATTTCAATCCTGGCAATTTTGTTTTGGTTCTGGCCAGTACTTGGGATTATGACGCTTGTCTGGGCAGTGATCTACATCTGCTGCGCTCTGGCTTTCACGAAGTGGAAGCTCCCATTTGACATCAAGAAAGCCGATCAGGACACAAAAACAACTGCTCACCTGGCAGATACGATAACCAATAGCATCAACCTGAAGTTGTTCAATGGTACTAAGGCCGAGATAAAGACCTTCCGGAGTATTACCGAAAAGTTGTTCAGGCTCCGGAATATGACCTGGAATATGGGAAACCACTTTGAGGTTTTTCAGAGCATTGCCATGGTAGCTTTAAATGCCGGAGTTTTGCTTGTGGCATTAAAGTACTGGCGAGTTGGAAGACTCACAGTTGGCGACTTTGCCGTGCTTTGGATGTACCTTGGGCAAATCTTTGACCGGCTCTGGGATTTCGGGCGCAACTTGCGCACGATTTACGAATCGTTGGCTGACGCGAACGAAATGACAGAAATGCTAATGGAACCCCACCAGATCGTGGATGCACCCAATGCAAAACCGTTGGTGGTAGATCGGGGTGAAATTGAGTTTGATGGCGTGGATTTCTTCTACGATGAAGACAATCATGTTTTCAAAAAATTTCATCTTAAGATCTTACCCGGTCAGAGAGTGGCATTTGTCGGCCCTTCGGGAGCCGGCAAATCCACCATCGTCAAACTCCTGTTGAGATTTGAAGATGTGAAAAAAGGCAAGGTGCTGATCGACAGACAGGACATCTCGCAAGTCACACAGGAAAGCCTCCGGAAGTCCGTAGCATTTGTCCCACAGGAGCCGATCCTGTTTCATCGGAGCTTGATGGACAATATCCGTTATGGACGCCCAACAGCTACCGAAAAAGAGGTTGTGGCAGCTGCGAAAGCGGCACATGCGCACGAATTCATCTCCAGATTTCCCGGAGGTTATAAAACATTTGTGGGCGAGAGAGGAGTGAAACTTTCCGGAGGTGAGCGGCAGAGAGTAGCAATTGCCAGGGCTATCCTGAAAGATGCTCCGATCCTGGTTTTGGACGAGGCAACCTCTAGCCTTGATTCAGAATCTGAAGCCTTGATTCAAGACGCCTTGCACCGACTCATGCAGGGTCGTACGACAATCGCGATTGCCCACCGACTTTCCACTATCCGGGATTCAGATAGGATCATTGTCTTGGATGAAGGAAAGATTACGGAAGAAGGCAAGCACGAAGAGCTCATGAAAGCCGGATCCGGAATGTACCAGCGACTCTGGGATATTCAGGCCGGAGGGTTTGAAACTGTTGCAAAATAAGGTTTTAAGCCTCGGGGCAAACCCGGGGCTTTTCTTTTTTGTAATGACAATGGATTTTGTTTATAATAGGGTCTATAATGGTTAGGCAATTAGCATTAATAAACCAAACATATGTTGATATTTTGGATTATTTTAATAGTCGTGGTCTTGGGCCTAATTGGCTTATTTAACTCCTTGGTTCGCTCCCGCAACAGAGTGGACGAAGCCTGGAGCGATATCGACGTCCAGCTTAAGCGCCGATATGATTTGATCCCTAATTTAGTGGATACCGTAAAGGGTTATGCGGCGCACGAATCCGGCGTGTTCGAAAAAGTCACTGCAGCCAGAACTGCAGCCATGGGTGCAACTGGCCTGGACCAAAAACTGCAAAACGAAAACCAATTGTCAGGGGCATTGAAGAGTTTGTTTGCGGTTGCGGAAAATTATCCGGACCTCAAAGCCAACCAAAACTTTTTGCAGATGCAACGCGACTTGACCGATACCGAAGACAAAATTCAAGCGGCGCGCCGATTCTACAACGGCAATGTCCGCGATTACAATACCAAGCTTCAGGTTTTCCCAACAAATCTTTTCGCTTCTATGATGAATTTCACTAAACGTGAATTTTTTGGAGTAGAGGATCAGGCTCAACGCGAGGCACCCAAAGTTTCGTTTTAAAACCAAGTACTAAGTTCTGAGTACTAAGTACTAAGGTCGAAATCTTTGAGCATTATGCTTACATATACCGAAATTACCCGCAACAAGCGGGAGTCGTGGATACTTATTGCTGTATTTCTTGTGATTATCACGGCTTTGGGATATATTTTTGCCCGAGTTTACAATAACCCGGCAATTTTGGTGATAGCCTTGGGTTTTAGTATTTTTTCGTCTTGGATTTTTTATTACTTCTCTGACTCTATAACTTTGGCCATCTCGAAAGCACAGGAAATAGATCGCCAATCCGCCCCGGAGCTTTACCGGCTTGTAGAAAATCTTTGCATTGCGGCTGGCTTGCCAAACCCGAAAATATATATTATTGATGATCCTTCACCGAACGCTTTTGCTACCGGAAGGGATCCACAGCACGCGGTAGTTTGCGTGACCAACGGAATTTTGCAAAAACTCGATAAGCAAGAATTGGAAGGAGTGATTGCCCACGAACTTTCGCATATTGGAAATTACGATATTCGAGTCATGACTTTGGTAGTCGTTCTGGTCGGTACAATCACATTGCTTGCCGATTGGTTCCTTCGCTTCAATTTTCTGGGAGGAGGGCGCAGAAGGTCAAGTAACAGCGAAGGCAGCCAAATTATGGCAATTTTAGCAATTATAGGGCTGGTTTTGGCTATTCTGTCCCCAATAATAGCTACTTTGATCAAATTGGCGGTTTCCAGGCACCGTGAATACCTGGCTGATGCTTCTGGCGCTTTGTTGACGCGGTACCCTGAAGGTCTGGCGCGAGCGTTGGAAAAGATTGCCTCAGACCGCGAACCTCTGGAAGCGGCCAATAATGCCACTGCGCATTTATATATCGCAAGCCCATTTAAGGCTGATACCGGACAGTCCCAAGGAAGCTGGTTTGCAAATCTGTTTAATACTCATCCGCCCATCGAAGAAAGAGTAAAAAGACTGCGTCAGATGAATTTGGGATAAGCAGATTCCGCATCAAGTGCGGGATGGTTGTTGATGATAAAGCGGCAAGTTTTTTTGCCGTTTTTATATTGCTTGAGAAAGCATGGGAAATAAGTAACAATAATAGTATGAGAAGGGGAGTAGCGACATTTACATTGGATTATGGCAAAGCGCCCAAATGGCTGTTTGAGCGCATGGTTAAGCTTGGGCGCGAAATGTGCAGGGTGCTCATACAGGAATTTGGCCCGGATGAGTTTATAAAGCGGATGAGCGATCCGGTCTGGTTCCAATCGCTCGGCACGGTGCTGGCTTTTGATTGGAACGCATCTGGTCTTACCACTGTTTTGACCGGAGCGCTCAAAGAGTCTTTGCGCGGCATGGAAAAGGAACTGGGGGTCTTTATTGCTGGAGGCAAAGGCAAAACCAGCCGCAAGACTCCGGATCAAATCATAGCTTGGTCAGAAGCGCTTGGCTTGGATAAAAAGTTAGCGGATAATTTAGTCTACAATTCCAAAATGGCGGCCAAAGTGGATTCGGCGCTGGTGCAGGACGGATATCAAATCTATCACCACAGTTTTATGTTTACTAAAAACGGCGCTTGGACCGTGGTGCAGCAAGGAATGAATACGGATTCCGGAACAGCCCGAAGGTATCATTGGTCATCTGACTCTGCGAAAGATTTGATTGTCGAGCCTCATGCCGCAATTGCATCGCAAAAACTTCCGCAAACCATAGATTTGAACATGACTGCCGCCTCCGGTGAAGAGAACCGACAGCTTTCGGTAGAATTGATACATTCTTCATTTCTTACAGTCATGAAAGATATTGAAATTTTAAGGAAGCATTTTTCGAATCTCTCTCAAACTGTTGCATTTAAATTTGGCGAAGATGAATTTGTAGCCGCAAAAATGGCGCGGAAAGAATTCTCCAAACACCCGGTCATGCATGAAGATTTCAGCAAAAGCAAATATTTAGAAAAAGTTTTGCAGAGGCTAGTCGATATCCAGCCTGAAAATTATGAAAAATTGCTCTATACTGAAGGTGTCGGGCCCAAAACGATTTGCGCTTTAGCTTTGGTTGGCGAGCTAATTTACGGAGCGGAGGCATCCAGGCTAGACCCAGCAAGGTATAGTTTTGCCCATGGCGGTAAGGACGCGACACCATATCCGGTTGATACTGTAACCTACGACCAAACAATTGAGATTATGAAGCAGGCAGTCGTAAAAACTGCTTTACCCGAAACCGAAAAGAACAAGGCGATACAAAGGCTAAATGGATAAGCGAAAAGAAATTGAAAAACTTAAAGCTAAAATGGCTTCGGATAAAAGCCTGCCTTTTCGCAATACCGCAAAAAATTTAGTTTTCGGAGAAGGCAGCTTAAATCCGAAAATTTACCTTTTGGGAGAAGCTCCGGGTCGGACTGAAGATGAAACCGGTCGGCCATTTGTGGGGCGAAGCGGGAAATTGCTGAGAGAGCTAATTGCGAAAACTGGAATTAAATCAAAAGACGTATACATTACCAGCGTAGTCCGGTACCGTCCGCCGGAAAACAAAACGCCGACGCCGAAGCAGGTTTTTGCCTACGAAAAATATGTTAATGAGGAGCTAAACATTATAAAGCCGAAATTAATAGTGACGGTTGGAGGTGTTTCATTAAAAAAATTCTGCAAAGATCCAATCACTAAATTGCATGGCAAGCCGATTAAAACCCAGTGGCTTGGGCATCAATTTGTATTGGTGCCGATGTTCCATCCGGCGGCAGCCCTTCGCAATCCGCATATCAAAAAACTGCTTGCAGCGGACTTTAGAAAGCTGAAAAAATTCGTTTAATAGCTTTTTAGCTTGGGTTTTGGTAAAATACTAGTATGGATAAGCACTTAGATGTATTCGTGTTCGGAAAAGTGCAAGGAGTGTTTTTCCGCAATTCTGCCAAAGAAGTTGCGGATCGGCTGGAAATAAAAGGTTACGCCAAAAACGAAGGCAAGTTTGTCTACATCGAGGCAGAAGGCACACCGGAAGACCTCGATAACTTCATAGAGTGGTGCCATGAGGGGCCGGATAATGCCCGAGTCGAGAAAGTTGACTTCAAAGAAGGAAGATACAAAGGGTTTAAAGAATTTAATATTCTATAAAAATTAATCATCTGAAATAAAATGGCAAAAATTGCGACGGAACAAAAAAGAAAATTTTACATTTTTTTGTTTGCAGTACTGGGCTTGCTTATGAGCTTGGTGGTGTATGGATTGGCCAGCATGATTATCCTTAACAAAAATTACCCGGTTAACCTGACTACATATTTTTGGATTTTAATTATAGGCGGGACTTTGGCAGGTTATTCGGAAGGCATTAGGTGGTGGCAGATAATTTATGTCGAAAAGGCTTACCTCAAATGGCCAAAGCATAAAAAAGAAGCGAAATTACTTGGCCTTCTGATTTTGATTATTTTAACAATGGCAATAATTTTTCTGGCTGATAATTATAAGTTATAAGTAAGAAAGAAATTCCAAATGAAATTAGCCAGCGTTTTTGAGAATGGCGAAAAAATTCCCAGCAAGTTTAGCTGTGACGGGGACAATGTAAACCCGCCGCTTACTTTTTCGGATATTCCGGCTGGAACCAAGAGCCTGGCTTTGATAATGGAAGATCCCGATGTCCCTAAATACCTGAAGCCTGACGGTATATTTGATCATTGGGTGGTTTGGAATATGAGCCCAACTAGCAAGGGAATCGCTGAAAAATCAGAACCCGATGGTGTAGTGGGCCAAAACGGCAGAGGAGGGTTGCAGTACACTGGTCCATGTCCGCCTGACCGGGAGCACCGCTATTTCTTTTACCTTTACGCTTTGGATACCCAATTATCTATACCAAAAACTTCAAACAAATCGGATCTGCTTAAAGCCATGGAGCGCCATATCATTGAAAAAGCGGAATTGATGGGGCGCTACGAAAGAATCAAACACGAATAAAAAAGCCGATGTTCTGTACACCGGCTTTTTATATTAATGCGCGACCATGATGCTGATTCCTTTTTGGATGATTGGATTGTTCGATAGATTTTTCGCTAGAAAGTTGAGGCTATATGGCCCGTTGCCGCTCCAAGTCCAATTCGTAGTATCGACTAACGCTTCTTTGTGCGGATAGTCAGTCGAACTGTTGCTCATCAGATTCAAAGCTCCGCCATCAACCTGCCAATACATGTTGTAATTCGCTACGTCCAGATTTTCAACCATGGCTTTGAATGGCTGAACACCTTGGACAGTTGAACCATTTGTTGGCCACCAGATATCTAATGGTCCCGGAGTAGTGCTTGGCGGGGGCGGGGGAGGAGGGGAGGAGGCGGCAACGCTAAATGTTGCGGCCGAATCGTTCCAATAGTAATTTGTTCCCCATCCGGAGCTGAAGACACCAACTTTTACGGTATAATTTCCTAAATTTGGGGTGGACCAAGTTACTTTATATGCTTGGTTTTGTCCTGCCGTGAATGATTGGCCAACAAATGTCTGCTGATTTACTTTCGATCCGGAACTGTTGTAGGTTTCGACATCAATTAGAATGTTGCTCGCTGCCACTGACGAAGTGTTCTTGACAGTTGCAGCTTCGGTCAATTGCTGGTTTGCCCCAATGGAAGCGGGGCTTACTTGTACTGAGGTGGTAAAACTTAAACTGCCTGAAGGCGGGGGCGGGGGAGGAGGGCTGCTTGATGCCACTGTGAAGCTGCCTGCCGAACCGTTCCAATCATATGTCGTGCCCCACCCTGAGCTAAAAATGCCTATTTTAATCGTATAATTGCCGGCAACCGTTGTTGACCATGCAAAGTTGTACGTTTGTGTTTGTCCCGCGGCAATTGTTTGATTATCATAAACTTGCTGGTTTACTTTGTTCCCCGAACTATCATAGTTTTCTACATCAACCAAGATATTACTTGCGGCTGAGGTTGATGTATTTTTTACATTTGCTGTTTCTGTAAAGCTTTGGCCCGGTGTGACTTGATTTGGGCTGGCTTGAGCTGAGGTTGTAAAGGTCAGCGGCCCAGTCGTCGGCGGCGGAGGGGTCGGGGTACTGCTGCCAAAATATTGAGTCATGACATCCTGAGCCGGTTTGTGCTGCGGCATATAGTCGGTGTTGCCTGGCCACCCGGCGTTGGGATCGGTATCCCAAAACCACAGCTGCACGCCTTGCATATAGCTAAAATTATTCCAGTAAGAGAATAAAGCGGCATAGAGATTGGCTTGTTCAGTCCCGTCGTAGCCGTTGCTGTTCCAGTAAGCCCAAGGTTCAAACCTGGCACCCGCAGCGCTTTTATATCCGATTTCCGTGAAAACGATCGGCTTGCCATAAGTAGTATTCAGCGGTTTTATATAATTATTATTCCAATTATCCCATTGGCTGGCTATATCTGAAACCGCGTTGGTTGAGCTGCTTAAATTGTAATATGCGGAAATTCCGATTTGATCCAATGCGTCCCAAAATTTGATCTGCGTTGTTTCCAAATTAAAGCCCGAAGCGCCCCAATTGGCACTGTAGGTCAATTTGCCGGAATACACGCCGCGGAGGGAGGTGATCATGGTGCGCCACTGAGTGGTATTGTCGGGATTGATATCGCCAGATGCCATGGTGATCAGTTCTGTGCCGATTGCGATTTCTTCGGCGTTGTGGGCCTGAGCTATTCCGCCAATATGATTAAGCATTGCTGAATAATTCGCAAACCAAGTTGTCCTGTCTGACGCATTGATGTATGCGCGCCATTGTCCGCAGTAGCATTCGAGATGCGGTTTGAGCATAACTTGCATGCCTAACGAATGGGCATAGTCAATTGCGGAAGCCAAAGACGCATCCGTCGGAGTATTGTAGCCGGATTGAATATCGGATGATGTTTGGCTGGATTGATAGTAAGGCAAAATGAAACTTACTGAATTGGCGCCGGTAGATTTTAGATTCTGCAGCGACTGCTGAAAATTGGCGGAGCCTAAATCTGTAGTGCTTTTGGGAACCATGCTGGCGCCTTTTTGCCATGTCGAAATGGAAGCCGACGCCTGTTGAGCGAAAAGAATAGAAGAACCTGCTATTGCTGCAACCAAAATAAATTGTAATTTATTCATAGAGTTTTCTTAATGTTCAGTATCTGAATATCATTTGCCAAAATTTGTGTCTATTTAGCAGACTCGACAAAAAAAACCAATCGGAAAGCTTGGTTGCTAGCAAAAGAAACCAAAGCCAACGGCAGGCGGGATATTTATTTAATTTTTGTTTATTTACATGTACTTACATCCAAAAAACCGCCTGGTTTCAGGCGGTTTAGATGTTAGTTTTTTTATATAAAAAATTTGGAACCTAATCCTTTGACGCCGTTAAGGAAATCGAGTCCAGACATGGCGTTTTTACCTTCAGGCTGGATTTTGGTAATAAGCAGACTTTGGTCCTGGGCTTTTACCGCCAATCCGATGCCGGTCCTATAAAGCTTGCCCGGAAGTTCGATCCTCATTTCGGGCAAAATTTGTGCCTGCTGGATTTTTATGTACTTGCCCTCAAGAGTTGTCCAAGTCCCAGGCTCCGGATTCAGAGCGCGAATTTGGTTTAATATATTTTGCGCTGGCTGGGTCCAGTCAATTTTCGCATCATCTTTTTTTATTATTTTCGTAAAAGTCGCCAAGTTATGATCCTGTTCTTTTGGCTTGATCTCACCTCCTGTAAATCTTGGCAAGACTTCAGAGCAAATTTGGGCTGAAATTTCAGCTAGTTTACGGTAAAGAGTTTGAAAATTATCATTAGGTTCAATTGTTAGGGTCTTCGTAGCCAGAATCGGGCCATGATCCATTTTTTCGTCCATGACAATCAAGGTAATTCCGGTTTCTTCATCCCCATTGATTAAAGCTGCTTGGATCGGTGAAGCGCCGCGATATTTCGGCAAAACGGAGCCATGAATGTTGACTGAGCCATGTTTTGGGATTTCCAGAATGCTTTTGGGAATAATTTGGCCGTAAGCTGCGACAAGCAGAAGATCGGGCTGTGCTTCGCGCAGTTCATTTTCGATTTCAGAAATTTTTGCCGGCTGCAAGACACGAATGTTTTTTGACTGGGCCCAAGCTTTAATCGGAGAAGGGGAGAGTTCTTGCTTGCGTCCAACAGGTTTGTCGGGCTGGGTAATAACAAAAGTCAACTCATGCCCATCGGACATAAGTTTTTCAAGCGTGGGGATCCCAAATCTAGTGGTACCGGCGAAGACCAGCTTCATTACATGCTTTCGTCAGGCTTACCTGAAGTTTGTTTAATTATTTTTGAGGTAAACAGGATCCCGTCGAGGTGGTCTATTTCATGCTGGATTACTCGTGCCACCATGCCATCGGCTTTGAATTTATGAGATCCGCCGTCCAGATTTTGCGCTTTCACAGTTACAGCTGCAGACCTTTTTACGATTCCAAAAACTCCGGGGATAGACAAGCAGCCTTCTTCCATTTCCACTTTCTTGAAGGAACTCCGAGTGATCTTGGGGTTGATTAGCGCAAACGGGGGGATGCCGACGTGCTCGAGGTTGATAATGCAAATCCTGATTGACTTGCCGACCTGCGGCGCTGCCAAACCAATGCCGTTTGCTTTGCGGCAGGTTTGCAGCATTTGATCTGCGAAATCCAAAACTTCCTGATCAATTTTTTTGATCGGTTCGGTTTTTTTCGTGAGGATGGGATTGGGAACCTTAACTATTTTGAGCATGATCTTGATTGATTTTTTTTATCAAATAGGCAAACAGGGCTCCGGGCTTTTTGGCTGACTTGGATTCCAGCACTTCAGAAGCCAATTTGCGCAGAAACCCATGGTCATATTTTAGCGCCATCTTTAAGTAGAACCCAAAATGCTTTTTATCATTCAGGCGGTTGGAAAGCTCGTCGGCAAGCACATGAGCCGATGAGTGGAGGTGCGGATCTTTGGTCTTTTTTACCCGATGACTATCGATTTCCATGGCCACATCATTTTAGCAATTTTATCCCGCACCTTCCAGTTTTGGCTAATTGCATGCAAGAAAAATCTGATAAATTCGTTGCCGGGGATTAATTTAAAATATAATCGAGAAGATGCGGGATTTATGGTATAATTTAAAGCGTTATGAGGATTTTTATTGCAATCCCGATACCCGACGAAGTTAAGAAAAAATTAACTGAGATTACTCGCGGCAAGCTTCCGATTCCATATATCAACACCACAAATCTTCACATCACCCTGAATTTCCTAGGCGACCTTACAGAGGACAAACTCAAATCAGCGCTGGAAATTTTCAGAACAGCTATTGGGGTCGGCAGGAAGCAATTTGGAATAGAATTTGATAAGCTAATAAACCGAAATAACCAAATTCACTTGACTCTCAAAGGAAATCCGGAACTGAGGAAGATGCAATCAGATCTTGAGAACAATTTTCGAGCTCGAGGCTTTGTTCTTGCGGACCGCGCATATTATCCGCACGTGAAATTGGGGAACATGCATATGGACAACAAACTTTTTCCTGAAAGAAAGCTGGACAATTTCCCAAAAGAAGATCTGCAGAAGCTTAATTTTACTGCATCAAAAGCGGCTTTGTACGAGAGCAAATTATTGCTGCATCATGCCCACCATAAATCATTATTGGAAATAGATCTTGTATGAAAACTGACGTCGCAGGAGTTTATGTTGATGCGGTTTCTAAGGATGATGCTTTAAACAAAATTGACCAGTTTGTGCAATCCGGCTCCGCGCATTACATAGTTACTACCTATTCTGAGTTTATAGTTTTCGCTGAAAATGATCAGGAGTACAAAAATGTCCTCAACAATGCCGATTTGTCGTTACCGGATGGCATGGGAGTTATATGGGCTGCAAATTTTTTAGCTGGCAAAAAAGTTATTGCTCAAAAAATTTCCGGGTCAAAGTTGATTTGGGATTTGGCTAAATTGGCATCTGAAAAGAATTATTCTATGGCTCTGGTCGGGGGAGAGGATTCGGTGGCGGCCCAAAGCGCTTACGTGCTAAAGCTAAAATTTCCAAATCTGAAAATTAATCTAGCCTTATCAGGGAAGCCTTTTGACGAGCAAACTGTTAAAGAGATTAGCCAGAGCAATTCTGATATACTGTGTATAGCTTATCAGCCTCCAAAACAGGAAAAATGGATCGCACAGCATTTACAGCAACTAAATGTGAAAGTTGCAATAGGCTTAGGCGGTACGTTTGACTATCTTGCCGGC